>DAINSQ010000239.1:0-5598 GCA_036741235.1 Saprospiraceae bacterium | reverse complement strand
TGTCCATCTTGCTGGGTGAATTACTGCCCAAACGGCTGGGACTAACATTTCCGGAGCCCATCGCCATGGCATTGGCCCGCCCTATGACCTGGCTGTCTACCGTCACTTCGCCGTTTGTATGGCTGCTCACCACTACGAATGACATTATTTTGAGAGTTTTAGGGATCAAAAGCAATATTGACAGCAAAATTTCAGAAGAAGAAATCAAATCAATCATCAAGGAAAGCGCCGACGGCGGCGAAATCCAGGACATTGAGCAGAATATCGTAGAACGCGTTTTTGAACTGGGCGACCGCAAGGTCAACTCCCTGATGACCCACTGCAACGACCTCATATATTTTGACGAAAATGACGACCTTACCACGGTTCGCAAAAAAGTGGGAGAGGAAAAACACTCGGCCTATCCCGTTTGCGAAGACAACGATATCGACCTGGTGGTGGGCATCGTATTGCTCAAAGATCTGTTTTCTGCTACTTCCGAATCAACATTTGCGCTAAAAACCTACCTCAAGCACCCATTATTCGTCAACGAATCCATGCCGGCTTACCGCCTGCTCGAATTGTTCAAAGCTGAACGACTGCACTACGCGATCATCATCGACGAATTCGGCGCTACGAAAGGCATGGTCACTATGGATGATGTGGTAGACGCCCTGGTTGGCGACGTTAGCGAAGAACACGAGATGGAATACCAAATCACGCAGCGCGATGAGAACTCCTGGTTGGTAGATGGTCAATATCCTATATCAGAATTCCTGAGGTATTTCAACCTCCAAATGGACAAGCAGCAGGAAGGCAAATTCCTGACGGTGGCGGGTCTTATGCTCTCCAGATCCCAGGCACTTCCTCAAGTAGGCGAAAAAATCACGTTTGACCGGCTGGAACTGGAAGTAGTAGACAAAGATGGCCAACGCATCGATAAAATCTTGGTAACCAAAACTTAAACAGTCGTGCGCACATTCATCCCTACCATCCACCTTTTCCCCACGCTGGATAACCTGCTGATCGAATTACTCCATTCGCTCAGCAACGACGACTGGCAGCACCCCACTCTTGCGGGCCAGTGGACCATCAAAGACATTGCCGCCCACCTGCTCGACGGCAACCTGCGCACCCTGTCGATGCTTCGCGACGGCTATTTCGGCGAGCAACCGGGCGAAATAAATTCCTACCAGGATCTCGTTGATTTCCTCGACGGCCTCAACGCCGACTGGGTAAAAGCCATGAGGCGCTTAAGTCCGCGGGTATTGATCGAACTACTGGAAATTACCGGCAAGCAATACACTGCATATCTCGAATCGCTTGATCCCAATGCAAAAGCCGTTTTTTCGGTAGCCTGGGCCGGCGAACAGGAGTCGCTCAACTGGTTTCACATCGCCCGGGAGTACACCGAAAAGTGGCACCACCAGCAACAAATCAGATTGGCCACAGGCCAGGAGGCGCCCCTCTACACGAGGGAATTGTACCACCCCTACCTCGAAACTTCGATGCGGGCGCTCCCCCACCATTACCGCGATACGCCGGCCCCCGACGGCGCCTGCATTTGCTTCCACATCACCGGCGAAGCCGGCGGCGATTGGTACCTGCTTCGGGAAGCGGATCATTGGGCGTTATCCGCTGACTGCCCCGCAACTCCCGTCTGCGACGTAGTCATCGACGGTGAGATAGCCTGGCGACTTTTTACCAAAGGTATTTCAAGAAAAGAAGCAGAGGCTCGCGTTCAAATATCGGGCCGGCAAGAACTGGGAGGCGGAATATTTGGTATGCTCGCAATTATGGGATGATTTATTGCTATAGTCTTCCCCCCTATTCTATCGCTTCAACAACTTAAACCCAATCTCCCGGCCTTGCCCCTGAAACATCGCCAGGTTGATCCAAAACCAGGCAAATTGCTCTATCAGGTTAAAGCGGTCGTTGCCGCCGATGTCGTAACACTCCGCGAAACCGGCATCTTTGGCCAGTTGGATGGCGGCGGCCTTGCCACGGGCGCTATCGCCGGCTACAAACATGTCGATAGCCGTGTCGCCATAAACGGGGTTTTTCATGTTGTTGTAGCCCGTCGTGTTGAAGCACTTCACCACATCGCGCGTAGCAGTGTGATCGAGGATGGCGTCGGCGGTATTGGCATAACCTTGCGGGCCGCGGCCCATCACGATATTCATGGCGTCAATAATGATCTTGCCGGTAGTATCGCCCAGCGACCGGGCAATGTCAACCGCTGCCGGGGCCGGCGTAGCCAGCAAAACGACCTCGGCCATTTGCACGGCTTCCGCTATGGGGTGCGCCGAAGTATTGGGGTTGTTGAGCAGTTCCTTGCCCTTGAAATCGGCGGTATTGCGAACGCCCAGGTAAATCTTATGTCCTTTTTCCGCCCAGTGGGTTGCCAAAGCGCCGCCTACATTGCCGGCGCCGATAATCGCTATTTTCATGTTTTTGCTGTTTTTCTTTTTCGAATCCTTGAATCCATGTATTGATTCACGGCATTTCTGGAGGTCACCCAGTTTCGCCCCTCTTTAAAGGCGTCAATTTCGCCGCGCCGTGCCAGCAGGCTGAGATACTCCTGCCCATAGGGGAATCCGGGCTCGTTCACTATCGCCGAAATGGGCTGATAATCGTCGTAAGTATTTGATAGATTGCTTAAGTAAATATCAAGCGAACGCTCCAGCGATTGTAACACCAGCAGTAGCAGTTTGCCGTAATCGCCTTGATTAGCCTTGTTAAGCGCATCGTAATACTTCTTGCGGTCGTTTTTGAGTATGATCGCAGGCGGGAAGCCCGCTCTCATCAGCAGTAAATTGAAAACCAGGCGAGCAGTTCTGCCGTTGCCGTCAAAAAATGGGTGTATCCACACCAAGCGATGGTGAAAAATAGCGGCTTTAACGACTACCGATTGTTTGTCGTCAGACTCATTCACCCAATTGATCAGCTCATCCATCAAAGCATCAACCTTTAGCGCATCAGGTGGTATAAAATTGCCCCCTGCTATTCGCACGCCTGCGTTGCGGTATCTGCCTGTAAATTCTTTTTCGATTTTTTGTAGTAGCAAAGCGTGTACTTGCAAGATATTCGATGCCTGTAAAAATTGTGTTGAATGAGCAAGCTGTTCAACCCAATCAATCGCTTCCCGGTGGTTAACAGCCTCGAAATGTTCGCGCAAGGACTTTCCCCCAATTGTCAGACCATCTTCAATGACAACTCTGGTTTCCTGTAGCGTCAGGGTATTCCCTTCTATGCCGTTGGAGTGATAGGTCCATTCCATGGCCAGGTTATTCCGAATCTGCCGTACCGCTGCGTCGGGCAATGGCCGAAGGGCGTCAAGTTTTGCCTTTTTTTCGTTGATCCGGCTAAAATGTCTTTCCAATCCTTGAAAATGATAGGGGTAATGTTGCCAATCCATTTAACAAAGATAGAAAAAATACTTTTAATATCGGTTAAATTAATAAACTATATATCCGATATTAATTTTTTAAAAAAGATACCCATCCACTGGTTCCAGTTTGGGCGGCAAATCCGTTTCTCCCAGCATCTCCCGCAGGTTGCGTTCAATGGTATTGCAAATGGCGCTGAGCGCTACGTCGGTTACTTGGTTTTCAAAGGGGTCTTCATTGGCGGCGCCGGTGCGCTCCATGATGATAAATACGCCGGCAATTAGTACCGACATGGGAATGACAAGCCACGAAAAGGGCTGGAGGTTTTCGCTCAGAAAAAAGCCCAACAACCCAAAGGGCAGTAAGGCGGCGAACAGCGCAACAAAAATGCGGGTAAAAAAGTCGTATTGCCTCGGCAACGGCGTGTTTTTGATGCGTTCGGCGCCGCCCTGGTAGTTGGCCAATGCCAGCAATTGCCCCTCCACCTGGAAGCTGTCAAATCCGCCGAGCGTGCCGTTGGCCATGGCCTCGTACAACCGGCGCCCCATCAGCAGGTGCAGGTGGTTAACTTTGTGGTCTTTGGTCATTAATTCAGCGTACTCCTCCGGCGACAACAGCGCCTGCAATTCCTGCCAGTTGTTTTGTCCGCGCAGTTGCATCCTGAATGCATGTACCCAGGCAATTTGCTTGTATATCAGACTTTTCTTGAAAGCCTCGCTGCGGGCTTTGTCGTAATTGGGCTGGTGAGCATGACTGTCGGCAAAGGTGATGACCAGCCTGGCCAACACCCGGCTCGAATTGACAATTCCACCCCATAAGGTACGGGCTTCCCACCAACGGGCGTACGCCGAGTTGTTGCGGAAGGCGACAAATATCGCCAGCGCAGAGCCCAATACGCCAATGGGCGTGAAGTTGAATGCCAATTCAGGCCGCTTGGTGAAATAAAATATCAACCACACTGCTACCGCCCAAAACAGGGCAAACAGTACCTGGTTTTTGATGTAAGCCCATACCCGCAAGGGGTGGAAATTGCGTTTTATTATCATCTTAATAAAGTGACAGGTTGGTTATTTTCCAAGGAGTTCTACAACCATTTCAGCGGCTGCGGCGCCCGAGTTTTGTTGTTGCCCGGTCACAAGATTGCCATCGGCGATAGCATAGGAAGAAAAAGGCGCAGCCACCTTGAAGTTCGTACCGGCAATTTTGCGGGCCTCGGTTTCGATACGGTAAGGCTGGATTTTCATACCCACGGCCTGATCAGCGTATTCTTCCTCGGCGTCGGCAAAGCCGGTCCAGGTCTTGCCGCTGACCAGCAACTCGCCATTGGATTTTTTAGCCTCGAGCAGCAAAGTGGTGGAATGACACACCGCCGCGCTGGGTTTGCCGCTTTCATAAAAGGCTACAAACAATTTTTCCAAATCGTGATTGCCGCGGAAAGTGTACATCGGCCCCTGACCGCCAACCAGAAAAATAGCTTCGTAATTATCGGGGTTGACATCGGTGAGTTTGCGGGTGTTGTCGAGCATCTCATTAAACCATGCCTGCTGCATATATCCCAGCGAAATGACGTCGTGAGCCGAATAACCGCTGGCATCCGTGGGGTTGGAGTAGCCGTCCATCATCAACTTGCCGCCTTCGGTCGAAACAAGCTCGACTTCGTAACCCGCCTCTTGAAATACCCGCAAAGGGTGCGTAAGCTCGGCTGCCCAAAAACCAATAGGCCAGCCCGTCTGCTGCGATGTTGACGGACTGCTGGCCACCATGAGTATTTTTCCTTTGGATGGCATGCCATGAGCATGTACATAATGTTGCGTCTCTTTTACTGCACTCATTTTTTTTCGATTTTTTTTGCAAATCTATATTACATACTTACCTTTGGCAATATACTGTCCAATAAGTGCAATACTAACTTTTTGGAAAGCTTTAATTAATGTTGAATGAATACATTCTTCATTTTTTAAGTGACTATGATTATTCGTTCTTAACATTACTAAAACCAAAATCAAATGAAAATGCTAAAGAACCTCATTCAAGAGAAATCTTTAGAATTCGCTATTCAATCTATTTCATTGTACAAGGCGCTCCTGGAAAAAATTGTCCTCAATAGTGAAAACCACCCAATCCAAAATGAATAACCCTCCCCCCAAAAAATTCAACACTAAACATTCAAAATTCGTAACTATTTAGCAGGTATCAATTAACGCGGAAGCAATGAAGTTAAACTCAAGGC
>DAINSQ010000238.1:3893-5607 GCA_036741235.1 Saprospiraceae bacterium | reverse complement strand
AGTTATGAGTATGTTTTTTTACTTACAACCTACAACCTACAACCTACAACCTACTTCACCTCACCACTACCACCTCGCCCTGCAGCTTTACCTGCCGGCCGCCGGCCAGTTCTACGACGGCGTAGTATACATGGACGCCTTGCGACTGCGCTTTGCCGCGGGCGCTGCCGTCCCAGCCCAGCATTTCGTCGTTGGGCGCAAAATTGTTTTTGCGGAAAACCAGATCGCCCCAGCGGTCGAAAATCAGTAGTTCTACGATGTTTTCAATTTGTCCGGCTTTTCCGAAAAGGGTGAACCGGTCGTTGATGCCGTCGTTGTTGGGGGAAAAGGCATTTGGTATGTAGATGTCGACGTTGTTTTTTACAAAAACAGTAATGTCGTCACCGGCTTCGCAGCCGTTTTCGTCGGCTATAAGTATGGTGTACGTTGTTGTGGTCAAAGGTTGCACTTCTATCGACAGGGTGTTTTCCCACTTTTCGCCGGCATTGCTATCCCAGGTGATGGCAAACGGCGAGATGGTGCTGATGGCTTTTATTGTTATGCGCTCACCGATGGCGATGTAAAGGTCTTCACCCAATTCAACCGCTACGGGCGGAGGCTCGCTGATTTGCAACAGTGTGTCGAACCGGCAGCCGTTGGCATCGACGACAACCAGTGGATAGCTGCCGGCAGATAACCCCGATAACAGGTTTTCCATTATGGGCTGGCCGCTGATGGTGTAATCGTAAGGCGGCGTGCCGCTGTTCATTTCTCCGATGGTGATTGAGCCGTTGCTTTCGCCAAAACAGGCGGGCGCTACAAGTTGCAATGACGGCGCAGGCAAGGGTTCGCTGAAGTCGGCGCTTAGTAATGCAGTGGCGCTTGAGGTACATCCTGCGGCGGTCCAGACTTGTACCGTGTACGTACCGGGTGTTGACACCATCAAACTGGCTGCGGAACTTCCCTGGACTTCAGGGCCTGTCCAGGTTGCCGTGTTTATGGGTATATCGCTGCTCCATTGCAGGGCAGCCTGCGGCTGATGGCAGGACAGGAGGCTGTCGCCCGTCAGCGTCAATTGCGGCAGGGCTTTGAACTGAAGGGGCTGGCCATTGGCGACTTTCAGGCAGGGGCTGCCGGTGTCTACGCCCCCATTCAACCCCGGCGGGCCGATGATGAGGGAGATGTAGTAGGTCTGATCGATGTCTAAAATGGCTTCGTCAAAGGCGAATTGCCCGCTTGTGTTGCGCATTAGTACCTGCCCCAGGATGGTATCGGCAGCCGTATGCAAAACGTATTCGAAGGTGTCGCCGGGCGCGACGGTGTATCCGCTGACTGGCGTTGGCGCGGCTATTTGGTCGGCACAAATTTCCAATAGTTCTGGGTTCATCGCACCGGTTTGCGATAGGCACAGCGGCCCGCAGTGGAAGGTACCCGCCAGTATGACCGGCACAAGGGCGTTGCAGGGACTGCTGTCGTAGATCTGTAAGTAATACGGCTCGCCGCTTTCTATGGGTTGTGAGAGGTAGTAGTTGTTTGAGGTTGTCACGCCGTTGATGTAGAACGGCGGCACGCCGGTGATGTATACGCTGACGGAGTAGTCGCCTGTCACCGGGTTGCAAATCGGGACGGGCAGTGATACGCCTACCTGCTGGGGTTGGTTGATTTGTATGGAAAAGATTGTCGAGTTGGGGCAGCCGGTAGCCGGGTCAACACCGGGAATGTCGTAGTCGCCCGC
>DAINSQ010000238.1:0-3793 GCA_036741235.1 Saprospiraceae bacterium | reverse complement strand
GCCGGGTCAACACCGGGAATGTCGTAGTCGCCCGCCGCGCAGTAGTCGACGCCGGCGAAGTTGAAGCATTCGCCGGGGCAAAGGTAAACAGTCCCCAAAATGTCGACCGACGGGGGTATGACAACCACCTCGAAAACATTGGCAATCCAGCAAGGATCATCAAATGTAATACGGGTGTAAGAACCGGCAGCACAGTATTGTTGCCCTAGAACCTCCACACATTCGCCTTCGCAAATTTCAAACGTGCCTAGTGGATTGAAAATATACGACAAAAGGTCGTAGGTAATATTGTAAATTTCAAAACCACAATACACTTGACAGGTAATGACATCCGAGCCAAAGCCGGAATAAGTGTAGGTAACGCCACATACATCGATCGTAGGATTATAGCAATCGAGAAAAATGTTATACGTTTCAACGTTATACATCACATCAACGGGCAAAGGTGCGATAGGACTTGGTTGAAAGCCGGTGGTAATACAATTGCAAGCCAAACTATCGTCGGGCGTATTGTTGGTCAGCGAGTCGGGAACGAGTTCAACCCATACAAATCCGTCAGTGGTGTCATTGAACATAATGTCAACCGTCATCACATTCACGCTGTCGCTCACAAAAATGGCGCCGGGCGGGGCGTGCCACACGATGTCGAAGGTGATGCCGTCATCATTGTTATTGCAAACTTCGGCGGGCAGGGCGCAGCCGCCTGATCCGCCGCTCACTGAAGTTTCGATTACCGGCGGTACAAGGGTATATGTGGCCGTTTCGCCCAGGCACACCGATGAAGGACCGTCGATATACCCCGGCGTGACTTCCGTAATGGTAACCACCGGCGTATCAAAGCTCAGACCGCTCAAAAACTCAATGGTATAATCACAGGCGGCGCCGCTATTGCCGGCAATATAGAGATAGTACATTTCGCCGGGACTCAAATTGCTGAAAGTCAGGGTTTGCGTGGTATTGCTCGCAACAGCCTGACAGGCATTTACCAGGCTAAACTGCTGGCAATCATCGGTGGATAACACCGCAAACGAAAGCCCCAACACACTGCTGCAAGGCCCCACATTGATCTCAACCGTTACCGTGCTGTCACAGGGCGCAAATCTCAGCCATTGGGTTTTGGCAATAGAGCAATTGACGACCTGCGGCAGGTTGCCAACATTGGCTGATGGCGCGCCGGCGTTGTCTCCGCACCACAAAGCCTGGGAACATACCAGGGGGGCCTCATCGCAAATATTGGCCGGTGAAAAATCGGGGTCGCAGTTAAAGAAGACGGGATCCACCTCTACCCATAACTCCAGATGCAGGCACAGGTAATCGACGGTGACCAACCCCGACTCGGCGCCGAAGGTAACGTTGACGGATAATCCGCCCGGCCCCAGGCTGATACTGGAACCCGGCGGGGCAGTCCACACCGGAGAAGGCGGTCCGTCGCAGGGCTCAATCAGGGGGCATAAGGTCGTATCCAGGTAAATCGTGTTGTTACAAATATTCATGAAATTATGATAATTGGGCAGCACCAACTGGTATTGATAGGTTTGGCCGCCAAAGACCTGGTTCGGCCCGTCGATATAGGGCTGGCCGGGTGGGGCCGGCGTCGTTTGAATCACTTCCAGGTTGTAATCGCAAATGCTGCCGTCATAACCGTCGATAAAAATATAGTAGACCCGGTTCGGCGTGAGGTCATATCCAAAAAAGACGGCTGAACTTCCCGATGCGTCTACACAATTGCCTTTTGGAACCATACCCGCCAAGGCGTTACAATATGCCGCTTCATAAATTCCCGCTTGTAATCCGTTGGGATTGGAGCAAAAACTGGTGGTGATCCTTATCTGAATTTCTGAAATATCTCTGGCTGTAAAAGCCAGCCATTGCGGGTTTTCTACGGTGCCGCAAAAGTTGAAGGGGCTATCTAATATGCTGTTATTCAGATTGGTAGCAGAGTAGCCATCGGGGCTAAACAACCAGCAGTCGATGATGGGAGCTGTGTCAAAAGTCAAACCCGGGGCAGGTTGGGAATTTGTGAATACAACCTGGCTGCTGCTTTTTACGGGAAAAAAGAAACAGGAAATAACAATCCATAACAACGTGTAGCGCTGTAGTTTTTTCATAATTCAACTGCGTTTTAGAGCGTGTTTGGATTTTCGTGATTGTGCGAAAGCGAGCAAATATTGTTTTAGAGGAGGCGCATTTTGCAGACGTAGCCGGCAGCTACGGCGAAAAAATGCAACGATGTATAAAACAATATTTGCCGTTTGCAGTCAATTGACGAATGTCCAAACATGCTCTTAATTAACGGACGAGCAAAGCGGCGCCCGCTACCGGCTGGTTGTGCCGGTACAATACCATGATGTAATAGCCCTGCGGCAATCCGGGGTTGTCAAAGGTAAAAGGCAGATCTGCATTTTGGCGACGCCAGCGGCGCCGGCCGTTGAGGTCGAACAGGCGCAATTCGCCGGAGGCGACACCTTCGCTCCAACTGATCTGCGCGGTTTCGCCCATGGGGTTGGGATAAATGCGCAGGCCGGGGCGTTCCGCAGCCGCTGCCGGTTCGTCTGTTGCGCTGGTGAGCCATTCGATGCCTACCGTATGGCTGACCGTATTAGTGATAACCGGCGCATTGAAGTCGAAATAAATGCCGGCCTGGTTGTTGATCGTTGCGCCGATGGGGGTATTGTCTTTTAGTTTAATGCTAAATTTTACAAATCCATTGGAAGCGGCCTCGTTGACGCTGCTGTCGGGCAAGGCAATGGGGTCGAATACGATTTTGAGGGTGTTGTTGTTGGCGATTTTCCAGTTATAGTCGTGGCTGGCGGCGCCCATTCGCAGGGTTTCGAGGTCGAGCCAGGGCGACAAGGTGTCCCGGATCACTACCCGGAAGGCCGTGTCGGTACCCACGTTTTGGAATTGAACGAGGTAGTCGATGGCAGCGCCGGGGGCAATCCGGCGGTCTTCGCCGTAACCTTGAGGCAGCGCGCTTTTGGCATTGGGGTCATAGGAACCGATGTTCTGCCGGCATTCGATGTCGAAATTGGGTGCAGAGTCGCCGTAGGGGAATTGCAGGGCAAAACCAGTAGAGAAAGGCGGTGCGCCGCAGCCTTCGACGACTACGATGGCCGGCTCGTCGTCGGGGTGGTTGGGTGTTTGGTCAACCAGTACGATCAGGGTAGCGCCGCCGGGGTAAAAGACGAGGGTGGTATCCTGACCGCTGAGCAACTGGATTTCGCCGGTGCGCAACATGATCTGGTCTTCGATGACCAAATACTGGGTGGCCACCGACATATCGCCGGCGCCGGTGTTGCTGATGGCCACCACCACAGCGTCGCCCAGGCAAATACCGGACATCTGCAGGTCGGCGCCGTCCCACTCCGCCGGGGGCGGGGTGCACACGGTGTCGGGCAAAATCCGGGTTTGCAGGCAGTGGGTCTGGCCCAATACTGTACTGTCACAATCCAGGTGTATTTGGAGCGTCATCTGCCGGCACTCGAATACGTCGAGCGAGTCGAAGGCAAACAGCAAGGTGTCGCCCGATTGGCCGGCGAGGGGTAGACTGCTGCCAACGTAGCTGAAATAGGGATCGAGCACGACCTGCACCGTACCGTCGGAAGCTACCGTACCGGTATTGCAATAGCGGATGGCGTAAGTATTGTCGAAACACCGGCGCAGGAAGGGCGTTACGGCTTCTACCTCCCAAAGCGGGCAATCGACAGCGTTCTGCAAGCCGAAATCCACCGCTAAACTGTCGTCGTGTTCGGGCAGGTAGATGGCGATGTCGTTGGCGCAGGTCTGCCAGAGA
>DAINSQ010000237.1:0-5631 GCA_036741235.1 Saprospiraceae bacterium | reverse complement strand
GGATGCGTGATTCAGGAAGATTCGACGTTTTGGAGGGCGGTTTGAGTGGGGGTTGTAGGTTGTAGGTTGTAGGTAGTAGGTTGTAGGTTGTAGGTTGGGGGTTGTAGGTTGTAGGTTGTAGGTTGTAGGTTTGGGGGTATGTAAACCAATAAACCAATAAACCTATAAACGAACTGACAACCGACAACCGATAAACTACTCCACCACCGTCACCTTGAGCATATTGGTGCGGTGGCGTCTGTGCAGGGGCATGCTGCCCGTATTCACCACGATATCGCCTTTATCCACCACCTTGAGATTTTTCATAATATCGATAACATCCTGGATTGTTTCATCGGTAGTAGTGAAACGGTCGTAATAATAGCATCTGACGCCCCATACCAGGTTGAGGGTAGAGAGCATATGCATGCGGTCGGAGAAGATGACGATTTCGCTATTGGGGCGGTAGCTCGACACTTTGAAGGCCGTGTATCCCGAGCTGGTCATGCCCACGATAGTGCGTGCGCCGAGGTCTTCAGCGGTGCGGGCGGCGTTAAAGCAAACCACATCGGAGAGGAACGTGCGTGAATTTTTGGCAGGCACCGGGCGTTGGCGGGCGGCGAGGTCGTAATTTTTCTCTGCTTCTTCTATAATGCGCGTCATTGCTTCTACTACCGCTATGGGGTGGCGGCCCACCGAAGTTTCGCCGCTGAGCATCACTGCGTCGGCGCCGTCGAGTACGGCGTTGGCCACGTCAGACACCTCAGCGCGCGTGGGGCTGGGGTTGGTGATCATGCTGTCCATCATCTGGGTGGCCACAATCACCGGGCGGGCGCGCTGGAGGCATTTCTGGATGATCATTTTTTGGGTCACGGGCAGTTTTTCCATAGGCATCTCGATGCCCAGGTCGCCGCGGGCCACCATAATACCGTTGGCCTGCTTGATAATCTTGTCAATTTTTTCTACGGCCTCCGGTTTTTCAATTTTGGCAATAATTTTGGCGGGGTGATTGCGGGCGTTGATGCGCTCTTGCAAATCTTTGAGGTCTTTCGGCGAACGCACAAAAGACAGTGCGATCCAGTTGACCGGCTGCGTGAGGATAAAGTCGAGGTCGGCTAAATCCTTTTCCGTCAAACAGGGCAGTGAGATTTTAGTATTGGGCAGGTTGACGCCTTTATTTGACGATAATACGCCTCCGAACACGGTTTTCAGCTTGACGGTATCTTTTTTATTGGTTTCGACTACCTCAAAGACGAGTTTGCCGTCGTCAACCAGTACGCGTTCGCCCACTTCCACATCTTCGGCAAATTGCTCGTAGCTCATATAGATGCGCTCCATATTGCCTACACATTTTTCGTTGACGAACGTAATAACGTCGCCCTCTTTGAGCTCCAACCCGTCATTTTCAATCTTGCCTACGCGCAGCTTGGGGCCTTGCAGGTCGGCCAGGATACCCACGTGCAGGTTGTACTTGTCGTTGATCTGGGTGATATAGTTGATGACCTGCTGGTGGTCTTCATGCGAACTGTGCGAAAAATTGAGCCGGAAGATATTGACGCCTGCTCTTACCAGTTCCAACAATACGTCATAAGAGCTGGAGGCAGGGCCTACCGTTGCCACAATTTTGGTTTTTTTGTGCTCGCTGGTCATATCAGGTGTAACTAAGTGTAAAAAATACAATAATTGCGCGGTAAAAGTACATTTATCCGCAAAATATGTCAAGTCTGCAACCCGAATTATCCAAACTCTGCTAAATTTACCCAAACAAAAAGGTACAAAACATGAAAATCTGGCTGTATTTGCTGAGCATCGCCTTGTTATTGACCTACTGGTCGTGTAGCGAAAAACAGGCGGTTACAGGGGCCGACCCATCGGTTGGTTTATCGCCCGATGCGCGTTGGGGTCAATTGTTTGTAGACGTACAGATGGCCGGTATCTTTCCCGACGGCAAGACATTTGCGGATTGCATTCCCAAATTTGCGACAGCAAAAATTATGGCTGATTATGAAAAGGAGAAAACGCAAGCCGGGTTTCAATTAAAAGATTTTGTACTCAAAAATTTTGATCTTCCCCGGCAGTATGCCAGCGGTTTTGTGAGCGACACTGCGCTTTCGGCTGCCGAGCATATCAACGCCTTGTGGGATGTGCTCACGCGCCGCCCCGATATAGCCGATGCGGGCTCGTTGATACCGCTGCCGCACCCTTACATTGTGCCGGGAGGGCGTTTTGGCGAAGTGTATTACTGGGATAGCTATTTTACGATGCTTGGTTTGCAGGCCGCCGGCAAAACCGGGATGATCGAGCACATGGTAGACAATTTTGCTTATTTGATAGATACCATTGGATTTATACCCAACGGCAACCGCACTTATTATCTGAGCCGGTCGCAGCCGCCGTTTTTTGCCCTGATGGTGCGACTGTTGTCCGAAATAAAAGGCAAAGAGATATTGCCCAAATACATATTATCGCTTGAAAAAGAATACGCCTTTTGGATGAACGGTCGCGACAAAGTAAACAGAAACCACCCGGCGGAGAAAAGCGTTGTGATGGTGGAGTATGGGCTCGTGCTCAACCGCTATTGGGACAACGCCGATACGCCGCGTCCTGAAAGTTACCGTCAGGATGTGGAGACGGCCGCCAAAACCGGCCGCCCTGCCGGCGAGGTATACCGCGACCTGCGCGCTGCCGCCACTTCGGGGTGGGATTTTTCGAGTCGCTGGCTTTCCGACGTCAACAAACTGGAAACCATTCGTACTACGGCGATAGTGCCTCCCGACCTCAACGCATTGATGTATCACCTGGAGATGACAATTGCCGACGCCTACTATGTCAAAGGCGATTCGGCCAACGCCAAAATGTATGCCGGGCTGGCAAGCCGCCGACAGCGTACCTTGCAACAATTCTGCTGGGATGAGCAGCGCGGCTGTTATATGGATTACGATTTTCAAAACAAGCGAATCACGGGCGTGCCGTCATTGGCCATGGTTTATCCCCTGTATTTCAACATGGTTACGCCCGAGCAGGCCAGATCGATTGCGGCAGTGCTGGAGCGCGACTTCCTGAAACCGGGCGGCCTTACTACTACCCTCAACAACAACGGCCAGCAGTGGGATGCCCCCAACGGCTGGGCGCCCTTGCAGTGGATGGCTATCAAAGGCCTTCGCAACTACGGCCTCAACGAACTGGCCGACAAGATCAAGCAAAATTGGGTGGCGCTCAACGTTAAAGTGTACAAGAACACCGGCAAAATGGTGGAAAAATACAACGTGATGGACCTCAGCCTCGAAGCCGGCGGCGGCGAATACCCCGTGCAGGACGGCTTTGGGTGGACCAATGGGGTGCTGTTGCGTTTACTTACTGAATAGATTTTTGATGCTTGATGTTAAATTTTTAATTATTAATTATTGATTTTTAATTAACTATATAACATCCAACATCCAATATCCAACATCCAACATCAAAAAAATGTCCTTCCAACATCAGGTACTGCCTTTTGGCCCTTATGAAAAGCACGTGCTCAGCGACGAGCAGGCGGGTTGCAAACTGGAGCTTGTGCCCGGTTTCGGCGCCTGCGTACTTGATTTGCGACTCAACGGCGTTTCCATACTCGACGGTTACAAAACGCCCGAAGAAATGCGCATTAATCGCTGGGCAAAAAACACGGTGCTGTATCCCTTTCCCAATCGCATGAAAGAAGGGCGTTATGAGTGGGAGGGCAGTTACTATTTTTTTCCCATCAACGACCCGGCTACCGGTAATGCATTGCATGGCTTCGGCATGGACAAGCCCATGCAGGTAACCGGTGTTGAGTACAAGGAAGACCAGGCGCATATCACTTGCGCTTACAGTCCGGCCGTGATTAACCAGGCATATCCCTTTCGCTTTACTTTTGCTATCACATTTTCGCTATATGCGCCTGATTGCTTTGAAGTCAGTTTGCACTTTACCAACAATATGGCTATTCCCATTCCTGTGGGGTTGGGGTGGCATCCTTATTACGAATTATCTGAAAGCGTTGATAACCTGGCGTTGCAGTTGCCCGAATGCGAATTAATAGGCATCGATCAGCAGATGATACCTACCGGAAAGCGATATAGCTACGACGATTATGCCGCCCCCGGGCGTTTGGGCGTGGCGGTTCTGGATAATTGTTTTGCCTTATCTGCCGCTGAAGGTAAAGCGCGGGTTGTTGTAAAGGGAGAAAAGGGTACGTTGTATTATTGGCAGGAGACCGGCCCGGGCAAATTCAATTTCATCCAATTTTTTACGCCCCCTCACCGGCAGTCATTGGCCATTGAGCCCATGACCTGCAATATCGACGCTTTCAATAACAAAGAAGGGTTGATCACGGTGTATGCCGGCGAAACGGCGACGGCCTCCTTTGGCGGTCGGTTGGCGCTTATTTGATTCTTTCCAGGCAGGCCATATAAAAACCGTCGAAACCCTCGTCTTGCGGCAGGATGTGTTTGCTATCCAGAAGCCGGAACTCGCCGCCGTGATGTTGCAGGAAGAGCTCGACCTGGGCTTCATTTTCGGAAGGGAAGATGCTGCAAGTGGCATAAACCAGTTTTCCGCCGGGTTTAACCATTTGGCTGTAGTTTTGTAAAATTTGTTTTTGCGTATTGCGAAGACTGTCAATGAATTCAGCGGTGAGTTTCCATTTTGCGTCGGGATTTCGGCGCAAAACGCCGGCGCCGGAGCAGGGGGCGTCTATGAGTACTCGGTCGGCGGAGGCGGCTAATCGCTTGATGACTTTATTATTGACGATGGGTCTGGTTTCTGCAATGCCGACCCCGGCGCGTCGGGCGCGGCGCTTGAGTTCGTCGAGTTTCCAGGCTTCCGTATCCAGGGCGATGATGCGGCCTTTGTTGTGCATAAGCGCTGCGAGGTGCAGCGTTTTTCCGCCTGCGCCGGCACATGCGTCGATGACGCGCATGCCGGGTGCTACATCCAGAAAAGGCGCTACTTGTTGAGAGGAGTAGTCTTGAATTTCCATCCAGCCTTCTTTAAAGGGCGGGCTGTTAAACAGGTTTTTGCGGGTTTCCAATACGAGTGCGTCAGTGCCTAAAACGGTAGTGACGATATCGGCCTCGGCAAGTTTAGCTTTTAGTTGGCTGCGGGTAACTTTCAGCGTATTGGCCCTCACGACAAGCCTGGCAGGTTCGTTGAGGGCATGCATGGTGGGGCGCCAGAGGTCGCCCAATTCGTTTTGCCCCATGTTGTCAAGCCAATCGGGGATCGAAGCGGCGAGGGCATGCGAGGGGTCGGCGGGGCGGTTGCTTGCCACAGCCTCGGCCAGCCCCGAAAACACCGGCCAATCGGGCAGGGTTTCGCCTTTTAAGAGATAGTGGACGCCTATGAGCCGCTGCCAGGCATCGAGTCCTTCGGGTTGCGGGTCGTCAAGGTATTCCAGCCAGCGGTACCAGCGCACTACTTCGTATACGCTTTCGGCAATAAAAGCCCTGTCGCGCGCGCCCCAGCGGGGGTCGGATTTGAGGGTGCGTTCGATGACTTTGTCGGCGTAGTAGCCTTCGTCAAATATGTCGGCCAGGGCTTGTGCCGCGGCCAGTACCAGGTTGGGGTACCATTTCATGTGAAGGGTTTATGAGGGTTTATGAGGGGTTATGAGGGGTTATGAGGGGTTATGAGGGG
>DAINSQ010000236.1:0-5690 GCA_036741235.1 Saprospiraceae bacterium | reverse complement strand
AACCGGGAATGGAAATCGCATACCGCTGTGGTTATTCGGCTTGCTGTATTAATTAGTGTCTGTCCATTTAGTCGAGTGTCTGTTCTTTAGAGTTCGAGAGCAAGGCACGCGAAGCCTCCAAAAGCGAGAGTTTACTCGCGTAAATGACCGATTTTGGGGGCGAGTGTAACGCAGCTATCGGACTCTAAAGACGGACACTAATTATACTTCGCGCCTGAGCCTGTGTCATGCCCAAAATTTGAAGCCGCCCTACTCGTCATCGCCCTACTTAAACCTTACCACTAACTCGAAAGCTTCTTGCTGAGCGCCTGCATTTCCCGGCGCTTTCACCCGTACGGTATTGCCATCGATGATCTCCGCATCTTTAAGGTTAACCTCCTTTACCTTTCCGGGAAAATGGATGAGGTATTCGTATTGCATCGACTCTGCAAATGACTGGAACATTTGCATGGCTTGTTCTTCATTGTTTTCTGTCTGGTTACCCGCCGAAAAGGCAGGGCGCGTAATGCGGAACACTTTTTTGTCGAGACTGTAGGTGGGGGTTTGGCCGGCCATGTTATCCAGCATTGACTGGTTGGAAGAATCCTGTGCCATTCCAGCCCCACCGAGCGATTGTATCATATTCAGGGCGTTGGGGACGGCATTCATGGCATCTATATTTTTAAAATCCTGGATCACGCTGAAAAAATAGATATTCTCCGCTTCGTTAAATTTGATGCGAATCCGGGTGTTGATCATTGATTTTACCATTGTTTTTACCGCTTCTTTTTCTCCAGCGGGGGTATTTTTATTGTTTTCCTCGTTAAATTGTTGCCAAAAATCTTGTCCGGTCGAACCTTGCTTTTTTAATTCTTCTTCAAAAATTGCCCCCAGATAGATAAGGGTATCTACATTTTCTCGTTTGAGTAATTCGGAAAACGGGTCAGGTGAAGCACTCATGGTATCAACTCCATTTTCAGCGCTCATCTGGTTTTCCGACATTTTCATAAAAGGAATTAATGCGGCCATATCGATTTTGACTTCCTGGTGAATCGAGCCGTCTTCACTGATCCAAATCTCTTCGGTAGTGGTGCAACTGCCAAGCGCAAAAAGAATAATCAGGCTGGTGGAAAAAAGGAGGGTTTTCATTGATCAGATTTTTATTGTATATTATTCTATACGCAATACCCACATTTAATTACAGCCGATTTCTCAAAAAAAAACCGGGCAAAAATTCTTGTTTTTGCCCGGTGTATATTTTAAGCAATAGCTTTTTATTTCACTTTTCCATACACCCAACCAATCACACCCCCGGCAACAGCGCCTGCAATAGTATTGCCCAACAGGTCGATAGGCAGCCAGTTCAATTCATAGGCTTTGAAGGTAGAATGCGTCCACAGGCCGTACCACAATATGATCAGGAAAGTGATCCAGGCGCCGGCCCACAGGCCGCCTTTGAAGGTGCTCACGCCAAAGCGGTAGAGTAAAATGGCTACCAATAGACCTTGTGATACGTTAGCCAAAATCCATGCCCAAACTGGGGCCTCAGCCATTTGGCGCACACAGGCCGCGTTTTCTGCGTACCACTTCTCGCCCATTTGTCCGAATAATCCCATAAAGATGGCCATGGCTACTACCATGCCGGTAATCGTGCCGGCCAGGGTTCCGTAAATGATCTTTTTCTCCATTGTAAGCAAATTTTGAAAGTGACAAAATCAAATAAACCTGTGGCAAAGATGAAGGCACTCGAGGCATTCGGCCTTTCAATCATGTCGCAGGTATTTGTGATTTTGTCGTATTTCATCATTCTCGACAGAAAAAACCTATCTCCCCCCGCATTTCGACCGCTTATTGCATCGGTAAGTGGTTCCCACGCTAAGCAAGGAAACTCCCCAGCCTATTTCGCTAAATCCGCCCACGTTTTTGTTGAAGTGGAAACGCCCGCCTACAAAACCGGAGTCATAGAATTTTGTAGCCGAGCGGGGTATTTTTTTGTGGCTGCTTGCCAATTATTTGTATACCGCACGTCGTCAAGTCATGTCCAAAACCTGGCGATGCGAGCTATAGTTGCGCTACATTCCTTATCGCGCATCCCCGATCATTTCAGCCACCTCCGCCGCGCTCAATTCAAATATTTCAGCCAAATCTTGCCTTGACACGCCCGCGGCATACGCTTTCAATACGGCGCGCTCTATCTGTTTTTGCCTGGCTTCAATGGCTTTGTCCCTGGCTTCAATGATAGCTTCACTCCTTAAAACAAAGAAGGCCGGCGCCAAGACTGGGCCGACCTTCTTTATTAGCATTTTTTTGATACTTAATTCAGAACGATCTCCTTTTTCGCCAGGTAAAAATCAACCTTTTCGTAGGTCGTATTGGCGATGCGCTCGTCCATTTCGACCAGCGTTTTTGGCGGCGGCACGATAGCCTTGTCGCCTTGGCGCCAGTTGACGGGCAGTGCGCACTTGCACTCGTCGGCGGTTTGCAGGGCAATGAGCGCCCGCTGTATTTCGTCCATATTGCGGCCCACGTTGAGCGGGTAGTACATAATTAAGCGGATCGTACCTTTCGGGTCAATGAAAAACACGGCCCGAACGGCTGCGGTTTCGCTTTCACCGGGGTGGAGCATCCCGTAGAGGTTGGCCACCTTCATGTCGAGGTCGGCAATGATGGGGAAGTCCATGTATACGCCGGTTTTTTCCCGCACATTATTAACCCAGGCCAGGTGCGAGTGAATGCTGTCAATGCTGAGTCCGATAAGCTTGGTATTGCGTTTGGCGTAGAAGTCTTTGTCAACGGCAAAAGCGGACATTTCGGTGGTGCAGACCGGGGTAAAGTCGGCAGGGTGCGAGAACATCACGACCCAGCTTCCTTTGTTGAATTCTGAAAACTGGAGTTCGCCGGTAGTAGTTTTTGCTTTGAAATCAGGCGCTTTGTCGCCGATGCGTGGCATGCTTCCTATTGCTTGATTATCCATGATGAGAAGTTATTATTTTGTTTAAAAGCTTACGATCAAATAACGCTGCAAAGTTACCGGCGCCCAATACCAATTATCAGTAATCCACATCACAAATGGATTTTTTGGCGCTATATGCTACGCTTGCTCCAGCACGCGCACCTTGCCGTTCGAGAAGTCATAGACCCAGGCGTGGAGGCGCAGTTCTTTGCCTTCCCGTTTTGCCTTTCGATAAACGCTGGTCTGTTTTAAATTATGGATTTGCGCCAGCACGTTCAGCTCCACGAGGCGGTTAAGGCGGTCGTATTCGTCGGGGATGGCGTCCAGCTCGGCCTGGTGGTTGGCTATGACGTCTTTGATATTAGCCAGCCAGTTGTCGATCAGTCCGATGGCTTCGTCTTCCATTGCAGCCCGAATGCCGCCGCAGCCATAGTGGCCGTATACGATGATGTCCTGAATACCAAGAACTTCTACAGCATACTGCAGCACCGACAGGAAGTTCATGTCGGCATGGGAGACTACATTGGCGATATTTCGGTGAATAAAGATTTCGCCGAGGTTGCCGCCCAGCACCACCGACGGCGATACCCGGCTATCGGAACAGCCCAGCAGCAGGGCAATGGGGCTTTGGCCTTCCGCCAAATGCTCGAAGAAATGGGGGTCTTCCGACTGCTTTTCGCAGGCCCAGTGCTGATTGTATTCCAGGAATTTTCCGACTACTCTTTGCATGTGCTTGGATATTTGCGGTGCAAAGGTAGTGATGTACAATAGGTATGGTCAGTGATGTGGTTCACAATGGAAATCCTCACTGCGGCGTACCGGCAATTTGGCGATTGCCGCAGTTGCTCAAATTCAGGTAAGGATAAAACATGCGTTTTGTAAAAAGGGGTTAATTTCTATATATATTGACGTAAGTCATTGCTAAATATACATCAATTGCCTTAATATTTAGCATTTAAGAAGCCAGTATTATTAACACCAAAACGCCATATAAAATGATACGCGCCATATTAGCCGATGCAGACCATAACGCTGCGGAAGTGCTCCGAAAGCAAGTTGGAACGCTGTGTCCTCAGGTCTCGCTGAGCGATATGGCTTATTCGGCAGCGGATGCAAGGGAGTTGGCGCAACAACTGACGCCTGAACTTATCTTTTTGGACCAGGGTATGATTGGCCCCGGCGATGATGAAAACTGGAACGCCAATGGGCATCAGCACGAGTTGATCCTTTTGTCAGCCCAGCCGGCCTTTAGCGAACCGGCACTGCGCGTGGATGCGGGGGCGTATCTCTTCAAGCCGGTTCAGCCAGAAGAATTGGTCAATGCCGTTCATCAAGCCCAACACCATCTCGACCTCTTGCGCAATTATCAGGAAAACAAAGACTTGCTGCTGAAAGTCGTGCGCCACGAATTGCCCAGGGACATGATCGGCATCCCTACCATGGAAGGTATCGAGTTTTTGAAAATAGAAGAAATCATCCGCTGCGAAGGCATCCAGGGCTTCACGCGTATTTTTACAACACAACAAGAAAATTTGCTTAGCTCTTATAATATTGGGGTTTTTCTCAAACTTTTGGAGCCGTATGAATTTTTCTCCCCCCATAAATCCCACATAGTCAATCTGTGGCACCTGCGCAAATTCAAGATTGAAGGCTCCATCATTATGCGCGACGGCTCGAGCGTGCCGGTGGCGCGGCGGCGGCGGCTGGAATTTTTAGAACGAATTAAGCATTTGTGAGGATTTCCAGTGGGGCAGACTACCTCCTGCCGATGGTGCTACCAGTCTTGCCGATAATCCAATAGTTCTTGCAGTTTTAAACGAAACAAGTCACCTTGAATGCAAACAGCATTGATTTCAGTGCGCGCTCATCGCAGGGCGCCATTGAGTTTATTTTTTCACATTTAATCCAAATCGTCATGGCACTTCTTCGTATAGATGCCCTCTCCGAGGACACCATTGCCGCGCCGGGTAACCGCGAGGCGAATTACATTGTGGCTGCTGTCACCGACGCATGTGGTGTGCCGGTAACCGGCCTTAACGCTAAAAACTTTAATGTGGATCCCTGTATTGTAGGAGCGGGAGGCGCCCTGGTCAATATCACCTCTGTCGACCCGGTAAGAATTCCAGGCACTTATATCATTCGAGTAGTTCCGATACAAAGAGAAACATGGAAAGCCGGCGTGTATATCTTCGCAGTGGCCGTGAGCAGCGGTACGAGCCAGGGGCTCACGCTTTGTTCTGTGTTGATGGATTGATTTTGTTGTTTAATTGTTATTTATAAGCCATGCTCTAACCCAAATGGCTAAAGTCCAGCTTGGTTTTTGATTATTAGCCTAAATGACAAAATGCAAAAGAAAAAGGAGGCAATTTAGCTGCCTCCTTTTTTTTAACTTAAAAATAATATTTCTACTTGCAAGGCTGGTTACATGAGAGAAAATCATGTATTTTAAGTACTAGCATTAATCAATCACGATCTTATTATACTTATCAAAGTAGACTAATAAGTCCACCTTATAACCTACTCTGTACAAGTAGGCATCCGTATCCCTCACTCCAATTTGGGCCTTAATACCGATGACTTTATTTACAACAGCATTGGCTGGAATATCCAATCTGAAGGAATCAACAGCATGGCCGCTGTTTACTGCGTGATCCTGGTTGAATATTGCGTTCAAGGATGCAAAAACGACCCAGTGCTTGCACTTATACTGAGGATAGTAATCCGGCCCAGGAATTGGCGTCAATGGTATATTATCAAT
>DAINSQ010000235.1:0-5691 GCA_036741235.1 Saprospiraceae bacterium | reverse complement strand
TTCCTTTTTTCCTTTGTGGGGGTTTTGGTTTTGGGGGGGGCGGGCGGGGTAATGGCCCCTGGGGGGGGCTATTCATGCCGCTGGGGGCTTGGCGGGGGGGGGGGCCCGCTTTGCTGCGGGTGGGCTGTGGACTCACCGGAGGCCCGGGGGCGGCGGCCCCCGCGGCGCCGCGTATACCACATGGGCGCCGGGTCAGTCCTGGCTGCCGGTTTCTCTTTGGAGGCGGTGAATCTGGGTATTCCAGAGCTGGCGTTGGTCGTCGACTTCGTCGTTGTCGCAGAAATCGATGACTTCGAGGATGGTTTCGCCGGTGACGGGCGCTTCGGTGATACTAAACTCCAGGTATTCGTCTTCGTCTTCCGCTTCCACCCAGCGGAAGCGCACCCTTTCTTCTTCTATATCGTCAATAATTTCGGCGGTTTCGGTATAGCCGTTCCAGGCGAAAGTATAGAAATTGCCGTGAATATCCACTTCATCGCAGAACCAGCGCACGAGGCAGGAGGGCGTAGTAAAGAACTGATAAAGTATTGTTGGCGATGCCCTGAACAGGTATTCCATTCTCAGTTTTGTTCTACCCATATCATTTTGGCGCTTGGTTCAGCTTGAAGTTAAAAAAATTAAATATCAACACTTGGAAAATTCGATGCCGCAATAAAAAATAAAAATTTGATTTATCCAAACATAATTCGCTGCGCTTCTACAAACAACTTTTTTTTTCGGACAGAAACTATTTCGCAACTGCCGCTGTTTTCTCCTTTGTGGATAAATAAACAGCCTTATCACTTGACAGACATAGCTAATTGCCCTAATTTTGTGAGCCGTAATCAACACAAACATCACACAAGTGATCAACCACAATTCGACTTGAAGCGTTTGTACATTCACTCCTGCCGACATAATTCGGCTTATCCCTGTTCATATTCAAAACATTTTGCGCCAATTAAAAGGACGTAATCCATTGTGAATTAAACATAAAAGCGTTGCCTAGATGAGACAGCTTAAGATTACAAAATCTATTACCAATCGGGAGAGCCAGTCACTTGAGAAGTATCTGCAGGAAATAGGAAAAGTAGATCTGCTGACGCCGGAAGAGGAAGTAGAACTCGCCAAGCGCATTAAGCAGGGCGATCAGGTAGCCCTGGAAAAGCTTACCAAGGCCAATCTCCGCTTTGTGGTGTCAGTAGCCAAACAATACCAAAACCAGGGCCTTTCGCTCAGCGACCTGATCAACGAGGGCAACCTGGGCCTGATAAAAGCCGCCCAGCGTTTCGATGAAACCCGCGGCTTTAAGTTTATTTCGTACGCCGTGTGGTGGATCCGCCAGTCGATCCTCCAGGCCCTGGCCGAACAATCGCGCATCGTGCGCCTGCCGCTCAATAAGGTGGGCTCTTTGAATAAGATCAATAAAGCATTTTCGGAACTGGAACAGGAATTCGAACGCGAACCCTCGCCCGAAGAATTGGCCGAAATGCTCGAAATACCTACCGAAGAAGTGGAAACTACGCTGGGCGTTGCCGCTCGCCACGTTTCTATGGACGCGCCTTTCGTGGAGGGCGAAGACAATTCGTTGCTCGATGTGCTGGAAAATAGCGGAACGCCCCAAACCGATACGGCATTGGAATATATAGAGTCGCTGCGCCGGGAAATTGAACGCTCGCTTTCTACGCTCACCGACCGCCAGTGCGATGTGATTAAACTCTATTTCGGCATCGGCGTGGAGCACCCTATGTCGTTGGAAGATATCGGCGATAAATTCGGACTTACCCGCGAACGCGTTCGCCAGATTAAGGATAAAGCGATTAATAAGTTGCGCTCCGCTAATCGCAGCAAGCTGCTCAAGCATTACCTGGGTTCCTAGTGCTGGTACCGGTCAGACCGCTTGGAGCGGTCTGACCGGTACCAGCGGTCTGACCGGTACCAGCGTGCATTCGCGCCACCGCCGCATGTCCTCGCTCGCCCAACTCGCGGGTAAAATCGTTTACATACAAGTTGATATGGGCGTACATCACCGCTTCGTCCATCTCCTGGCTGTGTTGACGCACGTAGGGAAGCGCCTCTTGGGGGTTATCCAGCGCAAATGCCACGCTGCGGCGCATGACCCTGCCGATGGCTGCCTGTAATTCGGGATCAAGGCTGTTTTTTACTGCTATTCCCCCAAGTGGTATGGGCATACCTGTGGTTTGCTCCCATATTTCGCCGAGGTCGGCAATTTTGACGAGGCCTTTGTCCTGGTAGGTAAACCTGTTTTCATGAATTATCACGCCCGCATCCGCCTCGCCGCTCAGCACTGCATTTTCTATAGCTGAAAATATCATGATTTTGCGATTGACGGCCTGCGGATAAGCCTGGCCCAGCAAGAAATTGGCCGTGGTATACTGCCCCGGAATGGCGATGCACGCCTCATTGACGGCTTCTTCGGTCATCGGTTTTCGGGCAATCAGCAGCGGACCGCAATTATTGCCCAGGGCGGCGCCCGATTCCAGCAAGTTGTATTGCCCCGCAAGATGCATAAATGCATGAAAACTGAGCTTGGTGGCGTCGAGCCGGCCTTCAAAAGCCCAGTGATTGAGGGCCTCCACATCGGCCAAAACGACGTCGAAAGACAATCCTTCGGTGTCGACTTTGCCGTGGACCATGGCGTCGAAAATAAAAGTGTCGTTTGGACAAGGAGAAAAACCCAGCGATATTTTCATAATTTTCCGCTTTTTTTACACCACCACATTATATGGAGGCTATCAAGGTATTATACGAAGACAACCACCTGCTTGCTGTTAACAAACCGCCGGGGTGGCTGGTTCAGGGCGATGAAACGGGCGATGAGCCGCTCAGCGAGTGGGCGAAAGCCTACATCAAGGCGCGTTATCACAAGCCCGGCGACGTATTCCTGGGCGTCGTGCACCGCATCGACCGCCCCGTCAGCGGCGTGGTCATTATGGCTCGCACCAGCAAAGCGCTTGAGCGCATGAACCGCTTGTTCCAGGAGCGAAAGATACAAAAAACGTATTGGGCGATCTGCGCCCGGCGCCCCGAGCCGCTCAGCGGTCATCTGCAACATTACATCGCCAAAGATACGACCAAAAACATTGCCAAGGCCTACGACCAGCTGAGTCGCCGCGCCGCCGATGCCAAACTGGCCGAGCTCGACTACGAGTTGCTCGCCGAAATCGACGGGCGTTTTCTCATCGGCGTACATCCGCTTACCGGCAGGCCCCACCAAATCAGAGTTCAACTCGCGAAAATCAACTGCCCGATCGTCGGCGACGTAAAATACGGTTTTCCCCAGCCTTTGCACGACGGCTCCATAGCCCTCCACTGCCGCGAATTGTCGTTTGAGCACCCCGTGCAAAAAACGCCCGTCACTATCAGCGCCGATCCCCCGCCCACACACGTCTGGAAACCATTCCTGCATCTGCTTTAATATCAAAAAATCATGGAAAACCTCAACCTGCTGGACGTGTTAATCAGCCCCGACAACGGCCAAACCCTTCATATCGATGAAACAGACGATCAACTCGTCGACCACAGCGGCGCCTATAGTTATGCGCGCGTTGAAGGCGTGCCGGTGCTGCTGCCCAAAAACGCGCAGGAACGCTTTGCCAAACCCGAGGCCTTCAGGCAATTTGATACGTCGTTTTACTACGTAACCCATTATCAAACCGACGCCGAAGCGTTCGATTATTTTGAACAACCCGAAAGCGCCGCCGAATTGCACGAAAACCGGCGATTACACGAAGCCATCATAGCCGAAACGCCCGGCAATACCCGGCGCATACTCGACGTAGGTTGCGGCAATGCCTGGGTGGCCGGCCATTTCTGCCCGCTGGGCGTATCTGTATTTTCGATGGATATTTCGACCGTCAACCCCGTAAAGGCTATCAAAAAATACCCTTTCGACCGCCATTTCGGTATTGTCGCCGACGTATACGCCCTGCCTTTCCGCGAAAGTACGTTCGATTGCATTATCGCCGCTGAAATCATCGAACACGTACCTGATCCCGCCGCATTCATCCGCTGTCTGCTCAAAGTGCTCAAACCCGGCGGTTCGCTGATCGTGACAACCCCCTATAACGAAAAAATAGTGTACACCCTTTGTATTCATTGCAACAGGCCCACTCCGCTCCATGCTCACTTGCACGCTTTTACGGAGAGTAAAATACTCGACCTGCTGCCCGCCGACCGCAGGCTTAAGGCCAATGCCTACGCCTTTAGCAGCAAAATATTGAGCCGCCTCCATACCCATATCTTGTTGCAATATTTGCCGTATGGCGTTTGGCGGGGTATCGACAAACTTGTCAACCGCCTGCTTTTTAAACCCGGAAGATTATTGCTGAAAGTGGCCAAATAAACAAGTTGCTGACATTATCACTTTTTTGATCAATTCTTTGAGGTTTTGGGCAATTTATTCAAGCCCATTGTTATCTTTGTTTGAGGCAAACTACCCAACTATGAACAGCGTTGTCACACAGCGGTTTATCAAATGTCATGACAAATTGCGCGATGACAACCGCGTTCGTTCCAGCAGGCAATTTGCCGTGATGCTCGATTATTTGCCCCAGAGTTTAAGCGAAATACTGAAAGGCCGGCGCGACGTCACTATCGAGCTATTGAGAAAGGCCGTAGAGAAATACAAAATCAGCCCCAATTACCTGCTCACCGGCGAAGGCCCGATGTTTCTCACAGAAGAAGACCACAAAGATTTCAGAATTCTTACGGTAATGACCAACTCGCAAGACGATGAGCGCATCGTTCATGTGCCCATACCGGCCCAGGCCGGCTATGTGAGCGAGTTGTCAAACCCCGTCTTTGTCCAGGAACTCCCCTCTTACACCCTGCCCGACTATAAATACAAGGTAGGCACGCACCGCTCATTTGACGTGGCCGGCGACAGCATGGAGCCTACGCTTTTCGAAGGCGATAAGGTCGTGTGCAGCTTCCTGGAGCCTACCTTGTGGGAAACCGGCATCAAAGACAACTACGTTTATGTTGTCATTACCCGCGCCGATGTGGTGGTCAAACGCGTATTTAACCGCATCAAAGAAGAACGCTGCCTGGAGCTGGGTTCCGACAATTCTTTTTACGACAATTACCGCATCCCGCTAGGCGATGTTCGTGAAATATGGTATGTCAGGGCTAAAATCAGCCCGTTTCTGCCCTCTCCCCAAAACCTGAAAAACCATTTACAAAACGAAATCAAAGAATTATCGCAAACAATTGCGCAACAATCGAGGTTAATTGAAGAATTGAAACAAACGCTCAAAATATTCGTTAACCGTTAAATAGAAACTTGTTCCAATGCCAAACAAACGCGTTGCCGCCACCGTTACTTATATTCCCCAAAGCGGCGGATTTTGGGGGCTTATTGGCGAAAAAGGCGAAGAATGGCGCCCGGTGAACATGCCCGAGCAGCTCAAATACGACGGAAAACGCGTGGATGTCGTGCTCGCTGAAGCCGATGACGACTTTTCCATCTATATGTGGGGCGAGCCGGTGACCGTGGTCTCTTTCCAAACCCCGCTGCCCTGAATCGCCGCGTTTAGTGCTGGTTGTGGGTTGTAGGTTGTAGGTTGTAGGTTGTGGGTTTGTTTATAAGTTTAATAGTTTATAGGTTTATGAATAAGAGTATTGCCCATAAACCGATAAACCTCCCGACTTCCCTTCGGTCAGTACGGGACTCCCTTCAGTCGCATAAAC
>DAINSQ010000234.1:0-5850 GCA_036741235.1 Saprospiraceae bacterium | reverse complement strand
CGTTTTTTCCATAAGATTACAATTTGTTAAATAATGAAGAAATTAGGTCAAAAAATATCTTTGTTGCGCAAGCGTAAAACGCAAAAAGGCCATCGTGCAGGAAACTTATGCTGCAAATGGCCGATTGTTATTTTATGCCGTCAGTATTAAGGTCGTCTATGTGCACAGTTATGTTCTTCGTCTTGTTTCGACAAACATCTATAAACGTATAAAATCTATTCCTTGAATAAGGAAATGAACTTTGTAAATCAATGGAGGGATGATGCAATGCTATTTGACATAGCACGGGATGTCGTGTATACATTTTTTTCATGGGACTATGTTTAACATCCTAAAACGCCTGCAAGATACGGGTAAGGCAAGGAGAAAAACAAGTATTTGGGTAGAAAAATTTTTATGAGGGTTTATGAGGGTTTATGAGGGGGTATGAAAGTTTATGCGTTTTAAACCTATAAACCCATAAACCTATAAACCATAACCCTCCAATCACTCCCCTGAAAACTGCGGCGCGCGTTTTTCCAGGAAAGCGGAAGCGCCTTCGCGGAAGTCGGCGGTGCCGGTAGTGGTGCCGAATTCGCTGACTTCGCGGGCGAAGCCGTCCTCGTTGAATTGGAAGTAGGCATTAACGGTCTCGATAATTTTAGCGATAGCGACGGGGCCCTTAGCTGCGATTTTTTCGATAGTAGCTTTTGCACGGGGCAAGAGGTGCTCGGGGGTAGTCACATCATTAACCAGTCCGAGGCGGAGGGCATCCTGGGCGCTGAGCATATCGGCGGTAAGGAGGAGTTCCATGGCTTTGGTTTTGCCTATATATTGAATAAGGCGTTGGGTGCCGCCGTAGCCGGGGATAATACCCAGGTTTACCTCGGGCTGGCCGAAGCGGGCGTTATCGGAGGCGAAGCGGAGGTGGCAGGCCATGGCCAACTCGCAGCCGCCGCCGAGGGCAAAGCCGTTGACGGCAGCGATAACAGGTTTGGGAAACCGTTCAATGAGGAAAAAGATATCCTGTCCGCGTTGAGCCATAGCTGCGCCCTGCTCGGCATCGAGGGCGAGGAACTCCTTGATATCGGCGCCGGCGACAAAAGCTTTATCGCCTGCGCCGGTGATAATTACGCCTTTAATATAAGTGCGATGGGGGGCATCATGTGCAAAGAGGTGCTGGAGTTCCAGCATGGTTTGGGTATTGAGCGCGTTGAGCGCCTTTTCCCGGTTGATCGTTACGATCAGAATGTCGTTTTCTTCCGAGAGGAGCAAGTTTTCGTATTGCATAACAATGATATTGAGCGGCAAAGATAGCTAAAGCGTCAGCCTTCGTCTTCTATTCCAGCAGTTTTTTCATTCATCACGCTTGCCTGGTGGTTGATCGACTCCTGGTGAATAGCGCGCAGGATAGATTCAACAAAAGCATCGCTCAACCCCTGCAAGCGGCCTTTGGCAAGGTTGCGTTCCACGATCTCGTTCCAGCGATCGGTTTGGAGGATAGAGATATTATTGCGTTTTTTGTACTGGCCGATTTTTTCTGCCAGCTCCATTCGGCGGCCCATGAGGTTGAGCAATTCATTATCGATATCGTCAATTTCCTGGCGCAGGTGGTCGAGGGTTTCGAGAAATTGAATATCATCTGTTGTAGGTAGACGGTAGATCAGTTGATTACATAGGTTGTGGTATTGTTCGGGCGTGATCTGCTGGGCGGCGTCGCTCCAGGCGTTGTCGGGGTCGGGGTGTACCTCGGTCATGAGGCCGTCGTAGTTGAGGTCGAGGGCTCGCTGGGCGATATCGAGCAGGATATCGCGGCGTCCGCAGATGTGGCTGTTGTCGCAGATCATCACCAGATCGGGGAAACGGCGTTTGAGGTCGATAGCGATTTGCCAGCGGGGTACGTTGCGGTACATTGTTTCGCCATGGAACGAAAAGCCGCGGTGGATAACGCCGATGCGGCGCACGCCGGCTTTATAGATGCGTTCGATAGCGCCGATCCAGAGGCTAAGGTCGGGGTTGATGGGGTTTTTGATCAGCACAGGGATATCGAGGCCGCGGATGGCGTCGGCGATTTCCTGGACGGAAAAGGGGTTGACGGTAGTGCGGGCGCCGATCCACAACACGTCGACGCCATATTTGATACATTCGTATACATGATCGGCTTTAGCTACTTCGGTAGTGACTTTGAGGCCGGTTTCTTCTTTGACGCGTTTGAGCCAGTTAAGGCCTGCCGTGCCGACGCCTTCGAAAGAGCCGGGGCGGGTACGGGGTTTCCAGATGCCGGCGCGGAAGAGGTCTACCTGTTGGCCTGCCAGTCCGCGAGCGGTTTCCAGCACTTGTTCTTCCGTTTCAGCGCTGCAGGGGCCGGCGATGTAGATGGGCCTGCCTGCGGGTTTGTCGAGTATAGGTAAGAAATTGAGATCCATCGCATATTATATTTTAAGATTAACAAAAAAAATCACCGAAGGATGCGTTTGATTTGGTTGGCTTCTTCAATCAATTGAAAAAAAGTATCGAAATCGCGTTTGATGAGCAGGCTTCTAAAGCGCGACAACTGGTTGATATGTTCGTCGAGCACGTCGAGCACGTTGTCGCGGTTTTGGCGAAAAATGGGTATCCACATATCGGGCGAACTTTTGGCCAGTCGCACGGTAGAACTAAAACCGCCGCTGGCCAGTTCGAAAATGCGTTCTTCATCGCGTTCTTTTTCCAAAACGGTTAGCGCAAGCGCAAAAGAACTTATGTGGGATATATGCGACACATAGGCCGTATGAACGTCGTGGGCGGCTGCATCCAGGTAAACGATTCGCATGGGGATGGAGGCATACAATTGCCTGACTAATTCTACCGCATCGGGGTCGCTGTGTTCAACTTCGCAAAGCACTGTGCATTTATGATCAAATAGCCCGGGAATAGCTGCCTCGGGTCCTGAAAACTCGGTACCGGCCATAGGATGCGTAGCTACAAATCGGCCACGCCGGGGGTGACGGGCCACGGCATGCAACAGAACGGACTTGGTAGACCCTACGTCGATGACTACTTGATCCTGCACCTGGTCGAGCACCAGCGGCAGAAGCAGCAACATAGCATCAACGGGTGCGGCCAGCACCACCAGGCTGGCGGCGGCTACGGCCTGATCGAGCGGCAAAGCTTCATCAATGAGCCGACGGCGGATGGCCTTGTCGAGGTTGTCGCTATTTACATCTACGCCTATAATATAGGAGGCGAAGCCGTTTTCTTTGAGCGTAATCGCCAGCGAGCCGCCTATTAATCCGATGCCGATAATCGCAACGACCATAATTGTCAGGATTTTCTATTTTCATGAATACGCCGGGTAGCTTCTTCGAACAACTCCACACTGCTACACAGGGAAATGCGCACAAATTCCTCGCCTTGCGAGCCGAAGATGCCTCCGGGCGTTATAAATAGATGGTAGCGGTGCAACAACTCATCGGAGAGAGCATAGGCGTCGGAGTAGCCGGCGGGGATTTTTGCCCAGAGAAACATGCCGACCTGACCAGGATCGTAATTGCACCCCAGTTTATCGAGTAACAAGGCGGCAGCGGCGCGGCGCTGGGCATATACTTTATTCAGGGAAACGTACCATTCGTCGGGCGCATCGAGGGCGTGGGCGGCGGCCAGTTGAAGCGGTTTAAACATACCTGAATCCATATTACTTTTAAAGCGGAGCACCTCGCCGAGATAGTGGGCGCTACCCGCCAGCATGCCGACTCGCCAGCCGGCCATATTGTGGGATTTGCTGAGCGAATTGAGTTCCAGGGCCACATCCATGGCGCCGTCAATACTCAGCAGGCTGAGGAGGCGATCGTTCATGATAAAGCCGTAAGGATTGTCGTTGCAAAGCAAAATGCGATGCTGACGGGCGAAAGCAACCAATTCTTCGAAAAAAGAACGCGTAGCCACGGCGCCGGTAGGCATGTGGGGGTAATTGAGCCACATCAATTTCACGCGGCTCAAATCCTGTTGGGCCAGCGCATCCAGGTTGGGCAGCCAATTGTGCCGGGCTTCAAGCGTATAAGGCTTCACCGAAGCGCCGGTGAGCAGCATAGCAGACCGGTAGGTGGGATAGCCGGGATTGGGCGCCAGCGCTTCATCACCGGGCTCGAGGTAGGTCATAGCGATGTGCATGATCCCCTCTTTAGAGCCGATAAGCGGCAGCACCTCTTTGTCGGGGTTGAGCGAAACGCCGAACCAGCGCAGGTACCAGCGGGCAAAAGCCTGCCGCAGTTCGGGAATACCATTGTAACTTTGATAGGCGTGGCTACCTGCGTCGCGACAGTGGTCAATGAGCACTTGCAGGGTAGACTCGTCGGGGGGCAGGTCGGGGCTGCCGATGCCCAGGTTGAGTATTTGGGCGCCCTGGGCCTTCATGGCGGCTATTTCGCGCAATTTCTGCGAAAAATAGTATTCATTGACTTGGCTGATTCGCCCGGCGGGTTTAATCACAGGCGTCCAAACGGGGGAGGCGATATTAGAACTCATGTTGCTCTCCTTTTTTATACCTGCCAAAAATTTTCAGGCTATGGGCAAGCGGTCGAATAGCCTCGATTGCCTGCAGGGCGCCTACCTTGCCTTCCGAGATAAAATCGACAAAAAACAAGTATTCCCAGGGTTTGCCGATGATGGGGGCCGACTGGATTTTGGTGAGGTTGACCTGGTAGGCGGCCAGTACGGCAAGTACCTTATAGAGGCTGCCAACTTCATGATCGATGGAAAAAGATAGCGACACCTTGTCGGCATCAGCCGGTATTTCAGCGGCTTGCGGGCGTTGCAGCACCAGAAACCGGGTATAGTTATTTTTGTTGGTCTCGATACTTTCGGCCAGCAAGTCCATATGATACATATCGGCGGCCAGCGTACTGGCAATAGCGCCGGCGCCGGCGCGGCCCTGATCGCGGATCAGGCGGGCGCTGAGCGCGGTATCTTCGGCCTCAATCAGCCGGATATGGGGAAAGCGGCGAAAGAAATCGCGACACTGAGCGATGGCGATCGGATGCGAGTATACCTCGGTGATATCGCTGATCGTCTGCCCTGGCAGCGCCATAAGGTTCTGAACGATGCGAAGATAAACCTCGCCAATAACTACCAGCGGGGAATTATTGAGCAATTGGTAATTGGCCATCAGGCTGCCGGCGAGGGTATTTTCGATGGCCATAAGGGCGATATCGGCTGTTTCACCGGCCTCCGTGACCGCAACCAGTTCTTCGAAGGTCAATGCAGGCACGATGGTCACCTGCCTGCTTCCAAAGTATTGCCTGGCGGCAATTTCGTGAAAGGCGCCGGGACCGCCCTGGATGCAAACCCGCAGCGGCTCGGGGGTGGCCATTGGCGGCCCGGCTATTGGTTGTGTTTCTGTTGATATTGATTCCATGCGTTTGAAGTCAAAGTTTTGGGCAAAAAAAAAGTCCCGGCGGTGCGGGACTCTTTTTTGTTGCGATCAGTCGTCGTGCAAAACCAGTAGTCCCTTTATGGCGAGGCATAAAAGTAGAAGCTCCAAAAATAAAACCACTGGTTGGCTGACTTATTCATTGCAATTATTAGTTGTCGATGACAAACGTATGGAATTATTTGATTCCGCGCAAGAGGCCGGTTTAATTATTTTACTTTTCCTTGAGTTTCTTCTAAAAAAGACGCGTGTTTTACATGATTATCAAAAAAAACCGGCAATAATTTAGCAAATACATTAACAAACATTTGTTCGCACTGCCCAAAAAAGCAACGCAGCGACTCCCCGAGGGCGCCGCTGCGTGCCGACTATCTGAAACCCCATACAATTTTAATGTGCTGATGTGCTGATGTGCTGATTTGCTGATGCGACCGAAGGCTAACGAAGTGAGTCCCGATTGAAAA
>DAINSQ010000233.1:4746-5862 GCA_036741235.1 Saprospiraceae bacterium | reverse complement strand
TTGGTAAATATTCCTTCTTTTGTGCTGATTGCCCCGCAGATATTAAATTAATTAAATTACTTCACTTTGCCTTGCAGGTCTACCGCCTTATGATAAAACGGATGCTCCGCATTGGCCAGTATTTGCGCTTGTATCCGCTCAAAGGCCTCGCGTTTGCCGGGCAATCGGGCCAAATAGCACAGCAGCAAGTTCCACTCGGCATCGTATTTATAAATAATGCTATTTTCGGTTAATTGCTGAAAATCGGCGGCGGCATTGTCGTAATCGCCAAGTTGAAAATAGGCGTGGGCGCGCAATTTCAGCGATTCGGTGAGTTGATCGGGGCTGGGCGACGGCAGCAGGCGTATTACTTGTTTCCAGTCTTTATTGTTGTAGGCATCGGCGGCACTTTGAAAATCAGAAAGATCAGCAGGTTCTTCCTGCCCCCCCGAGCGGATGCCGGAGGCGTCGTAAGGGGTATACAATTCTGCTGCCAGGGCTACATATTCGTTGGTTTTGGGTGCAGGTTCCGGCTTTTTTGAGGCAGGCGGCGAAGGGGTAATCGGAGGTTTTTGCTGCTCGTCGGTTTGTTTGTCCTCCTGTGGTTGGGATTGCGGGGGGGCCTCTTTTACGATAGGTTGGCGTGGCGCAGGCCCCGAAGACCGGCTGGTCAACAACCAAATGCCAACAGCCAGTACAACCATAGCCGCCGCAGCTAATACCCAGCGAAAGGATAATAAGGCCCCTCCTTGCCTTCCGCTGTTGCCCGCCGCTGCCAATTCCAACTCCCGGCGAAAGGCTTTGATGTCTTCTTCGCCTGCGGCTTTGATGGTGTCGCGCAGGATGTCTACCGCTTCTGATAATTCAGGGGTGGCGTCGATTTCTTTTTCAAAATCGGCGCGCTCGCCGGGGGGCAGCCGGTTGAGGAGGTAGGCTTCTATTTTTTCGTATGTAGTGTTTTTTTTCATGCGCTATATTATTTTTTCACCACAGAGTTAAACGGAGTAAAACGGAGTACCACAGAGCCGGAAAAAATCCCACCCTCTCACCCTCCCTTCCATAACATTAAGGAAAAACAGCTCGATCCGGAATACAAGTAAGAAAAAATACCCACCGAACCCACAACCCCCAAAAAAC
>DAINSQ010000233.1:0-4736 GCA_036741235.1 Saprospiraceae bacterium | reverse complement strand
CACTTTAAGTAACTACCGATCGTGCCGGAATACAAGTAAGAAAAAATCCCACCCTCTCACCCTCCCCCGCTCTCACCCTCCCAATCCGTGCGTAACTCCCGGTACCGCGGGTCGGCTTTGACCAGCGCGATCAGTCGTTCCTGGCAGAGATGCTTGCGTTTTCGGGCGTAGCCGTAGGTCATGCCCATTGTTTCGGCCACCGCTTCCATACTTTTATCCGTATGCCAGGACAGCGACATCAGCTTCTGGCAGTCTTCCTGTAGCTGAGCGAATTTTTCGCGCATCAGTTTCATTCGTTCGGTTTCTTCCAGTTGTTGATCCAACTCCTGCACGATAGTTAGTACCTCGGCATCATCGGTTGTTACCCCGCTTTCGAATTTTTTTCTTCGAAAGCGTTTATACCATAGTCGCTTACAAATTTCGAACAGATAGGTAGAAAAAGAGGCGGTGAGTTCCAGGTCGTCATCGCGCAATTTGCGGTAGATCGCCTCCAGGGCGTCCATAAAAATATCGCGAGCGTCCTCATCCGTACCGCTGTTTTGGCGGATGAAGGCGGCCACAATGGGCAGGAATTCTTTGAAAATGCCCCTAATCGCATCCGGACGGTGATGACGGATGCCGTCAAGGTAGTGCGAATTGGGGTATTGCATGTTATCTGTGTATTTGTATATCAAGAAGCGATAGCTATTGCCAAAAATAGCAATGATTTTCGTATAATTGGTTGAAAAAAACACGTTATTCAATAGCTTATACAAACTGCTATATGAAAAACTGCAAGAAAAACGCTCTGGTCCTTGTTGTCATTTTATTGTTGTGCACGATGCCGGGTTTTGCTCAAAATGGCCTGGATACCGCTCGCGCAAGTACGATGATGCGGGAAGCGTTAGTATTGTATAAAAATAAAAAAGCAAGCGAGGCCTTATCAAAATTAGATAGCGCCGGCAGTATTTATGCCCAAAAAACCGGAAAAAACAGCCTTGAATTTTCCAATGTAGAATATGAAAAAGGGAAAATATACCAGCAACTGGATGAATTTGACCATGCTATTGCAGCTTATAATCAGGCCATTCCCATCAGGACGAATATCAAGGGGATCGACGATGAAATGACAGGTAAGATGATGATCAATCTGGCCATGGTTTATGAAAAAAAAGGCGATTACTTCGAGGCAATAAATTACCTTCTGAAAGCGGCACAGGTATTAGAAAAAATAAATAGTCCTGTTGTAGCCAGTTCATATATTAATTTGGGCCAATCCTATTCTGGACTGGGCAATAGTGAAAATGCTATTATTTTTTATAAAAAAGGTATAGACTATTTATTATTCCATAAACCGGATGATGCAGTGTCAATAGCAACCGGTTATTTAGGTTTAACAGACTGCTATACGTATCGAGGCGACTACCAGCTGGCTATGGACGCAGCTCAACAGGCGGTTGCCCATATCGTTAATAAATATGGAGCGAATAGCCAGAACCTGGTCTATGTTTATCATAGCTTGGGAAAAACGTTCATCACATTAAAACAATTCCAGACTGCGCTCGAATACAAAGAAAAAGAATTACAATTATGGATTCAATTTAGGGGAGAAAGTAGCGCAGAAGCTGGCTTTGGCTATCAAGGTATCGGCACATGCCATAAATACCTCGGCAATTACGATTTGGCTATTGCTAATTATGAAAAAGCCAGAAAAAATTGGCAGGGCAAGCGCGGGTATGAAGAAGATTTTGCCCTTTGCCACAATAGCCTGGGGAATATTTACCTGCTGAAAAAAGAATACAGCCGGGCATTGGATTTATACCAAACGGCTTTAGCTATGTATTTGCAATATCTGCCGCCATATCATCCTTATTTTATTGATGTTTACAATAATTTAGGTAACTGCTTTCTGGAACAAGGCAATTATCCCCAGGCTGTATTTTATTATAAAAAAGCGTTGGATTCGAATAGATATCCCGGCAGTTTTGAACAGGTTGTATCTGTTTCAAAACTCATTGTTACTTTAGGGAAATTAGCAACCGCCGAAAACCCTGGATCGGCCTTTTTGACTTTCCGGACAGCCCGGAAAGTTATTGAATATCAGCGTTCAAGACTTACTACAGGGAAAACGGAATTAATTGAAAATGCCTTGCCGATTTTTGAAAAAAATATCAAGACAAATATCCGGCTTTACGGCCTTACTAATGATATAAAATACATTCAGGATGCATTTCAGTGTATGGAAGAATCGCGCGCGGTAGGTCTGCTGGAAATACTTCAGGATGCAATGGCAACATATGAGAGTAATATTCCCGATAGTTTATTGCAAAAAGAACGCAGGTTTAATAAGGAAATAGCGAATTATGAAATACAAAAATTCAAAGCGGAAAAAGACGAAAAAAGAAACCTCACCGATTCGGCATTGCTGGCTATTAATAATAAACTATTTGAGTTAAAATCGGCATACAGGGCGTTAAAGCAGCAATTTGAAACCGACTATCCAGCATATTATAAACAGAAATACGACATAAGTACAATTTCACTGGAAGAACTACAACAACAATTACTGCAACCCAATAAGACTTTTATTGAATATATGGTTGGCGATAGCGCGGTATATATTTTTGTTGTCAAAAAAAATGATGTAAAACTCGTTCATGTACCCCTTGATGGTATAGCTATTGATTCTCTTGTAGAAGCTGTCGGAGAAGGGCTCTCCGGATATTATAAATTACCGGTCCGCGAGAGGAGTGAGTTATTGTATACCAAGTATTTGCAACAATATATTTCAGCTGCGGTTGCATTACACGAGAAATTGATAGCCCCTGTTGCCGATATGCTGAGCCCATCTTTGATCATCAGTGCCAATGGGCGACTTGGTTTGCTGCCATTCGAAGTGCTTTTAAGTGAAAAACCTCGCGATATTTCAAATTTCAATACCTATAATTTCCTGATCCGGCGCTATCCTGTCAGCTATTGTTATTCTGCCACCTTGTTGCGGGAGATGACGCAAAAAAAGCACATAAAACCACCGCAAAACGACCTGATAGCTTTTGCGCCGTTTTACACAAAAACGGAAAACGAGCTAAAGCAATTTGTTCAAAAAAGCAGAAAATACAATTGGCTTGACGAATCGGAATTGCTTGCAAACAGAAAAGGGTATGGCGAATTGCCGTTCAGCGGTCCGGAAGTTTTTCTGGCGGCAAAGCGTTGGAAGGGATCCTATTATATTGGGGAATCTGCTAATAAATCTACTTTTCAGCAATTAGCGGGGCAATACAACATCATTCATTTATCCACGCATGGCGTCGTTGATAACCGTTCGGGGGAATACTCCTATCTGACCTTTGGCAACCATGACAGCGCCCGGGTGTATGTGCGGGAAATCTACAACATGGATTTAAACGCCGACCTGGTCATTTTATCCGCTTGCGAGACGGCCGTAGGAGAAGTACAGAAAGGCGAAGGGGTCATCAACCTCTCACGGGCGTTTGCCTCGGCGGGCGCCAAAAGCATCGTCACCAGTCTATGGGTGGTCAACGATGCCGCCAGCGAAATGCTGATGAATAATTTCCACGAGGAATTGTGGTCGGGCAAGTCCAAAGATGAGGCCCTGCGCCAGGCCAAGCTGCGATTTATGCAGCAACACCCCGGCGAACAGTCGCACCCGTTTTTTTGGGCGGGATTTGTGGGGGTGGGGGATGTGGGGAGGAGCAGGTAAGGCCGGACATCTTAATCAGCTAAGATTTTAGGCTGCAAAAAACCAAAAATTGTTTGCATCTTTGCAGCCTAATTGCTTTAACAATGAATCACCCTACGTTTTCTAACGAAGAGATTACCAAGGCCTTGCACAATTGGCCGGCCATGTTTGCCAAATACGCCAAGCCTAGTTACAGAAAAGCCATCATCCAATTATTCAATACTTTCGGGCCTTTCGTGGGCTTATGGGTATTGATGTATTACAGCCTCGATTATTCTTACTGGATTACCTTCGGACTGGCTCTTCTGAATGCCTTTTTTCTGGTGCGCATTTTTATTATTCAGCACGATTGCGGACACCGCTCGTTTACGCGTTCGCAGTCGCTCAATAAAGTCATCGGCTGGCTTGCCAGCCTGTTTACAGCTATTCCGTTCCGCTATTGGGCCAATGTGCACAATTTCCACCACGGCCACAGCGGCCAACTGGAAGTACGCGATATCGGCGATATCCGTATGATGACGGTAGAGGAATATCGCCAGGCATCGCGCTGGGAAAGATTCGGTTACCGCCTTTTCCGCATGCCGCTGATTACGTTTGTGATCGGGCCGATGATCTATATCCTTTGGAATAACCGCCTGCCGCTGGTGCGGTTTAAAGGTTGGAAAAACACCTACGTCTCGCTGCAGGTCAATAACCTTTTGCTCATAGGCGTTTACGTTCTGCTTGGCTGGCTATTGGGCTGGCAGCGCTTTTTGCTGGTGCAATTGCCCATCGTTGCGTTGTTTGCCATTATTGCCGTGTGGTTTTTCTATGTACAGCACCAGCACGAACACACGTACAAGCAGTGGCGCGACAATTGGGATTACCTGCTGGCGGCTATTCGCGGCAGTACTTACTACCACTTGCCCAAGATTTTTCGTTGGCTCACGGGCAATATCGTGTTCCATCATATCCATCACCTCAATCCGAAGATACCCAACTACAACCTGGCGCGCTGCGCCCGCGAAAATAAGTTCCTGGAGCAGTACATCACCAAACTGGGTTTTGTAGAAAGTCT
>DAINSQ010000232.1:0-5933 GCA_036741235.1 Saprospiraceae bacterium | reverse complement strand
TAAAGCTAATGTCGCCTGGATATTAGTGCAAGGTGCGCTTCGCCGGAGGCTTACGGTTAAAAAGCAGGTGAATATGGCCGGCTACGCCTTTACAGTAGTTATGTTGCCTAATCCCAAAGCTGGGGCGGAAGAACCGATATTGATATTTTTGACCTCACTGCCCCAGGTCTCGAAGGCTGCCCGAATGTATGCCATGCGCTGGAAAATAGAGTGCCTATTCAAGCATTTGAAATCCAACGGATATAATTTGGAAGATTTGAATTTGAAAGACCCCGGCAAAAACCAATTGATGATGGCGCTGGCAGCTTTGGCTTACGTCTTGGCTATTCGTCAGGGATGGCCTTACAGAAAACACATTGCCACACAAGTATATCAGGACGGAAGTCAGACCCCCGAAGTTTCCATTTTTAGAGAAGGGCTGGCTCGTTTGATTCACAAATGTTTTCGGTTTTGCCGGTTTCTGGATTTCATCCTGGAAATTTTAAACCCCAAAAATCATGCGATTTGTAAAAATGTCCAGTAGTATGGCGTACAATTTTATTTTTAGTGTGAACACATTTTGGGAATTTATGTTAACATCAAAAGCAATTGCCTGTCCTGGGCATTGCGAAGGAGTGCAACAAACCTTGAACAACAACTTGCAGCTATGCCGCCCTTTCGCGGCAATATAGTCTGCTCCGTGATTCGCTTTTGCGATCAGGTTCGACCCAAACATTACAGTAGCAGTATTTGGTAGTTGGCTATCATTCATTCCCTATAATTAAAATCGTTTGACCATGAGGAAGACAAAAACCAGACAAGAACTTGCAGAGGAGTACGGTATTTCCAGAAAAACTTTTGCGCGTAGATTGGATGGTATGGGTATTCAGTTGTCCCGCGACCGCGGTGTGTTGATGCCCGTTGACGTTCTCCAGGTATACAAAGCTTTGGGATTTCCTGAAAAGATCGGCAAGGAGGAAAAAGCGCAGTGGATGCAGGAAATGAGTGCTCAATGGCACAAGGGTGGCTCATAACGACCCATAAGTGCCCAAGATGGCCCAAAATGGCCCAAAATCTTTGTCGGGATGCCCCTAACTTTGCCTTGTCAAATGTCGATAAAATTCGAGGCGCCAGAATTTTACTTCGTTTGACGGTGGGCTATCCCGAAACCACGCTAAAAAGAAGTAGGGATGATCTTTTTTAAATCAATTGACCATGAAATTGTTACGTTCATTAGTTGTCCTGGCTTCTGCCGCTTTTTTGCTGGCGTTTTCTATGGGTGCTTTTAATCAGGCTACAGCCGCTAACCAAACCGAAGACCGCACGGTTGTGATCAGCATTCAACACACCGACGGACGCGTTACCGATTTGTCAATCGCTGAAAGTCAGCTCGCTACTGCGAAGCTCAATTACGAGGACGTGATGGCTTGTACTTACCAGTTTTCCAACGGAGAATGTACCGTGACGGCTTCTACCTGCGCCGCCGCTCAGGCCGGGTTTTATGCGTGCGCTTGCGCCGCAGGTCATACCCGTTTCTGTGGAGAATCAACCGATTAGTATTAAATAGTGCAGTCGACCGGCTACGGGCCGGTCGACTCGCCAATAAAAATCAATAACTATGTTACGCCTATTTTTCGCAACCCTGTTTTTACTCTGTTTTTATCATGGCCTTACCCAGGATTTTTGCGCTCAGGTAACTTATGAGTGCCGCACAAAACTGGCTGTCGGCCCCGTTTACGACGGGCGTAATACGCTTTATTTTAATAATGAAAAAGGCCTTTTTGTGCACAACGATTATCCCAAATCCGACCAATACGACGATGCGGGTTTTTCGGTAAACTATACGAAAGGCGATGATGAGGGGCTGCCCGTTTTTATACATTTAAAGGATAATTATTTATACTATAAATCAGCATATTCGGCGCCGCCGGGCGAATTATTTATTTTTAAGGATACGCTGCCGGAAATTAATTGGACGGTTGGAACGGCAACCAAAAAAATCGGGGATTTTAATTGCCTGTCGGCAAGCGGCGAATTCGGCGGGCGTACCTATGATGTCTGGTTTACCCCCGAAATTCCCGTACGCCTGGGCCCTTATAAATTGTGCGGACTTCCGGGCATGATACTCGAGGCCGCCTCGCGCGACGGCAAGGTGGCATACCACTTTATAGCTTATCAATCGCCCTGCGAGCGAAAAATCGAACCGCCTAAACGCGGCAAGGAAATCACCTGGCGCGAATTTGAAAAATTCGTCATCAACAAACTAATAAAAACAGAAGCGCTGTCGACCCCGGGTGTCACGATTACCAATGACGACCCGCCCGCCGATTACGAGATCGAGCGCAATAAATTTACGATCATCAGCAATTATAAAAACCAGCGCAGCAATAAATGATATGGAATATCCGGACTTGTATCGGCGGGTGCGCCTGTTGCTTGCCCATCTGCTGATGAGCAGCCTGGCTTTTGCCCAGCAACAAATTGCCGTCACCGGACAGGTACTGGATAGCCTGACGCAGCAGCCCTTGTCCTATGCACTGGTTTATGTAACCCCCGATACCGGTTCGGCTTACCTGACTTTTGACCAAACAGACGACAGCGGCGGTTTTGAGCTTTTATTGACATCGTCGGGCGCAAAACTGTTGCTACATGCCCGGTTTTTGGGCTATGAAGAAAAAACGTTGCTCCTTAACGCCGCACAGAATAGCCGCTTGACCATCCTCCTGTCGCCAAAATCAAACCAGCTTAAAGAAGTCGTCGTCACCCAATCCCGCCCTCCAATAATCCAACAAACCGATACAACGGTATACGACGTGAAAGCATTTACGGATTCCACCGAATACAATGTGGAAGACGTACTCAAAAAATTGCCGGGAATTGAAGTGAAATCAGACGGCCAGATTGCCGTCAACGGAAAAGCCGTAGAAAGGGTACTGATTGAAGGCACGGATATGTTCGGCAGGAGGTATACCATCGGCACAAAAAATATCAGGGCCGGTTATTTGGATAAAGTTGAAGTAATCGACCATTATCAGGAAAATCCGGTATTGAGCCACGTAAATACGTCGGATGCCGTTGTGCTAAATTTAAAACTCAAAGCTGATAAAAAAAATATTCTCAACGGCACTTATGACGCCGGCACGGGAATTGGCGTGGATGAGTCATTTAAAGGGCTGGCCAATGTCAACGTATTTTCTATTTCAAAAAAATTCAAAGCGCTCTTTATTAGTTCGAATGGCAATACCGGTATGACCACTGGCGCTGAAGAAATGCAGAGCGCATACGACAACCCGTCTGAAAGAGATGTCAGAACGCCGGTTTATCAAACTCCCGATTTTCAGCGGATAACCTCCCTCAACAACCCGGGATTGCCGGCGGAGTTTGTCGATCCAAGTACCAGGTTGTTTTCCACGTTGCGTACTTCCTGTCAGCTTAACGATAACTGGGAAATAAACGCCAATGCAACTTTTTTTCAACAGCGCGGCAGACAGGATTTTTTTAACGAGCAAGTCTTTTTTTTAAATGACGATATTTATCAACTCACCACCGCCCAGCAATTTAATTTGAATAATCGCATTTCGGGCGCGGATGTGTATGTCAAACACTTCAGCGGCGATAATAATCGCAGCTTGCAGCTTTTTGGCCGATGGGATGGCTACCGGCAAAACAACCGGTTGCTGATCGAAGAATTCCGGGCCGGTCGGTATAAAATGTATTCGATAGCAGAAGGACAAAGGCGTGGCGACGGCGCGGCGACGGCGCTTTTTACCCAAAAAACCGGAGAAAAAAGCGTAGTGCAATTTCAGGTAAAAACCGCCCGGGTTATCCTTCCGCAAACGCTTCTGGCTTCCAACGACGATTTTCCTCTGTTCTGGAATGTCGATACCACCCTGGTCATGCTGTCGCAACAACTGAAATGGCGACACGCCGAAACGGAATTGCTGGCCCGCTATACCTGGGCAGCCCGGTATTTTATCCTTGAAGTAGAACCCTTGTACGCGCAATCGGTTGCTGTTTTTGAAAATTCCCTTCAACTGGCTTCACCGGCTAATGACCACGCCACCAGCCTTTTTCCGGAGGTGGAACAGCCGCAGCGCATTGATATCCGACGAGCCGGACTCAACCTGCACCTTAACGGGCAACTCAACGCCTCCACGTCGTGGGGGCTGTATCTTCAGGGGCGGGAAATGCAGGCCCAATATGCGGTAGCTTCCGGTTTTGACCTGCAGACCCTATCCATTCGCGCGCTTGTCAATAAAAAATTCAAACAAACCGCCGAGGGCCGGTTGAGTTATGCTTATCAGGAGCAAGTGCTGCCTGCGCACTATTTCATTACTATGCCATACTTTTTCGACAGTTACAGTTTAAGCGAGCAGGACATCCGCACTGCCAACCACGCGGGGCATTTGCTGAGCCTGTACTATGGCGCGAGAAATGCTTTTAAATTGCGTTCCTGGCATGTTAGCCTGCGCTACAACTTCGGGCAGCATTTATGGCGTTATGACGATCGCTTTGAGCAATCGCTGGCCATTTCTGCACCTTTTTTCTCCCGAAACAATGAGCGCCTGGTGTTAAACGGCTATTGGGATCAGTTTGTACCCGCCTTGAAGGCCAATATTCGGCTCAATGCCTCCCTGGCTCATGCAATGGGAGAATACGCTGTTGCCGGTTCGGTATTTCATTTAGGCAATACCATCGGGCTGGTGGGGGGCAATATCACTATTTCACCCTTTCCTTTTCTCAAATTTATTACAGATAACCACTGGCAAATCAATCATACTTTTCGGCGCGGCGATGGCGTGGAAAACCGCATCAACACGTGGCGGTCTGCATTTACCTGCATGTTCCTGCACAATAACTGGCAGATCAGCGGTTCGTGGAATGGCGCCTTTGGGGGGAACAGCCGGGGTGGGGGCGCCCGGTTGCACGGCTATCAGCTGCGCGCGCAAAAGCGAATTACCGTCAACAGCAAACCTATGTTGCTGGGAATCCGCATCGTTAACGCACCCAACATCGGAGAGTTCTCACAACTGCAAAGCAGTGATTACTTTTTATTCAGGAGCGCTGTCCGGGCCGTGCCGGCATTTGCGCTGATTAATGTGGATTATTCGTTCTGAGGCCTGTTTTATGTGTCACTAACGGGGGGGGGGCAGTGTCACTCAGTTCGCTTTTTTCGCCATTTTTGTTGCGCGGCGTTTTGCTGAGTATGGGGTTGATGCGGGGAACGCCATTTTTTAACCACAGAGTTAAACGGAGTTACACGGAGTATTGGGTTGACGCGGGGGAGCGCCGGTTGTTATAACTCGGCGCTACGCTGCGTAAAACTCTTTTTACCCGGCGGCAATTATAAATCATAGGTATCGCTATCAGGCAGTCCGGGGCATGCGGGTTTGTTGCCTAACTGATTATTTGATAGGTTGTTAATTCAGTATACCGTTCATTTCTGTTAAAATAATTGGATTTCCATCCGTAATAACAATAGTATGTTCGTGTTGAGCCATATAACCGCCTTTATTCCCAACCATTGTCCAGCCGTCAATTGAGGTTTCGGCATAAGATGAAGAAGTAGATATGAAAGTTTCAATAGCAACTACAGAGTTATGCTTAAATCTTCTTTTGTCAAATCTATTTCTGTAGTTGAGCAGTCCTTCCGGTTGTTCGTGCAGACTTCTTCCGATTCCGTGCCCGCCCAGATTTTTTATTACGCGGTAACCTCGCTTTTTCGCTTCGGTTTCCATGAGATAACCAATGTCAGAAATTCTAACGCCTGCTTTTATATTGCTGATGGCTTTTTTTAAAATTTCTTTTGATACATCAACCAGTTTCTGATGTTGGTTAATATCGTTGCCAAGTACAAAAGAACCTCCGTTGTCTGCAAAAAAACCGTTGAGTTCGGCAGCACACTACTGGACATTTTAGAAAAAGGTGGAAAAAAGCACGACTTTTGTGTTAAC
>DAINSQ010000231.1:0-5982 GCA_036741235.1 Saprospiraceae bacterium | reverse complement strand
TGCCCTGTGCATCTATTTTGATCGCATGTCCGAGATCAGAATTGAGGCCCCGAAAGGCGCCGACCCAGTCGAAAGCGAGTTGTTGGGCGTGGATAGCCATAAAAACTAAACACGTGAATACTGTAAGAGATAGTTTTTTCATTAATAACCACTTGTTGCGACAAAAATAATTGAATGTATTTGTTTGCTATTGAAAATTGTGGAACCACTGCCCGACTCGCCAATATTTCAAAGCAGGCCTACAAAATAGCCTGATTTTCCGGCTTAAAATATAGGCCTGCTGTGGTATACTATTTTACCTGACAATGATCACTTTCTCAGTTTTGCTTCCTGTTCCGTCGCTGATATACAGAAAATACATACCTGGAGCCGCATGAAGTTTGAACGGCAGCCGGTGATAGCCCTGTTGTAAATTCCCGCTAAACAGGGGTTGAACCACTTTGCCCAATCCGTCTTCCAGTCTGATAACCAGATCAGCAGATTTTAACAGATTCATTTCCAGGGTTAGCAGGTTGGCTGTGGGAACGGGATAAAGGCGGATGTTGCTGATGTTTGACAGGTTTACAGTGTTAACCAGGATTGAGACTTCAGCGTCTGCAACCAACGGCGCTTCTTCGCGGTTGCCAACGCTGTCGATGGCAACGCTGTAAAACTTGTAATGAAACCCTGGCTTGCCGCTAATCTGAACTGCATTGTTTGCAGCGCGTTGGTTAAAGACATAAGCGCTGTCGTTTTCAGAAACCCAAATCTCCACGTCGCGTACCCGACTTTCATCGTCAAAGGCGGATAAATTCAGGGTTATCAGAGTATCGGTAGTAGAGACAATCGCTGAACTTAATTCGCTTACAGGCGCTACGAGATCAAACCTGTTTCGGTGCAGGTTGGTAATAATAGGGGCATTGACATCAAATACAATAAATGCCTTATTTTCAATTAATTCATTGTGTTGAATATCCTCGTATAGCCCGGTAGTAAACGTAACGAATCCTTCTCCCTCTGGAGGTGTGTTGTTGGGAGGTAAGAAGCCGCCCAGTGCATCGGTTACGAGATCCATCGTGGCAGGGTCGAGAGATAAAAACCGCCATTTGACGATTTTTTCTGTTTCGTTTAATTCGCCTGTAACCCGCACAATCAGATTTTTTTCGGGGCGCAAGTCGATATCGATACCAAATTCTTTGGAACCTGGAAGCGGGAACAACAGCGTGTCGCCCCAGCCAAAAGCGCCAAAAGAAAAGTTTGACAGGTCGATTTTATTATAGGTGAGTGTGTCGATAATTACCACTTCCTGTGCGGGAGCGGTGGCGGTATTTTTATTTTCAAATTGGATCTGGTAACTCAAACGCGATTGTGGACCGATAAAACCTTCTTCCGCATATCCCTGCAAGCCGTTTTTGACGTTGGGATCTAACGAAAATACCGGGTAATACAAAATATCCAGCCAGCCGATTTGCCGAAAGCCGCGGTAACAGTCGGCATTTTCCTGGCCGTTTTCAACCCCGGCGGTGATAAGGCCCAGAATACCCGCATAGATATTTCCGCCAGGGATCAGAGAAACGCCGCATTCCAGCAAATTCGTGCCTAAAATCCAAAACCAGCTTCTGGTCTCAATATTTTCGTATGCAGACTGTGTTGGAGGTTGGTCGTCCAGATAGTCGGATGTTATGGCAAGTGTGCCGGTAATACAGGGGACACCAGGGATAAACCCTAACCCTCCCTTAATACATGCCTTTGCAATCGAAAGCGCTACGCATGCTTGTACCTCAACCGATAAGGGCGATTGGTAGAATGGTTCGCTGACCCACACCTGCATAGGGATGCTGCCGCCGCCTTGTCCGATTTTAACGCGTACCATAATATCAAAGCTGGATTTGGCCGGCAATATGGGAAAATAGAAGGTGTACACTCGGCTGTGGCTGGGTTTGCCAAAAAGAGAATCGACGGCAATAAAATAACCGAGCGCTTCCAAGTCTTCTTCATAGCCATTATCGATGGCCAACTGAGGTGCTTTTACATTCAGGTTGAGAAAAGCAATGTCGTTGCCGGGCTCATCGGGGATGGTAACCCAAAGCAGAACGCCGTGCGCATCAACATTGGCTGAGTTGCCTATTTTGAGGGTCTGGGGCGTCCACCTGTTGACCAGGATAGTTCCGCCGCCGTTAAACAGTACATACGGAGCGGCCTTTTCACCGGCGACAATTTGGAAAGCTCCCGGTAGTATGGTCTCCAGCGTACCATCGGCAACAACAAGATCCCATATCCCGATCTCTTGTCCAGCAAGGTTAAATACAGCCGTCAATGTTTTTTTCTCGTCAAAGACGGTATATTCTGCAACGATGTCTTCAAACCCGCTACGGCGCAATTTGACGATATTTGAAGTATTGAACCCGCCGCCATACACATAGAGCGTTACATAATCAGTGTTGCCGCCTTCGGTTGGAATGATTTTATCAATGCCCTTGACTTCAACCGCTTCGCAGTAGCTGTCGTATATGCCATTGCCGAAAACATCAAGACAGACCTGATAAATACCCGGAGAAGTATAGGTAACCGAAGGATTGGCCATTGTAGATTGCGTACCGTTCCCGAAATCCCATTGGTAGGACTCGCCGCCTTCGCTGATTTGCGTGAAGGTAAAAGCTGAAACAGACTGGGTATAAGTAAAACGGGCGCCCAAATTATGGATATTTGAAGGCACAGATTCTTCTTTATACATGAAGTGCCCGGTATGCCCGTTGCCTGTTATATCAGTTACTTCTCCAAAGGGAGAAACGTAATTGAAATTGAAATAGGCTACAAGCCCTTCTTCATCGCCGGTTAGATTGGCAAAACGGTTTTGCCTGATTTGCTCGGGGGTTAGGGCAATATCCCAAAATCTGAGTTCATCAATACCCCCCAAAAAGCCAGACGACAGGTATCCTCCGAAACCGCCTGAAATGCATCCCAGGCTCCACATCGCTTCTAATGGCGTGATCTCGCCGATAGCTGTAGTTGATGCAATAACCTGGCCGTTTAACAACAGCTTGAAATTACTGCCGGATCCGTTATTTTCGTATGTAACTGCCAAATGGTTCCAGAAGCCGGGCGCCATATTTTTTTGCCCCCAAATAGCATAGGCGCCCGTAGAGGTAGCGATTCCCGCCACGGGCTGGTTATTAGCGGTAGCCCACAATTGAAATGAACGGGGGTTGTTGATGTTCCAGGTTCCCCTGTGCATTTGGGTCAGTATTTTCTTTTCTTCAGCAATTTGTTGCGGTTTGACCCATAGTTCTACAGTAAACGAATTGACGAAATGATCGGCAAGATCGGGACCGATGATCATGTTATCAAAGCGCGAGAGCCCGCTGCCATCGCCTGGATTGGGGATGATTTGCATATTAGCCGTCCGGTTTGTTTCGCCTGCATCGGTCTGAAGTAGATTTACGCGCCTGTACCATACTTCATTATCGGCAAAAGAACCAGTGGCCAACCATTCTCCACCTCCTTCCATGACAAGGTGCGCGTAACCATTGGGGGAGACTGCCATTTTCGGACGGCGGCTGCTGGTAAAACTATAACTACCAAACAGGGTAGGCCCTGAAATTTAGCCTTGGGGTGATATTTTTCCAACCACAGGCCCCGTGCTCAAAATCATCGCACCGTTGTCAATCGGATCTAATGCCAGTTGAGGTTCTATCGAATGATATAGAAATTGAGCATCAGGGTTGGTGAATTCAACAGGCGCCCCAAATGTTGCCCCGCCGTCCGACGAATAGTTGGCGTAGAGCCTCTCGTCAATGGTATTTAAAATAATATAGGCAAAATCGCCTTTGGCGACCACCGTCTCAAGCCCTGCGTGAATATAGTGAATATCCCCTGATACTTTTACAGGCGCCGAAACCGTAGCCCCGGCATCGAAAGAACGATTTAAAAAAACGGCGGCCTGATTGGTTTCGTCCCAGCCGGACCATATTACCCATACTTTGTTCCCATCGGCTGCAATTTTGGAAAAATAGCCATTTGAGCTACTAAGGATAGAAAAAGCATGATGCTGCCCGCTCATGGCAGGAATCGAAATGACTTGATCGATGAAGGAAGTTCCAAAATTATTGGAGCTCAACAGGTGAAGCTCAAAATCGTAATTGCCCCAGTAGCCTATTGACTTCAGGTAAATTAGATACACATTGTCGCCTTCGATTTTAATATTTGCGAAATTGGATAAATCACCTATAAGGTCTTCCAAAACCGTGACGTTTTCAAATGTACCGCCGTTGTCGCTGGATTTTGATAGTGTCACCCATTTTTTTGTGCCGCACCACCAACATTCTATGGTATAACTCACGCCAACTTTACTGCCCTGGGCGTCAATATGCAGGTTGTACAAATCGTAAGGTGTCGTAGTAAGCACTTTGGGGGGCTCAAAGGTAGCGCCCCCGTCTGTTGACCTGAAGTAGAGCACTTCTTTTGCTGTTCCTGAATTCAAGCTTACAACAATGTGTACGTATGGCCCTGCTACGACCAGCCTGTTGTATGTATTGCTTACATCAAGCAGGCCTTCATATAGCTTGACCTTATTTTCCCAACTTTCGCCATTATTGGCTGAGCGACGATAATTCAATTCGTAATTATTCCACTCAGCGCCTGGTGCGTGTGTAAGCCAGAGGCTGTGTACGGTGTTGCCGGAGACGGCTACTTCGGGATACCAATCCTGTAAGTTGATGGAGGCTGCTCCCTCTCCTTCAGAGATATTGAGGATCCAATTGTGATTATCCTGGCAGAATAACGGTGAAGGAATCAGAGAAACGCTCACCACCCATACAATTAGTTGATGAATCGCCTTTCTCATACTATTTGATTTTGAAAGCAGTGTTTAAACTTGTATTTCGGCCTGGGAATAGAAGACAGTTAATTGCTTTGCTGATCATGGGCAGATAGGCAAAATCAACTTAATTTTACTTACTATCGCTATTAGTATCAATGATATTTCTCATCTGGAAATGAGAATATTAGCGATTGAACAAAAAGCAAATGGCTGATAATACAAGGGGACGCATTGGGATGATTGAGTAGCAAAAAATTAGTGTTGTTTTGGAAAGAAAATATGGCATGAAACATGATTGTAGCATACCGTACACAATATCAACTATAAATCTCGCAACCATCGATTGCATTTGTGTATCTTTGGATTAGCGTCAATAATACCCGGTTCACAAAAGTTTTCCAATCGTATGAGTCGCCCAATTGCACAAATTCTACTCGTATTTAGCACGATGATAGCATTTACATGCAGCGTTGTTGCACAAACCCGGCAAGACATGGCCGCATTGCCCTATCGGGAAATCCCCGCAGCCCCCGATAGTTTTACCGCCGAAAATGTGGCCGCCCGTATGATCGACGGACTTGGTTTTCGTTTCTATTGGGCTACCGAGGGCTTGCGCCCCGAAGACCTGGCTTTTCGCCCCAGCCCGGAGGCGAGATCAAGCGAAGAAACAATCGATCATATCCTGGGACTTTCTCAGATTGTGATCAATGCCATAAAAAATCGCCCAAACGAGCGGAGTGGTGAAGAAACTTCGCCATTGTCTTTTGAGGTAAAAAGGAAAAAGACGCTCGATAACTTGAAAGAAGCAAGCGATTTGCTGAAAAACAGCGGGGGAAGGCTTGCCGATTATGATATTATTTTTGTGAATGGCGAAAATCGTTCGGAATTCCCATTCTGGAATATGATCAACGGCCCTATTGCCGATGCCCTATGGCATGTGGGGCAGGTGGTTTCTTTCCGGCGTTCTTCGGGCAATCCGTTTAATTCGAAGGCGAGCGTTTTGACGGGGAAAGTGAGGGAATAAGGGATGCAATTGACTACTTTGCACTTGAAATAATCAAGATCAATTTTTTTGATATGAAAATCGCCCTCCTGGGTTACGGAAAAATGGGCAAAGCCATTGCCGCTATGGCCGAAGCAGCCGGCGACGATGTGGTTCTTCGCATCGGCAGCGGGAATATTTC
>DAINSQ010000230.1:0-6055 GCA_036741235.1 Saprospiraceae bacterium | reverse complement strand
TAGGTTGTAGGTTGTAGGTTGTAGGTTGTAGGTTGTAGGTTGTAGGTTGTGGGTTTGTTTATAAGTTTAATAGTTTATAGGTTTATGAATAAGTGTGTACAATAAACCAATAAACCAATAAACCAATAAACTTAACAAAAAACAAGCCATACCCCCTTCCGGAGATATGGCTGTTGTTTGAATGGAACCCCTTTCGATTTATCTTACAATCAAATCCTTGTAATACGTGCGTTGGGGAGTACTCACGCGCACCAGGTAATTGCCTTTTTCCAGTTTGGAGGTGTCGTAGCGGCGTTCCACCTTAAGCACATTGCGCTGCGTATCGGTAAACACCTTATCGCCATTGGGTGCAAAAATGCTCACCTCTACCGTTGTCAGGCGGTTGTTAAACATCGAAATATCGACGTTATCGTTCTTGCACAACACCACCGGCGCATAAATCACCTCGCGCTGATTTTCGTCGATCTCGACTGACGTCTCCGTGAGTTTCAGCGGCTGGATAGTTTCGCGCGTTTCGGTGATAATCACCACCCGGTAATTGCCCGCGGGCAACTGCTCCAGGTTGAGTACCTTGGCAAATTGCGGGGCGCTTTTTACGCCTTCCTCCAGCAGGATATTGCCTTGAAGGTCTTTAACCTGCAAAGTGGCGTGTGAAGCCAGGTCATCTACCACCAGGCTGACCTTCTTGGCAAATCCAATACTCCGGATCGTAATCGTGGGCACATCTGCGCCCGTCAATTGGGTGTGCAACAACAGCGCAAAAAGCGCGCTCAGCAAAAAAGGTTTTTTCAAATCCTTCATAATAACAGTTGTTTGATTAATGATGATGTCGGTTCGTTTTTCAAACTGTCGGGTGAAAATTGATACGGCAAAAGTAGGGTGGCGCCGGGCGCTTTCGCTACCTTTTAATTGACCGATAGTGATACTATTTTAACCTGCGCTGCCAAATATCAGCAAGAATAGCACTATACAACAATCACTATCTTCATCTTTATTTTGCTATTTTAAATTTTTTAAATTTTAAATTTAAATTAATTCAAAAGCAATGGCTTTTATTTTATGATGCGCAAAAGGTCTTTTACCCCTATTCGAATATTTCAAAAAGCCGGTTTTTTTCTTTTTTCGAACAAAAAAGGCCTTTTATCCAAAAAAAATAGCGTTCGGAGCGGCTGAAGGGCGGTTTCATCGAGTGTGGCGAGCGCGGAAGCAACCTTTACTGCAACTTTGCGGACATATATAATAGCGCATTTAACCAATAACAATATTGCGCTAAAGCAAACAATCGCCCGTATCATGAAAACCTATTTCGCCATTATTTCTGTCATCCTGGTAAGCGCCGGCGCTTTTTTATGGCTTCGCCAAAACAAAAGCGAGCAGGCTGCTCCAAGCCTTTTTGATACTATTGTACAAGAACAGCCCCTGGAAATGACCATCACCACCGACTTGTCGACCCTGCTGGCCGACAGGGCGGCGGTAGACGGCCAACCGGCGTTGATCAACTGGACGCTTGCCGACGGCAGCACGAGCCAATGGCAGGCCGAAGCAGCCCTGCGCGGTAAAACCCGCCGCCAATACTGCGAGTTCCCGCCGCTGAAGCTCAACTTCGACAGTGAGCAATTGCGCCAAACCGGACTACAAGGCCATAGCAGCCTTAAACTCGTAACCCAGTGCACCGACAACGAGCAACTGCTGTTGAAAGAATACCTCGCGTATAAAATGCTGAACAGCCTGACCGACAAAAGCTTCCGCGTGCAACTGGCCCGGGTAACCTACCGCGACCGCGAAGGCGATATGGAACCTATAACCCATTACGCTATTATATTGGAAAACACCAGGGAAATGGCCCAACGACTGGGCGGAACGGTATTGGAAGGAGGCCCCCAAAAATGCAAGCAAATCGACGCAGGGCAATACCGCCTCATCACCGTATTCCAATACATGATCGGCAATACCGACTGGAACCTCGGCGATCAGCACAATATCAAGCTGGTACAACTGGAAGGCAAAAGCGCCCCTACACCGGTGCCCTATGATTTTGACTACGCCGGACTGGTCAACGCGCCCTATGCCAAACCCCACCCGCAAATGCCCATCAACCGCGTTACGGAGCGCTTTTTTCAGTACCGCGGCAAGGATTGCGAGTCGCTGAGAAACACATTGGAGATTTTTAAAGCCCAAAAAGCCGAGTTGTTCCAACTATGCCACAACTTGAAAGGCCTGAGTGACGCCAGCCGCCGGCAAGTTGCCGCTTACCTCGAGTCTTTCTTTGAGATCATTGAAAATGACGATTCGCTGGCCGTAATGCTGAGGAGCAGGCAGGTGACGTCGTAAGGGGGGAGTCGGTTGTCAGCTCTGGGTTGTCTGCTCGTTTATAGGTTGATAGGTTTATGGGGTTATTCATAAACTTATAAACCCATCAACCTATAAACGACCCTACGACAACAACCGACACCTCAAAAACACCACTCATTCGCCTCAATCAGCGCGGCGGCAATTTTGCGGCGCTCTTCTTTCACATTTACCGGCGGGTATTTCGAAAAGCGTTTGAGGCCCATCATCAGGGTGCGCAGCAGGTCGCCTTCAGCGAAAGAAGCGAGTGCGTCGGCGCCTTCTTTTTGAATGCGGGCGGTAGCGTCGTGCACAAAAACCCGGAGTATGGCATCATAAACTTCCTGAGCCGCCGGCTTTTCCGCCATCGTCGACAGCTTTTGCACGCGCAGCAGCAGTGATTCGGCCAGGAATACGTCGATCATCATATTGGCCACATTGGCGATGATTTCCTGCTCGTCTTTCAGGTTGAGCTTGCCGTCCATCTGCATTTTGGCGGCGGCGCCGGCTACCATCAGCACGATTTTCTTGAAATCGCGAACGGCGCGTTCTTCCTCACCGTAGGGCCCCTCGGCTTGTTCCATCGAAGGCATAGCGGCCAGTTCTTTTTGAACGGACCAGGCCGGGCCCACAATATCAATAGCGCCTTTGAGCGCGCGTTTCAAGAGCATATCAACAGTGAGCAGGCGGTTGATTTCGTTGGTGCCTTCGTAGATGCGGTTGATGCGCGCATCGCGGTAGGCGCGGGCGGCGGTGCCTTCTTCGGAATAACCCATGCCGCCGTGGATTTGCAGCGTTTCATCGACCACATAATCGAGGGCTTCCGAACCCGACACCTTCAGCATCGCGCATTCGATAGCGTATTCTTCAGCGGCCCGGAGTTTGGCCTCGCCAAAGGCGACGCCGGCGGCTTCGTGCCGTTTTTCGCTTTCCTGCATCATATTCGACACGCGGTACATCGCGCTGTCGTTGGCAAACAGGCGGATGACCTGTTCGGCCAGCTTATATTGTATGGCGCCGAAATTGGAAATCGGCTCGCCGAACTGGAAACGCTCATTGGCGTAGCGCACGGCGGTGGTCACGCTTTTCTTGGCGCCGCCGGTCGACAAAACGCACAGTTTGAAACGACCCACGTTCAGGGCGTTAAACGCGATGAGGTGGCCCTTGCCGATTTCACCCAGCACATTTTCGGCGGGTACTTTCACATTTTCAAAAAATACCTGCCGGGTAGAAGAGCCCTTGATACCCAGCTTGTTTTCTTCGGCGCCCAGGGTAATGCCGGGAATGTTGCGCTCAACGATAAAACCCGTAAACTTGTCGCCGCCCACCTGCGCAAAAACAATAAACAAATCGGCAAAGCCCGAATTGGTGATCCACATCTTCTGGCCGTTGAGCACGTAATGCGTGCCGTCGGCGCTCAAATCGGCGCGGGTTTTGGCTGCCAGCGCATCGGAACCTGAACCTGGCTCGGTGAGGCAATACGCGGCTTTCAATTCACCGCTGATCAGACGGGGCAGGTAGTTTTGCTTTTGCGCCTCCGTTCCGAAATATAATATAGGCAACATGCCGATACCCGTATGGGCGGCATAAGGCACCGTAAACGACGCAGCCGGGCCTATCACATCGCATATCAGCGTATTGGTATTGGTATCAAGCGCCGAACCGCCGTATTCTATCGGCATGTGCGTGCCCAATAAGCCCAGGGCCGCCATTTTATCGAGCAACTTGACCGTTATGTTGTCCTCCTGACGATCAATTTTTTCCAAATTGGGAAAAATCTCCTGGTAGAGGAAATCCAGCACCATGTCTTTGATCATGCGCTGCTCTTCGTTGATTTCTTCAGGGATGAAGATATCTTCCGGCTTGCTATCTTTGATGAGGTACTCGCCGCCCTTGAGTACGTCGGTTTTGATGAGTGTATCTTGCATGATTCTTATTTTTTAGCGAATATTCGCTACAATATTAAGTTGTTTTTGTCTTTTTGTAAAGATATCATTCGAAAAAATTGCGAATTTTCGCTAAAAATTAACAAACCTGACGTTGTAAATGAATACAACTTCTTCAGGAAGGAAGACATTTGTCATCGCTATGTCAGCAGTATTTTGTTATTTTTGGTAATCGGGTTTTGGCCCCGGCGCCATACTCCAACCACTAAAACATCAACTTATGTCCGAAATATCTACACGCATTAACACGCCGTCGGTACACCGCCTGCAGGCCATCCGCAATTCACTGCGTTTTGTGACCGACCCGATCAGCGTACTCGATAAACAGCTTCAGGAAATGGGCCCCACATTTTTTACCTATATCGGCGGGGTATATAAAGGTTTGCTCACCACTGAACCCGAACTGATTCAACACGTATTGCAAAAGCATCATCGCATCTACCGGCGCTCGCCCATGCACTTCGACAAGTTATCGCACTTTCTGGGGCACGGATTGCTCACCAGCGAGGGCGACTATTGGCTGCGCCAGCGACGGCTGATCCAACCCGGGTTTCACCGCCTGCGGCTGGCTGCGCTCACTGACATTATGCAGGGCGTTATCGACCAGTTTCTCGACCAATTTGACCGGGAACTGGAAAGAAACAATAACACCATCGATCTGTACCCCAAGATGATGGAACTGGCCTTCCACATCGTTGCGCGTTCGCTGTTTAGCGCCAACATCAAAGAGGAAGAATTGCAGCGCCTGTCTTCGATTATCACGACGCTGCAGGAATTCATCATCAGGCAGATCAGACAACCCTATCTGAACTGGTGGTTCAATATGTCGGGGCAATTGCAGCGCCACGAAATGCTGGCCAGGGAATTCGACGAGATTGTCCTGGGTATTATTCATAAACGGCGACTGCGGGAAGAGATTCACGACGACCTGCTACAAATGCTGCTCGATTCGCGCTATGAAGACACCGGCGAGGGCATGACAGACAGGCAGTTGCTCGAAGAAAGCGCCATCCTGTTTGTGGCCGGCCACGAAACCACCGCCAATGCCTTGTCGTGGACCTGGCATCTGCTCAGTCAACACCCCGAAATAGCGGCAAAAGCCCGCGCCGAAATCGACCGCGTATTGGGAGGCCGCAAACCCGCTTTTGAAGATCTGCCCCAGCTCGAATACATCACCCAGATCATCGAGGAAAGCATGCGCCTGTACCCCCCTGCCTGGATTACCGACCGCATCGCTACTGAAGACGACGAATTTGAAGGTTTGCACATCCCAAAAGGCGTAGTAGTGGTGACCTACTTTTACGGCGTGCACCGCTCGGAGCATTTATGGCAAAATCCCCACCAGTTTGACCCCGATCGGTTTAGTAAACACAATAAAAAAATGCATACACCCTATGCCTATCTGCCTTTCGGCGGAGGCCCGCGCCTGTGTATCGGCAATAATTTTGCTATTATGGAAATGCAATTGGTGCTGACAGCCATGCTGCAGCGCTATGATTTTACCCCGGCGCCCGATCACTTAGTAACGCCCCAGGCCCTGATTACGCTACGGCCAAGGTACGGCGTGCGGATGGGGGTAAAGGCCAGGTAGGGACTTGGAGAGGGAGAGAGGGGGAGATCTTTGCTACCGTGCGACTTTTGCGTAAACCTATAAACCAATAAACCTATAAACGAACCGACAACTTACAACATACAACTTACAACTTACAACCTACAACATACAACATACAACCTACAACCTACAACCTAATAACACAACATACCATGAAAAGCCCGCTACT
>DAINSQ010000229.1:0-6105 GCA_036741235.1 Saprospiraceae bacterium | reverse complement strand
ATAATGCCCTTTTTTTTTTAAATAATGTGCCGCAGGTTGTTGTCGGTTGTCGGTTTATAGGTTTATTAGGTTTATGAGTTTATAGGTTTATAAAGTTTATGAATAAAAGTGGACAGTAAATCAGCAAGTTATTAAAGAACTAACCTTTCATAACCTCTTCCCGACTTCCCTTTGGTCAGTACGGGACTCCCCCGACATTTAGTCGGGACTCACTTCGTTCGCTTTCAGTCGCATAACCTCTCATAACCTCTCATAACCTCTCATAACCTCTCATAACCTCTCATAAATCAGCACATAATAAAAAAATTAATAGATAGAGGCGTCTTTGCGGCGGCGCTCCAACTCCTGGAAGATAATAGCCTCCAGGAGCCGGGCGTGGCGGTAGGTGCGAAATCGCCTGTGCAATGCGACCGTAGCGGCGAGATAGGCCAGCGCAGATAAAGGCACAAGCGAGAGGAACAAATAGCCGGCCAGGTACCAGCCCAGGGCGCCGCACAAAAAACTGGCGCCGATCCAAATCGTAATGCTGGCGCCCACCAGCAGCCGCTTTTTATTAAAGCGATTGGCTTGATAAACCTGATCTCGAAGCTGCTCTAGTAATAAATGGAGCTCCTGGTTGGTATAATATTCCGGTCCGCCTTCCAAAACCTGCAACAAATCATCGCCGGCTTCGCGCTCAAGGCGAAGTAATTGACGATTTAACAGGTATTCGTTAAGGCGGATTCGCATAAATTTTATATTTTTAAGCATCATAAAAAAAGCGAACGTGGCGAATATATACAAAAAGCCCCTGTCGCGCAATATGCTGACCCGTAAAAAAGCAAAGCAACGCGTCAAATTCGGGAATAACCTGCCATTTTTTAGCTTTTGCAAATAAGCGCTACTCATTTGTCAAAAAATAATGACAAAAGTCACCGAAGGGGGTTGACCTCTATCATACAAGGGTGACTCCCCCCCCAACTAACTTGCACGCGAAATTACAATGCATACTTATGAAGGTAATCTTTTTACTCATTCTGGTCAGTTTAGTGGTTGCTCTGGGCTTTTTGGCTGCCTTCATCTGGGCGGTGCGCAGCGGCCAATACGACGACGAGTACACGCCTTCGGTGCGTATGCTGCTCGATGATGAACCAACTACAAACGATAAAACAGCTAACTAATGGCACAGGTAGAAAAATTTAGTTACGACAACGGTATCGTTCGACTATTTACGTACGCTACTATCATTTTCGGTTTGGTAGGTATCTTGGTGGGATTGACGTTGGCGCTGCAATTGGTGTTCCCTCAGCTTAATTTTGGCGTAGCCGAGGTAACATACGGCCGTATTCGCCCCTTGCACACCAACGCTGCAATTTTCGCCTTTGTGGGCAACGGTATTTTTGCCGGGGTTTACTACTCATTACAGCGTTTGCTCAAAGCGCCGATGTTTAGTAAATTTCTCAGTCAGTTTCACTTCTGGGGCTGGCAGGCCATTATTCTGGCGGCGGCTATCACCCTGCCTATGGGTATCACCAGCGCCAAAGAATACGCCGAACTCGAATGGCCGATAGACCTGGCCATCGCAGTGGTCTGGGTGGCCTTTGGTATCAATATGTTTGGCACTATCCTCAAGCGCCGCGAAAATCACCTCTATGTAGCTATCTGGTTTTATATCGCTACCTGGGTGACGGTCACTATGCTCCACATCGGCAATAACCTCGAATTGCCGGTGAATATGTGGAAAAGCTACAACGTCTTTGCCGGCGTACAAGATGCGCTTGTGCAGTGGTGGTATGGCCATAATGCAGTGGCATTTTTCCTCACTACGCCTTATCTGGGCTTGATGTACTATTTCCTGCCCAAAGCGGCTAACCGCCCGGTATACTCCTACCGGCTGTCTATAATTCACTTCTGGGCGTTGATATTTATTTATATCTGGGCTGGCCCGCACCACTTGCTGTATACAGCGCTGCCCGACTGGGCGCAGTCGCTCGGCACGGTGTTCTCCGTTATGCTTATCGCGCCTTCCTGGGGCGGTATGCTCAACGGCCTGCTTACGCTTCGCGGCGCCTGGGACCGCGTGCGGCAAGACCCCGTTCTCAAATTTATGGTGGTAGCTATTACCGCTTACGGTATGGCTACGTTCGAAGGCCCTATGCTTTCCGTTAAGTCGGTAAATGCTATCAGCCACTACACCGACTGGACCATCGGCCACGTGCACATCGGCACGTTGGGATGGAACGGCTTCCTGACTTTCGGCTTATTGTACTGGCTGGTCCCGAAAATGTGGAATACCAACCTGTACTCGCTAAAACTGGCCAATGCGCACTTCTGGATCGGCACTTTGGGGATTCTCTTCTACGCCGTGCCGATGTATTGGGCCGGTTGGACGCAGAGCCTCATGTGGAAACAATTCACCGCCGACGGCTTCCTGCAATACGGCAACTTCCTGGAAACCGTTACCCAGATCAAGCCGATGTACGCTTTGCGCTCATTGGGCGGCACGTTGTATGTTGTCGGTTATGTGGTGATGATGTACAACCTGTTCAAAACCATAGGCGCCGGCAAATTCGTCGCCGCTGAAGAAGCCGAAGCTCCGGCACGCGTTGCACACGTGGCCCACAAAGGCGAATACTGGCACAAGTGGATCGAGCGCAGCCCGATTCAAATGTTAGTGGCCAGCCTCGTATTGGTAGCAATAGGCGGTATCGTCCAAATTATACCAATGGTATTTGTCGATAAAAATGTTCCCAAAATTGAATCTGTGCGGCCTTATACGCCGCTCGAACTGGAAGGCCGCGACCTGTACATCCGCGAAGGTTGCCTGGGCTGCCACTCTCAGATGATCCGTCCGTTCCGCTCCGAAACCGAGCGCTACGGCGAATACTCCAAATCGGGCGAATTTATTTACGACCGCCCATTCCTGTGGGGCTCCAAGCGCACCGGTCCGGATTTGCACCGCCAGGGCGGCAAATACTCCGACAGTTGGCACTACAACCACATGTACGACCCCGAGAGCATGTCGCCGGGTTCGATTATGCCGCCGTATCCCTGGTTGCACAAGCGAGATCTGAATACCAAATACACGGCCGCCAAGATCAAAACGCTGCGCACCCTCGGCACGCCTTATGAAGAAGGATATGAAAAAATTGCGGTAGACGATTTGAAGGCGCAAGCCAGGCAAATTGCCGCCAACCTGGCCAAAGACGGTATCAAACCCGAAGGCATCGAAAACAAGGAGATTATCGCTATGATCGCCTATTTGCAACGCCTGGGTACGGATATCAAACCCAAAGCGCAGGCTAAACAATAACACTTTAAAACGTCAACTGCCATGTTTAAATATATCCTTCAGGACGCGGGCTTCAACTGGATGGCCATTTTTGCCCTCATCACTTTCTTCTCGCTTTTTGTGATCGCGGTGGTGGTGGTGTGGTTCAGAACGCCCGAATTCATTCATAAAATGTCGAACCTGCCGTTGGAGGACGACAATGCATCTGAAAATCATTGAAAAATGACCGCCATGAAAAAAACGATCATCAACTCGAGCATAGTCGCAGCTTTCATCTTGCTGTTCGCCTCCCTGGCCGGCGCCCAGGCAACAACTGACGCCGGCGCTCAACCGGCTGCCAATCCTTATTTTTACGATAAGTTCGCCTCTTACTTCTTTATCGCTGTGGTGGCCGCCCTTACCATTGCCGTTATTGCAGCACTGATCAACCTGCTCAACGCCATGATTAAAATGCAGCAAATACGCATTTATCAGGAGCAGGGTTTCGAAGCCTATGAAAAAGTTGTGGCTAAACAGTCGCAGCAAAGCTTCTGGCAGCGCATGTACAAGCAGTGGACCAACGTGGTGCCCGTAGAACGCGAAAAGGAAATTATGTTTGACCACGAATACGACGGCATCCGCGAACTGGACAACAGCCTCCCGCCCTGGTGGGTGGCCATGTTCTACATTACGATTGCTTTTGCAGGCGTTTATATGGTCTACTACCACTTCGCAGGTATTGGCCCCAGTTCTTCCGAGGAATATACCGCCCAAATGGATGTGGCTAAAAAGGAAGTAGCAGCCTACCTGGCCAAGCAAGCCAATCTGGTAGACGAAACTACCGTCGCCGCACTCACGGATGAAACTTCGCTTAGCGCCGGCAAGTCTATCTATACCGCCTCTTGCGCAGCATGCCACGGCCAACTTGGCGAAGGCGGCGTAGGACCCAATATGACCGACGACTACTGGATCCACGGCGGTAGTATCAAGGACATTTTCAAAACGATCAAGTACGGAGTACCTGAAAAAGGTATGATCTCGTGGCAGTCGCAATTGCGACCCACCGATATGCAACGGGTGTCCAGCTACATCCTTACGCTGCGCGGCACTAACCCGCCCAACGCTAAAGAAGCGCAAGGAACGCTGTACACAGGCGAAGAAAGCGCCGCTCCTGATTCAACGCAGCAGGCGACGCAAACTACCGGGATATAGATTTTGTTGATATTATGGGGCGCAAAATTGTTCCTGTATTTTGCGCCCCGGTTTTTTTTGCGCTCTTTTGCAATAGCCAATAACAATTACAATGAATACCACAACTCCTCAACCGCAGGATTCAGAAATCTATCGCGATAAATTGGCTACGGTAGATGATAAGGGTAAGAGAGTCTGGATCTATCCCAAAAAACCCAAAGGCCGCTATTACAACTGGCGGATGATACTCAGCGCCCTGCTGTTGGCTTTCCTCTTTGCCACGCCTTTTATCAAAGTTAATGGGGATCCCTTCTTGCTGTTCAATGTTATCGAACGCAAGTTTATTCTCTTTGGCGTGTTGTTTATGCCGCAGGATTTTCACCTGTTTGTGCTGGCAATGCTCACCATGATCGTGTTCATTATTCTGTTTACGGTCATCTTTGGGCGCTTGTTCTGCGGCTGGGTATGCCCCCAAACCATTTTCATGGAAATGGTTTTCAGGAAAATCGAGTATTGGATCGAGGGCGACGCCAATGCCCAGCGAAAACTCAATGCCGGCCCCTGGACGACTGAGAAGATGGTTAAAAAAGCAGCCAAGCAAAGCATCTTTTTTGCTATCGCCGTTTTGGTGGCCAATACTTTCCTGGCCTATATCATCGGCGTAGACAAGGTCATTCAAATTGCTACCGAACCCGTCAACCAGCATCTGGGTGGCTTCGTAGCTATGTTGCTGTTTTCCGGCGCGTTTTATTTTGTGTTTTCTTATATGCGCGAGCAAGTGTGCGTGGCTATTTGCCCCTATGGCCGCCTCCAGGGCGTTTTGCTCGATAAAAATTCGATTGTTATCGCCTATGACTATATCCGTGGAGAACCCCGGGGCAAATTAACCCGCGAAAATTCTGCCGCAACGAAAAAAATAGATACCCCCCTGGGCGATTGTATCGACTGCTCGCTTTGCGTGCAGGTGTGTCCCACCGGTATCGATATCCGCAACGGTACGCAACTGGAGTGCGTCAATTGTACGGCTTGCATCGACGCTTGCGATGAGGTAATGGACAAAATCGAGCGGCCCCGCGGCCTCATCCGTTATGATAGCGCCAACGGTATTGAAACCAAGCAAAAAAAGATTTTTACCGGTCGCGTTATCGCTTATTCCGCCGTGCTGGCCGTCCTGGTAGGCGTGAATATCTGGTTGCTCGGCAGCCGCTCCGACGCCGAGGCGGTAATCCTGCGCACTCCGGGCATGTTGTTCCAGGAAACTAAAGAAGGGCATATTACCAACCTGTATAATTATCAGGTATTTAATAAAACAACGCAGGAAATGCCCATTTCTTTCAAGCTAACAGGCATCGACGGTACGATAAGGCCCGTCGGCGAAATACCGGTAGCAGCCCCCGGAAAAATGAGCGAAGGCGCTTTTTTTGTCGACCTCAAACCGGAGTTGCTGACCGACCGCAAAACGAAAATTACGATTGAAGTGTACTCAGGCGACATTATGGTTGACAAAACTACTACCAGTTTCCTGGGCCCCATTAAATAACGGCACACAGGGTGACTTGCGCTCACACCCGTCACCCTGTCACCCTGTCACCCTGTCACCCTGTCACCATGTCACCCTGTCACCATGTCACCCTGTCACCTTGTCACCTTGTCACCTTGTCACG
>DAINSQ010000228.1:0-6171 GCA_036741235.1 Saprospiraceae bacterium | reverse complement strand
TCGACGAGGCCTATATCGACTTTGCCGCCGGCAAAAGCTGTCTGAGCTTATTGGACAGCTACGACAACCTGGTGGTGATGCAAACCTTTTCAAAAGCATGGGGCCTGGCCGGTATTCGTCTAGGCATGGCCTTTGCCGGCGAGGCGATTATTGAGTTGATGAACAAAGTAAAGCCCCCATACAACATCAACCAACTCACTCAGGAGGCCGTTTTGAAGGCACTCGATAACGAAGCCCAACAGAAACAATGGGTTACGAGCCTGCTTGGCCAACGGGTATTGTTACAGCAATTCCTGAGCGGCCTCGAATTTGTCACGCGAGTTTATCCCTCCGACGCCAATTTTCTGTTGGTAAAAGTGGAGGGCCCCCAAGTCCTGTATGATTATCTTGTGGGCCAAAAAATCATTGTGCGCGATCGCTCCAATGTGACTTTGTGCGAAGGCTGCCTGCGCATCACCGTGGGTACCCCCGAAGAAAACAAGCGGTTGGTACAGGCCTTGGTGGAATACGATAATGCTTGAATGAACTCATTGCGATATGCAAAAAATTCTTTTTCTGGACCGAGACGGCACACTGGTGCTCGAACCCCATGACTATCAGGTAGACGCCTTCGATAAAATTGAATTTTATCCCGAGGTCTTTTATTACCTCGGCCGCATAGTGCGAGAAATGGACTATGAGTTGGTTATGGTTACCAACCAGGACGGACTGGGTACCGACAGCCTGCCCGAGCACAAATTCCAACCGGTTCACGACTTCATCATGCGCGCGTTTGCCAATGAAGGTATTCACTTTAAAGAAGTCATAATTGACCGCACCTTTGCCCACGAAAACGCGCCTACCCGCAAGCCCAATACCGGCCTGCTGACCCACTACCTGGACGGCAGCTACGACCTGGCCGGCTCTTTTGTCGTCGGCGACCGCCTCACCGACGTCGCGCTGGCCCGCAATCTCGGCGCCCGCGGCATCTGGCTCAACAACGACCCCGCCCTGGGCGCCCACGAACTGGCGACCGGCGATTCGCTCAACGAAGTGATTGCCCTGACCACCACCAGCTGGGCCGACATCTACCGGTTTCTCCGGCAGCCACCGCGCATTGCCACCGTGCGTCGCAGCACCAATGAAACCGACATTCAAATTGAACTCAACCTCGATGGCAGCGGACAAGCAGACAACCACACCGGCTTGGGTTTTTTTGACCACATGCTCGACCAATTGGCCCGCCACGGCGGCCTCGATTTGCGCGTAAAGGCGACCGGCGACCTGCATATCGACGAGCACCACACCATTGAAGATACCGCGCTGGCTTTGGGCGAAGCCTTTTCAAAGGCATTGGGCGATAAGCGCGGCATCAACCGCTATGGTTTTTGTTTGCCCATGGACGACTGCCTGGCACAGGTGGCCCTCGATTTCGGCGGGCGGCCCTGGCTGGTATGGCAAGCCGATTTCAGGCGCGAAAAAATTGGCGAAATGCCAACCGAAATGTTTATGCATTTCTTCAAATCTTTCAGCGACGCCGCTCGCTGTAACCTCAATATCCAGGCTGAAGGCGACAATGAGCACCATAAAATAGAAGCCATTTTCAAGGCATTTGCAAAATCAGTAAAAACCGCTATTCATCGCGATCCCGATAATACGCAATTGCCTACTACAAAAGGAATGCTATGAATTATTAACTTTGCCGCAAAAAATCGCCTTTGGAACACCTGGCACAACACATCGAAAGTCTGATCTTCACTACGGAATCACCCATTCCGCTTCAGGATATCAAATTATGCCTGGAAGAAGCCTTCGGCGCCTCCTTCCACGAAGAAGAGTTACTCAACGCCATTGAAAGCCTCAAACAGCGCTACGCCAACGAAGATTTTGCCCTCGAAATCGCCGAAATTGCCGGCGGCTACCAGTTTCTCACCAAAGGCGCATATCATGGAACAGTTGGTGTTTATTTAAAACAAACCACAAAAAAACGCCTGTCGCGCTCTGCATTGGAGACCCTGTCGATCATCGCCTACAAGCAGCCCGTGTCCAAAACGGAGGTCGAACGCATCAGGGGCGTCAACAGCGATCACGCCTTGCAGAAACTATTAGAGAAAGAACTTGTTTCCATAGTAGGGCGAAGCGAAGGGCCGGGCAGGCCGCTGCTGTACGGCACCAGCGTCAAATTCATGGAATATTTCGGCCTGCGCAGTATGGAAGAACTGCCCAAACCCAAAGAATTCAAGCTGCCCGATAACGAAATCGGCGAGCAGGCGCCCATTGAAGAAGAAATTGACCTCGCGCCGGAAAGCGATTCAGGCGTGGAAGATTGAGCAAAAAGCAATGACGAATGAGCGACGACAAACCGCTGGTAAACCGCGTAGCCAATAGCGCGCTGATCACCATCAACCTCGAAGATTTTTTTCCGAAAGAAGCAATAGCGCATTTCGACCTTAAAGATTATCTTTTCATGGGCCTAATCCTCAAGGAAAAGGATTTTCGCGAGGCCCTGGCTGCTCACGATTGGTCGCAATACGAGGGCAAAGCGCTACTCGTTTATTGCACCGCCGACGCCATCATTCCTATGTGGGCCTACATGTTGGTCGCCTCCTATGCCACGCCTTATGCCGCCGACGTCTTCCAGGGTAGCGCAGAAGCTTATTACCAGGCTGCCATGAACAAGGCGCTGGCGGCCTTCGATCCATCGCAATACGACGAGCAGCGCATCGTCATCAAAGGCTGCGGTGAAAAACCCGTGCCGCCTTCAGCCTACCTCGAAATCACCCGTCGCTTGCGGCCTCACGCCAAGAGTATTATGTACGGAGAGCCGTGCTCTACGGTGCCGATTTTTAAGAAGTGAGAGGGCGGATGCTGGAGTATTTGATATTTAATTGATTAAAAATCAATAATTTGTAATTGTAAACGGCATTAAACATCAAGCATCAATTCTCCGCCACAGCATCGCCAGGCCGGTGATGCCGATGGCAAACAACAGCACTGCAATAATCTCCGCTTGTGTGGCCTCAATCCCGCCGATATTATAGGGGGTATTCACCCTGATTTTTTCAATCCAGAAGCGCTCGAAGCCATTTAATATCAGGTATACAAAAAACAACATACCCGGTACTGGCAGACGTTTGCGCAAGGACCAGAGTATGCCGGCGATAGTAAAAGCAAAAAAGGACTCGTACAGAGGCGTTGGATATACCGGGGGCGACAAATAATGGCAATACTTGAACGCACAATCGGCCATAACGGGGCCCTCGTTGATGATATTGTGGGGGTAACTATAGGCCCACAGCCAGTCGGGCAAAAACCACCAGGAAGGCTGAGCGGCGGCCACGATGCCCCAGTCGCCGTCGCCGGCAAAATGACAGCCAAGGCGCCCAACCCCATAACCGATGATCAGCGCCGGCGCTACGGCGTCGAGAACGTGAATGAAAGGAATTTTATGTTTGCGCAAATACCACCAAACGCCGAAAAAGCCGCCGATGAGGCCGCCGTATATCGTCAGTCCGCTACCTGAAAAAAGGCTTTTCCACAATTCTGCTGAGGTTGCGGGGGGATCTTCGAGGATAGAGAAAATTTTGGCGCCCACTACGCCTGATAGAGCAGCAATAAGCGTGATATCGCCGATGCGGTCGTGCGGATATACCTCGACGGTTTTGACTTCTGCCGGTTGGCTTGCGTTGCGGCGGGCCTCCCAATATCGATAACCTGCCAGCGCCAAGGCCCCTGCGATGCCTGCCCACCATTCGCCTTTGGTTGATAGCAACACGGCGCCGGCATCGGCCTGCAATTCGCTGAAATGTTGTATGGCATAAACCCCTTTAAACCCAATAATAAAGCCCATGAGGGCATTCGACAGGTAGTCGCCCCAACCGGGCGCCTGGTTGGCAACGCGTTTTACCTGTACCGGCTGAAAAATCCCCTCGGCAGCCTTCCGCTTGAGCTCAACAAACAGCGTGCGCGAGGCGGCCAAAATGGCGAGTACCAGCAGCAAGCCAAAGGTTTTGAAAATAGAAGTCCAATTATCCGGCGCGGTACCGAATAAATCGTGGAAAATGTAGGAAAAGTCAGGATACATGGCTTATGCTTTCTTGATTGCCAGGTACAACTCTTCGAGCTGTGCGGGGGCAATCGGTGAAGGGGCATCGATCATCATATCGCGGCCCATATTATTTTTGGGGAACGCAATAAAATCGCGAATCGACGATTGTCCGTTCATTACCGCGCAAAGCCGGTCGAAGCCGAAAGCTATACCGCCGTGGGGGGGCGCTCCGTATTCAAAAGCGCCGAGCAGGAAGCCGAATTGCGCTTCCGCTTCTTCGGGGGTAAAGCCCAGCAATTTGAAATTTCGCTCCTGCAGCTCCCGGTTGTGGATACGAATAGAGCCGCCGCCGATCTCCACGCCGTTGATAACCAGGTCGTAGGCGTCGGCGCGCAGGTCTTTCATCGTTTGGTGGTCGCCGTTGAGCATGCGGGCTACGTCGTCTTTTTTAGGCGACGTAAAGGGGTGGTGCATGGCATAAAAGCGTTGCGTATCCTCATCCCACTCTAGCAGAGGAAAATCCACTACCCAAAGCGGTTTGAAATCGCCTGGTTTCATCAATCCCAACTGGCGGCCCATCTCCAGGCGCAGTTCGTTGAGTTGCTTGCGGGTTTTCTCCTCTTCGCCGGCGAGGATCAGCAGCAGGTCGCCGGGTTGTGCGCCGGCTTTTTGCAGCCAGCCTTTGAGTTGATCGGGGGAGTAAAACTTGTCGACCGACGACTTCACGCTGCCATCGGCTTCGTAGCGCACATAAACCAGCCCTTTGGCGCCTATTTGCGGGCGCTTCACGTATTCGGTCAGTTCGTCAATTTGCTTGCGCGAAAATGAGGCGGCGCCGGAGGCGCAAATGCCGACTACCAGTTCGGCGCCGTCAAATACCGCAAAGTTGTGGCCTTGGGCCAGTTCGTTGAGTTCCACGAACTCCATGCCGAAACGCAGGTCGGGTTTGTCGGAACCGAAGCGGCGCATGGCTTCGTCGTACGACATACGCGGGAATTCGGGCAATTCAATGCCCAGCGTATTATGGAAAATATGCCTGGTGAGGCCTTCAAAAGTATGCAGAATTTCCTCCTGGGTAACAAAAGCCATCTCGCAGTCGATCTGGGTAAATTCGGGTTGGCGGTCGGCGCGCAGGTCTTCGTCGCGGAAACATTTCACAATCTGGAAATATTTGTCGAGGCCGGCCACCATCAGGATTTGCTTAAAAGTTTGGGGCGACTGCGGCAGCGCATAAAACTGGTTGGGGTTGAGGCGGCTGGGCACCACAAAGTCCCGGGCGCCTTCCGGGGTACTTTTGATGAGGAAAGGCGTTTCGATCTCTACGAACCCCTGTCCGGTGAGATATTTGCGCACCTCCAGCGCGAGATTGCTGCGGAAAATAATATTGCGTTGCACCGGACTGCGGCGCAGGTCGAGGTAGCGATATTTCATGCGCAGGTCGTCGCCGCCGTCGGTATCGTCGTCAATCGTAAAAGGCGGCACCTTCGATGGGTTGAGGATTTCAAAGCTGCTCACCACGATTTCGATATCGCCGGTAGCGCGATTGGGGTTTTTGTTGCTGCGTTCGCGCACCATGCCCTGGGCGCTGATGACAAATTCGCGGCCCAGCTTGCGAGCACGTTCGCAAAGCTCGGCGTCGTCAAGGGCGTTAAAAACGAGTTGCGTAATGCCATATCGGTCGCGCAGGTCTACAAAAGTCAGCGATCCAAAATCGCGGCCGGCCTGGACCCAGCCTCCCAGCGTAACGGTTTTTCCTACATCGCTAATGCGCAATGCTCCACAGTTGTGTGTGCGGTACATGTTCTTGGTTTGGTTGTTTTTTTATCAGGCTACAAAAATAGGAAAAAGTTTGGACTATGCGACCGTGCAACCATTGTGCAAGAGGGGGCGACTTGGGGGACTATTGGACTGTGCGATCTTTGCCGGACGTTGAGCGGGGTCGAAACGAGACTCTTTCAGCCCGGTAGTGGTTTGGAAGCTTTGGGCTCCAACCCTTAGTGGTACTTCGTGCCCTTTGGGCCTTTGTGGTATAACACCGGTGCATAAGCTATTTCTTAAACAAAGGCTCAAAAACCACACAAAGGCACTAAAATTTAGCCTTTTTTGTTGGACTATTGGACTGTTGGACTGTTGCGTAAACCGAT
>DAINSQ010000227.1:5714-6172 GCA_036741235.1 Saprospiraceae bacterium | reverse complement strand
GCGGTTCGTTTATAGGTTTATCGGTTTACGCAATAGTCCAATAGTCCAATAGTCCCAAAAATCGCCCCCTCGCCCCCTCGCCAAGTCGCCCCCTCCTGCACAATGGTCGCACAGTCGCCTCCTACCTCGTCCCATGCTCCACCCGCAGGGTGCCTTCCGCCTTCAGGGCGTACTTTTGGCCGTACAACATCAGTTCGGCGCTTTGCCTGGAGCGGTTGACGATCTGCACTTCGTCCTGGCTGACGACGACTTCTACGAACATACCCCGGAAGCGGATTTTAAAGCTGTAGCCTTTCCAATTTTCGGGGATGTAGGGCGAGAAGTGGAGCATATCGTTGTAAACGCGCATGCCGCCGAAGCCTTTTACGAAGGCCATCCAGGTACCGGCCATACTGGTAATGTGGCAGCCGTCTTCGGTGTCGTTGTTGTAGTCGTCGAGGTCGAGGCGGGCGGCGGCG
>DAINSQ010000227.1:0-5704 GCA_036741235.1 Saprospiraceae bacterium | reverse complement strand
TCGTAGAAGTCAAAGTTGCGGCGGATGGCGGCTTCGTCAAATTGGTCTTCGAAGAAGTAGAGCCCCTGCAATACGTCGGCCTGCTTGATAAATACGGAGCGCAGGATGCGGTCCCACGACCATTTCTGGTTCAGGGGCCGGTCTTGCGGGCGCAGGTCGGCAACGGTGAGCAGGTCTTTGTCGAGGAAACCCTCGTGTTGTACGTAGATGCCGAGTTCGGCGTCGTAGGGCAGGTGTATTTTGGCGATGATGTCCTGCCATTTGGCCTGCTCGGTTTTTTCGTCAAAGTGAAGCGCCGTTTTGATCTCTTTCCATCGCTTGGCGGCGCTTTGCTGCACGTGGTCGATGGCTTCGAGGGTGTATTTGAGGCACCACGCGGCGAGGTAGTTGGTGTACCAGTTGTTGTTGACGTTGTTTTCGTATTCGTTGGGGCCGGTTACGCCGTGCATGACGTATTGCTGTTTGCGCTGCGAGAAGTGCACGCGCTGCGCCCAGAAACGCGAGATGCCGATGAGTACGTCGAGGCCGTATTCGGCGAGGTAGGCGCTGTCGCCGGTGTAGCGCACGTAGTCGTAGATGGCATAGGCGATGGCGCCGTTGCGGTGTATTTCCTCAAAGGTGATCTCCCATTCGTTGTGGCATTCTTCGCCGTTCATGGTGACCATGGGGTAGAGGGCGGCGCCGCCGGTGAAGCCGAGTTTTTCGGCGTTTTCTATGGCTTTCTGCAGTTGTTTGTGGCGGTATACCAGCAACTGCCGGGCCACGTGCTGGTCGGCGGTGGCCAGGTAGAAGGGGATGCAGTAGGCTTCGGTATCCCAGTAGGTGCTGCCGCCGTATTTTTCGCCGGTGAAACCTTTGGGGCCGATGTTGAGGCGCTCGTCTTCGCCGGTGTAGGTTTGGTACAGCTGGAAGATGTTAAAGCGGATGCCCTGCTGGGCGGCCACATCGCCATCGACGCGGATGTCGGCTTCTTCCCACTTGCGGGCCCAGGCGGCGGCCTGTTCGAGGCGCATCTGTTCGAAGCCTTTTTTGGCGGCTGCTTTGACTACCTCCTTGCAGCGGTCCATGAGCTGGTCGGCGGGGTGGTTGAGCGAAGAGACCACGCCGGCGTATTTGTATACCACGGTTTCCACGCCTTTTTTGGTGGGCAGGTCGATGCTGCAGCTTACAAATTTGTCGCGATGGGTGTGGAAGGGACTGAAGTCGGTTTCTTCGCCGTTTTGGTATATTTCAAATTTCATGCCTGTGCACACCTGGAAAGCCGTTTTTTTGGTTTCGGCGGTCACGTAGCCCTGGTTTTTCTTGGTTTTGGCTTCCACCTCTCGCCAGAAGCGCTCCTCCCAGTTGGCGTCCTGGTTGACTACGTCGGCGTCGATGAATGCGTTGATGGTCAGTACGCCGCTGAAGTTGACGGGGGTGATGCTGTAGCGGATGGCGCCGGCTTCGTCGTCGGCGATGCTGCAAAAGCGGGTAGCGTGAACTTTCACTTCTTTGCCGCTTTTGAGGCGGGCCTGGAAGCTGCGCTCCAGGATGCCTTCTTTCATATTGAGTATGCGGCGGAACTGGCTGACCTCGCAGTGGGCCAGGTCGAGCGGTTCGCCGTCGATGTCTATTTTAATGCCGATCCAGTTGGGGGCGTTGAGTACCTTGGCAAAGTATTCGGGGTAGCCGTTTTTCCACCAGCCTACTTTGGTTTTGTCGGGGTAATAGATGCCTGCTACATAGCTACCCTGGAGGGTTTCGCCGCTGTAGCCTTCTTCAAAGTTGGCGCGTTGGCCCATGCGGCCGTTGCCGATGCTGAAAATACTTTCGGAGATGCGGTTGTGTTCCGGGTGAAAACCTTCTTCGATGATGCACCATTCGTCGTGGCGGAGATAGTTTTTCATATGTCGAGCAGGATTTTAGTCGTGAGTAATTTGGCCAATGCCTCGCAATATATCGCTAAAGTGCAAACCTTCAAAGCCGGGAATGACAAAATGGGCGTGGCCCAGCACTTCGGGGCTGCCAACGCCTACGGCGAAGAACCCCCCGTTGAGGGCGGCGTCGACGCCTTTTTCGGCGTCTTCAAATACGATGGCATGGGCGGGCGCCACACCCAATTCCTGTGCGGCCAGCAGAAAAACCTCGGGGTCGGGTTTGCTTTTGGTGTGTTTGGCGCCGTCGATGATACATTCGAAGGTATGGTCGAGGCCCAGGCTGTGGATGATGGTGCGAGCGTTTTTGCTGGCCGAGCCCAGTCCTATTTGAATCTGCTTTTCGCGCAATTCTGCCAAAAAATCGAGAACGCCGGGCAGGATTTCATCGGGCTGCATGACCGAGATGTATTCTACGTACCAGTTGTTTTTGCGCTCGGCGAGTTCCCGGCGGGCAGCCTCGTCGGCTTCCAGGCCGCCCCATTGCAGGATGAGGTCGAGCGACTCCATGCGGCTGACGCCTTTGAGTTTTTCGTTGTCGGCTTCCGTGAAGTCGAATCCCAGTGAGTTGGCCAGACGCCGCCAGGCGATGAAGTGGTATTTGGCGGTGTCTACAATTACGCCGTCGAGGTCGAATATGCAGGCTTGGATCATGAGTCTATGGGTGTTTGAGCGCCCAAAAATAGCACAGGATTTTGAAAATTGCAGGATTATCAGGATTTGTGCTGCTTATTGGAGTTCGAGGTAATGGCGGTAAGGTGTTGAAATTGGCAAGATGCTTTTAACCGCAGAGGTAAGGGCGTTTTTCGCAGCGTTACGCAGAGCGTGATTTTGACTCTGCGCCACTCCGTTTTACTCTGTGTTTTCTATGGTGAAAAAAAATGGCAGGATAGGGGCAAAAAAAAAGTCGTATCACGACGACCTAAAATGTGATACGACCTACTACTAACAAATTATAATCCCATGAAAAGAGTTGACAGGCAAATGCCTGACTATATCTTTAGACACCAAACGCGGGTTTAACCCCTACGAATAGCGCGACAAGGCTGAGTTATGATAGTTGCTATGCGAGTTAGATGCTGCTGTTGCTTCTTACGGGAATCTCGGTGTAGTTTGGAATGTTTGCAGCACAACTAATAAACAATTGCGAGGGTGTTTTTAGTATGGCAATTTCCCGTTTTTAACAAATATTTATCAAAGCGATAGTTTGTAGTACAAAGTTAAGACAAAAACAATAATATTGTACAATTAGTTCCTGATTTTTAATGCATTAGAAAATTTTCTATATACTCAACCCATTGTTCTACGCTTTTGGCGTCTTCTACGCGATAGGGGCCGATGGCGGTGCGGCGCAGTGCGGTGAGGTAGGCGCCGCTATGCAGTGCCCTGCCGAAGTCGTAGGCCAAAGAGCGGATATAGGTGCCTTTGCTGCATTCCACATAGAAATCGATATCGGGAAGGTCAAGGCGGGTGAGTTCAAAAGAATCGATGCGCACTTCGCGGGCTTTGACTTCGATGGTTTCGCCTTTGCGGGCTTTTTTGTACAGCGGTTGGCCGTCGACTTTAATGGCGGAGAACATCGGCGGCACCTGCGAGATCGCGCCGATAAATTGGAGCCGGGTAGTTTCCAGGAGGGCTTCTGTAATATGGTCGATGGGGTATGTTTCGTCAATTTCAGTTTCGGCGTCGTAGGAGGGCGTGGTAGCGCCCAGGCGCAGCGTGCCGGTATAGGTTTTGGGGAGGCCCTGGTATTCGTCGATCTGGCGGGTAGCCTTGCCTGTACACAAAATGAGGAGGCCGGTGGCCATGGGGTCGAGGGTACCGGCATGGCCTACTTTGATATTAGGGACTTTCAGGCCGCTTTTGAGTTTATACCTGATCTTGTTGACTACGTCAAAGGAAGTCCACCCCTGCGGCTTATCGACCAATAACATGGCGCCTGCCAGGAAGTCGTACGTGGGCCGTTGATAGCCGTCGTCACTCATGACTGTGAACTATCGTTTGAAAATGGCGTAGATTTCCACGCCCAATCCGGCCAGGATAAAAATTGGTGCGATGACCGTGCGGCGGAAGCTGTAGATGATATTGTCGTCCCAAACTTCAGGGCTGGGCATAGCGCCTCCGCTCATGAGGAGTAGTCCGACGAAAATAAGCGCAACGCCAATCAGCATCCACATATAAGTAGTTTTGCCAAAAATGAGTTCCTGGCGCACAGCGGCGGCTTTGGCGCGCGTGCTTGCTGCGGGTGTTGCCGGTTTGGCGGCGGCGGAAGTGACGACTACTTTTTTCTTGGGTTGGTTGCTTTTACTCATTATCAAGTGGGTATAAATGCGCGGCGATCTAGTACATATCGTCGACGCGCATGGTTAAATATTTTTTTACGATGATATAAGTACTCCACGTATTGATCAAAACGCCCAATACGACGAGTATCATGGCCAGCAGGCCCATACCTGCCTGTATATTCAACGCCTGCAATTCGGGTAAATTGCGCTGGAGCCAGGCCACGATAAGCAGCAGTATACCCGAAGCGACGGCGCCGCTGAGCACGCCGTGCCGGATGGCGCGGTAAAGATAAGGCCTGCTGATGAATTCCCAAGAAGCGCCAACCAACTCCATGTTTTTTATTAAAAAACGGTTGGCGTACAGTGCTAATCTAACGGTGTAGTGAATGAGCGTTACGGCCACAAAAATGAAGAAGATGGCAATGCCCAACGCAAAATAGCCAATTTTGCGGATGTTGCCGCCCACTTTGGTCACGAGGTTTTCCTGGTAAAATACGTCGCTGACCGCCGGATGTTCGCGCAGCGCCGCGCGCATGGCGCTCAGGCTGTCGGCGTGCATATAGGCGGCTTTGACGTTGAAAGTGACTACGTCGTAAAAGGGGTTGGGCATATCGAGCCGCAAAAAATCTTCGCCGAAGGTTTCCCGCATCTGCTCGGCCGCTTCCGTTTTGCTTATAAAAGTGTAACTGCCGGGTTTGAAATAAACGGCTTGTTGCAGATAAACGGCTAATGCCTCCCGCTCTTCGGCGCCGGCGCTTTCTTTGAGCTCGGCCATTACATTGACCCGCTCTTTGTACAACCGCACTACCCGCTGGGCATACAGGATGATCAACCCGAAAAATCCTACGAGCAACAATACCGACGCTACGCTGATGACGGCGTAAAGGTAGTTGGGTTTGGCCCGGCGGTTCGACTTGTCGTTGGCGCTGCTCATGCGGCTTTGTGTAATTATGTGGGCAAATGTAGGAATTTTTTGGAAAAAACGACCTCGATGCTTATAATCTATAACAAAATATTTGCGAATAAAAACAAAATGCTTACATTTGCGGAAAATCACCTGATATGCTAACGGAAAAGATCAATGCGCTGCGGCAACGCCTGCAGTCGGGAGAGGCGCCTGTGAATTCCATGCGTTTTTTTCTGGATCAAATTGCGCCTGAACTCACCCGTAAATACGAAGGCGAAGTTATCGACGACGCGCAAACCCGGGCGTCGATTGCCAAAGCCTGCGCGGGATTAGTGGGCGAGGCGCCTCAGCCGCTGCTCTACAGCCTGCAATTGCGGGTGCGCATTTTTCAACTACAACACGGCGTTTTCGGCATTAAGCCCGGCGTAGGGTCGTATTGTTTTTTCGAAGACTTGCAATTGGGCGCCCTGATGCTGATGACTAACCGCTATGGCGTGTGGTTTGCACACCTGGAGTAGGGGAGGTTCTCTGTTGTAGGTTGTAAGTTGTAGGTTCTCTGTTTCGTTTATAAGTTTATGGGGTTTATGGGTTTATACACG
>DAINSQ010000226.1:0-6175 GCA_036741235.1 Saprospiraceae bacterium | reverse complement strand
TATTACACAAGACGCCCCATATAGTATACCGTCACAACGAAGTATGGATTTGTCCGTTGGAGTCCGACATCGAAAAAATATTTAATCCGGCGACCAATAAAACCTTTCAGAACGGCATTGCCCGCCTCTGGGTACTGCTTGACGATAGTAGTATGCCAGTTGGACGCATAGCGGCATTTATCGACAAGCAGCGAAATTTGCAGCAGTCATTTCCTACTGGCGGCATCGGCTTTTTTGAGTGTATCGACAATGAAGAATACGCAAAAATGCTTTTTGACGTTGCCGAGCAATACTTGATTGAAGAAGGTGTACAAGCCATTGACGGCCCCATTAATTTTGGCGAGCGGGAGAAATTTTGGGGATTGCTGGTGAAGGGCCACGAGTTTGCGCCGCTCTATCAGGAAAACTACCATCCGCCCTATTACAAGCGTTTTTTCGAATCACTTGCCTATCGCCCTTATGAGCAGATGCTGACGATGAAAGGCATTGTGGCAGAAATGCCTGCTGAACGCCTCGATAAGCTGGCCCAAAGGGTGCGCGAGCGCTATGGCCTGAAAACCCGTTATATCGACCCGGGTAATCTGCCGCTATATGCCGATCATATGCGGCAAGTTTACAACGAGGCTTTTCGCAATTTCCCCTATTTCAAACCCTTGCATACCCATCAGATACTAGATATGCTCAAGCAATTGAGAGTTGTGATGGACAAATACCTGGTTTGTTTTGCTTATGAAGGCGAGCAACCGGTGGGGTTTATAGGCATCATGCCCGATATCAATGAGTACCTTAAGCCTGTAAAAGGCAAACTCAGCTTATGGGAGCTGCCGGGTTTCCTCTGGCGTTTACGTACTGCCAAAGTGCGGGTCGCCAAAGGCGTTGTTTTCGGCATTCACCCCGACTTTCACCGCAAAGGCGTTTTCCCGCTGATGATTTCATTTTTACATACCGAAAGAAATACCAGCTTATATAGCACATTTTATATGCCAACTATCAGAGGTCACAACAAAATGATGGTGGAAAGCGCCATGAGCCTGGGTGTCAAACCCCAACGCGTACACGTCGCCTACCGCAAATTGCTCGACGATCAACTGCCTTTTACGCCGTTTGATTTTATGGAGGTGTAGTTCCCGGCTGCAGGTCGCCTTTGTTACTGACAACCTGCAACCGGGAACGAAGCGCTTACTGCTTCACTATTTTTTTCACTGCCGAATAATCATCGCTTGTTATCTCTAGTTGATAATAACCGGCAGGCAGGCGCCCCAAATCAAGCGGAATATCGAGATGATAACCCGTTTTTTCCACTTTCTGGATCAACACCGATTGCCCCAGGTAGTTGGCGAGTTGAACCAGGATTTCGCCCTGCATATCGTTATCCATCATCAGGCGCATTTCTCCGGTGGTTGGGTTGGGGAAAGCGGCAACCGTATGGCTCACATCCCGAGGATCGATGCCCGTAGAAGGATTAAAGAATACTTCGTTGGAAACGGCCGTACATCCCGACGCATACAATACTTCAACCGCATAGTTTCCGGCGGCCTGCGCCTGAATCGACTGCTGGTTGCCGCCCGATTGCGCTGAAACGGGCTGACCGTTGAAATACCACTGGTAAGCCAGCGCCGAACTTGCGGTAAGTATCGTGCCCTGTATGCTAATCGACGGCGTTGGCGTTTGCACTACTTCAACCAGGAAGGTCTCCGAACTGCTGCATCCTGCCACGCTATAACCCACAAGCGTAAATACGATATTTTCGTACAAAACGGCTGTCACCTGCTGCCCCGTAGCAATGATTGTGCCGCGGTCGTCATACCACTCGTATTCGGCAGCGCCCTGGGCGGTGAAGGTAATCACTTCGCCGGGACAAATGAAGTCGACATTTACGCTTACATCTACCGAAGGCAGGGGCAGCACCTGTATATAGTTGGGGGCCGTAACCGTACTTCCGCCCAGGTAATTGGAAGCAAAAAGCGAAACGTCGTATAGCCCCGGCACATTATAAATTACTTCAGGATGTTGTTGCGTAGCAGATGAAGGAGAGCCGCCCTCAAACTGCCAGATCCACTCCGAAGGGAAGTTGCTGGAATAATCGATAAAAGTAGCGTAATCGCCCGCGCATACCACCTGATGCGCCGAAGCGAAATCGGGGTCTACTGCGCCGCTGGCGTAATTATCGCCATCGATGAAGGCAAGCTGATCGAGATACAAATTATTGCCCCAGCCCGAAATATTGGCGACGGCGATGTGCACGCCGGGTTGCCCGCTCAGAAAACCGAGAGAAACCTGATTATAACTCCACTGCGTACTGGTGGGCACAAAATCGTTTTCCGTAGGGTTGGCGGTAGCCAGATCTTCGCCTCCCAATACATAAAAAGGCGTAAAAGTTTGCCCGCAATTGATTGAATACAACAACACCAGGGTATCGGTATACTGCCCGCCGTATTGAGCGTAGGCGTGTTCAAAATAAAAATACGGATTATCGATGTTGCTCAGATTGATCCGCGGGCTGATCAGCGCGTCAATAGTGCCGGTGGGGTCGTCGTCGGTGCTGTAGTTGTCAAACCGGATACTTCTTGTACCCAATCCGTAGGAACTTACACCGGCCAACTCAAAACTGCGGTCGGCATCGGGGTTGTAAATCACCCAGCCGGGAAGCAGGTTGTTGGTATTTTCGAAGTTTTCCTGAAATTCCGACGGTCCTGTATTCGACAAAACGGTAATGATATTTTTTTCCGTACGGCTGCTGCTGCCGTTGGCGTTGGCAACGGTGAGGCGCAGGGAATAAATACCGGCTGAATTAAACGTAATGGTCTGACTTTGACCGTTAAAAGTAGCGAGCACATTATCGTTAACGTCCAGCACCTGCCATTGCCAGGAGTTCGGGTTGTTGGTCGATTGATCAACAAACTGTACGGAGGATCCCGAACAAATATTGGGACTGTTGACGGTAAAAACAGCGTTGGGCGCGCCGGTATTGCCTCCACCGCCCATGTGCACGGTAGAGGTTGTCAGCTCTTTGCGACGGGGGCTCACTTGCAACACGGTGCGTATACGGGTTTTCTGATCGTTGGTCAGAATGTTCATACAGCCGTCGGGGGTATAATCCATATAATTTTCGATCATATCGCTTGCACCGTCTGGACAGCTATTGGTGGGCGTGCAATTATAATTGGGGTGGCCGGTATTGGGCGTATCGGCGCAGAAGTCGTCGGCGCTACAATTGCCATCGCCCCAGATATGGCGCAACCCCAGCCAGTGACCCACCTCGTGGGTTGCAGTACGGCCGCCGTTGTATGGCGCTTCTACGTTGCCGATGCGGCCAAAGGAATTATAGCGGATCACCACGCCGTCGGTTTGGGCGGCGCCGCCGTTTTGCTCCATACCTTGTAGTCCCGACAAACTGGGAAATTGGGCATAGCCCAGCAAATTGGAGTCGTCGCCGCCAAAAACTACCGACCACATATTCATATACCGGTTGGGGTCCCATTGGGTATTGGGTTTGAGCACATCCTGGATGGCCTGGCGCTCCCAGGCGGGCCTGCCCCCGTTGACGCGGTGGATACCCGGTTCGGGCAAGGGGTTGCCCTGCGGGTCTACCACTGCCATAGCAAACTGGATTTCTACGTCGGCGCCTGCGGGGTGGTTGTTAAAACCCGCCCCCATGCGGCGGTAGTCTTCGTTGAGTACATCGATCTGCGACATCACCTGCGCCTGCGAGATATTGGCGCCGGCGCCCACCGCTTCGCCATTGTGCACAACATGCACCACCACCGGAATAGTCAGTACAACGCCGCCTCTCGATTCCAGGTCGTGGCGATGCGCGTCGATCAATTGCGACATACGCGCTTCGAATTGTTCGAGGGAGCCCATTTCCGGATATTTGGCGCGCAATTCGGCGTCATCTTCCATAGTTTCGCAGGTGCGCTGCCGGGGCATTTTGGCGTACATATTGCCGGTTGTCTGTGGATACAGGTTCATTTTATCGCGCAAGACAGTGGCGCCTGCGGTGTTTCGCTTGCCGAACCTGCCCTGGTAGTTATCAACGGATTGACCGTTGAGTGTAAGCGGCAATAACGCGATGATAAATAAAAGGTATAGAAAAGTGCCAAGAGCCGATTTCATGATAGGTCAGTTTTAAGGTTTTAAGATGAGTTTGTCTTTCGAAACGGATTGAATAATCAATAGGTAGGGGCTCACGGATTTATCGTCGAGCGTCACCTCGATCACATCCTTTTTTTTCATTGCCCAGCGGCCGTTCATCTTCTCGGGGGCGTCAGCGGCGCCGATGGCATGCCGGATAAATTGCCCGTCGGGTTTGATTTCAAAACCTTCGCGCCCTCTTGAAGGCGGAAAAGAATAGGCGGCGGTGCGGAATACTTTGGCGTCGGAAGTGTCTTCTTCGTGTGAATGTTTCCAATGATTAAAGAGTTCCGGCGGCGGCGATTTTTTGGAGACGCCGCAGGAGGCTGTTAGCGCTAACAGCAGTAACAAGGTTAGTCTGACTGACATGGCTTCAGTGATTTAGTGATGTAAAACAGTTTTTGATTCGGTGAACTTTACCGGCCGGTAATCATTTCACTTGACCACACAAAAGTATCGGCCCTTGGCAAGGCAGGTTTTCAATATTGTCGCAAATACTATCAAATTTGTTGCGCGGCGCCCGCGTCATTCTTTAAACCAACTGGAATACAGGATATAAGCGTTGGCTATACGTTCGATGGAATCTTTAAACTGGTCTTGGCTGATCGCTTTCACCTTGCGGGCGGGCACGCCGGCATAGATATGCCCCGACTCCAGGCGGCTGTTTTCGAGTACTACGCTACCTGCGCCGATCAACACATTGGATTCAACAACGGCATTATCCATGATGATAGCGCCCATACCCACCAGCACGTTGTCGTGCAAGGTGCAACCATGAACAATAGCCCGGTGACCGATCGAAACATTGTTGCCGATAGTCGTACTGGCGCGCTGATAGGTCCCGTGTATAACGGCGCCGTCCTGAACATTAACTTTGTTGCCCATGCGAATGCTGTTGACATCGCCGCGCACCACGGCTTGAAACCACACGCTGCATTGATCGCCCATCACCACATCGCCGACAATGGTGGCATTTTCAGCCAGGTAACAGTCTTCGCCAAATTGAGGAACAACGCCCAATACCGGTTTGATAAGCGCCATAACTATTTTTTATCAGCGAAGATAAGCCATAACCAGCCTTAAAAACAACGGAAAGTTATCTTTGCAGCGAATTTATCCGTATTCAGGCAGCTTTTCAGCCGCTTTACCGTTACCCATTAAGAATACCTGAATTATGAACTATCGACCGATTGCGTACAGTGTTGTGATTGCCGTCCTTTTCTGGACTTGCAATCTGGATGCAGAAAAAGATCCGATTATCGTTCCCGAAATCGACAAAGAATTTAATATCGATTTGTGGGAAGCGTTGTATCCCACCGGCAGGGAACTGCATCTTCAGGTGTCTACTATAAAAAACGAAGATTGCCTGAATGCTGCAATTGCCTTTGAACATAACCGGATAGGCGCTAATATTTTTGTTTCGTTAAATGAAATCGTAACGCCCAATGATTGCGACCCCGGCATGGCGCCTGCAAAAGCGGATATCAATTTCGGGAGCCTGTCGGCGGCGACCTATAACCTCTCGCTGGGCTTGAAAAATACCATTATTAACGACGGCAGGTTGCAGGTGAGCTATGATAAATACGCGATCACCATGCAAACGGAAGAAGGGTTGCAATTTCTTCACCACGAACTGCGCAGAGTACCCTCCAGCGCTATTTGGGGTTATGTGGCCTACGCCCAATCCGCCGACGTAAGCGCCGCCAACGCTATTGTCGACGCCATCGGCAATGTGGCCTACGACGCCGATTACCCCCCCGGCTATTACGGCTATTTTACGATTATCAATAATACCAACAACCTGATTATCAAAGGCGCCCCTGCACAAGGTTTTTCTAAACCTTTCCTCTTTGACTATACGGGCAACCCCCAACAACTTAAAGACCTGGCAACCAACCTTCGCCAGATGTATCCCAATACAACCCTGAAATTGTGGACTTCGGATGGGGAGGAGTTGTAGGTTGTAGGTTGTAGGTTGTAGGTTGTAAGTTGTAGGTCTGCTTCATAAACCTATAAACTATTAAACTTATAAACAAACCTA
>DAINSQ010000225.1:2026-6237 GCA_036741235.1 Saprospiraceae bacterium | reverse complement strand
ATTAAGAGTATTGCCCATAAACCGATAAACCTCCCGACTTCCCTTCGGTCATTTCGTGACTCCGTTCAGTCGCATAAACCCATAAACCTATAAACGCATAAACCCATAGAGCCCCCCTTGATTTTATTAACCAAATTCATTAACTTTGTTTATATATATTCTGGCACTCCCCCGACAACGAAATCACCCTCCAGGCGCAAGTACGCTGAATTGACTGTAATTTGGACAATTAGCAAGGCACTATCTACTTGATAATGAATTGACCATATGTTACATGTTCAACTAATATTCCCATGAATTACACGACATTAAACGACTCGACTGCTATGAGAAAAATAATCATGACGCTGGCAATGGCCACAGGGTTGGCTATGCTGGCATACGGACAAATGGGTATGACAGCACAAATCGCAAGTGTAAACGGCAACCAGATTTGCTACGGCCTTGGCGCCGAAAATACTGCTCAGGTGAAGCTCGTCACTCCACCGCCACTACCGGTGCCGAGCAGCGCTGTGCTCAATTATACCTGGACGGCACACCACGCCAACGGCAGTTGGACCTGGCATACCAATCACCCGGAGCGCATCGTTCCTATTCCTTTTCCGGGTATGTATACTATTCAAGTAAAAATTGAATACGTAAGACGGCTCAACGGCCGGCCTTTTGCAGCTTTCTGGTCTAATAAGCTGTATGTAATGGGCATTGACTGCGACTAAAGCCCGAGGTGGCGCACTGCTTCGCGGTAGGTAAGCGGCGGTAATGTTGTCGTATCGACAAATGCCTTTACGGCGTCGGGCGCTACCCTGGCGTATTGGCGCAAGGCCCATCCGGAGGCTTTGTTGACGAAAAATTCCTTGCTATCACTCCGGCGTTTGATGCATTCAAACAAAAGCGGTTCGTTCGTTTTTTGTTTGTAGGTCAATTGCACCAAAATAGCTGCCCTTTGCAGCCAGAAATTATCAGATTCAATCCAGCGATGCGCCGTAGGGGCAAGGAGTTGCGGGAAAGACAAGAGTAGCCCCCCGCATAATTTGGGAGAAATAAAATCGACCGTATCCCACCAGGATTTCGTGACGATGAGTTCCTCCAGCACCGGCAGCCACGAGGGGTCGAGTTTGCGGGCAAGCGGAGTCATCAGATCGCCCACGGCATATTGCCACTCCCGTTCTTTTTGCTGAAAACAATAAAGACAGAAATCCTTCAACTCGGCCAAGGGCGGAAGACCATGCTGACGCCGCAGCGTTTTGATAATATTTTTTCGCGAAGGACTATTGATGCCGTAGAAGTCAAACATCTCTCGCATGTAGCGTTTCATGTGAAAAGCGTTTTCGCTATTGGCGTGTTGTTCAAACGCCCGGCGAAGCGCTGTTTCAAACCCGGTAATTGCAGGCATATCAAAGCTTGTTGAGATACTCGGCCAGTGTAGGAATATCCGTTTCCTGCATATAAAGGTAATAAAAAACCTGGTTGGCATTCAAAGGCGATTCGCAGAAATAAGTCTTGTCGCCCACTTGCCCGAATGCCAGAATACTGGCCGGCATTTTGAGCGGAACGTTAAAAGAAGAAAAATGGCGATTGCCTTCGTGCATGCGCAGCACCGTATTAGCGCGCTGAAAGGTCAGAAAAGCGGAAACATGACCGGTTTCGAAGCGATGCGGAAAACAGCATTTCGCGCTGATCATGTGTTGCTTGCCCTTTAACGCCAACGGCGTCGAGCAACTCCACCAGCCGGCGTGGTCAGCCAGCCCCTGTAGATAAGTATGCCCGTTCATCCTGCGAAGGATTAATTTTCCTGTGCCGGCGCGTCGCCAATCGGGCAATATCGAAGCGGTAGTAAAAGATTGGATGGAAGACTGCCCTGCGCTATAGAGTTGAAAAGCGAGCGGATTGACTCGCGACTCGTCAACAGGTATGGCTACTTCTATCGGAACTTGCAGCCGCAATGATTCGCCTTCGGTTGTCAGCAAACCGAGGTGAAATACCAGGATGCTTTCGTGCAGATGATTTTCGGCGGCATTAGACATACCTGCGGCAATCATTTCGCCTTTGCGCGCCAACTCGGTGAGCTCCAGCCTGATTTCGCCAGTGTAAGTCGAACCGTCGTTTTTTTGGCAGGAAAAAGCGGGGAAGACAAAGCGAATGCCGCTTTTGCCGACTACAACCGTACTTTTTCCTCCGGCAATAATAAAATCCTGGGCTTCTCCGCCCGTCTTTTCCAATAAAGACGAGTGGATAAAGGGGGGTGGGTACAAAGGCGTTGCGGTCGTCATTTGTGTGTGTGTTTTCTCTGTGTAATAAAAGCCTCCTTCAATGGCAATGGGGGTATCGGCTCATTGAGGATGAAGCGCAATACAAAATTGTCGTTGTGTTAGTGTTTGTTGGAAAGCCTCTGCAAATACTCAAGAAAGAGATGGGAGGGTTGTGCAGACAAAAATATGTTTTTATTCATTTTTTTGCAAATCTGACAACGATTTGTTGAAAAAAAATTCAACATTGCCGTGTTGTTTTGATAAATTGTATGCCGGAAAAGACTGTTTATGAGTGGAATGATACCATTGGCAGAACGCATGCGACCTACCAATCTGGAGCAATACGTGGGTCAGCAACATCTCATCGGGCCCCAGGCGGTGCTTACCAAAGCGCTGGCCACGGGCAGGCTGCCGTCTATGATTTTATGGGGTCCGCCAGGAGTAGGTAAAACAACGCTGGCGCGTTTACTGGCCCAGCAAGTTAAAAGCCCTTTTCACACGCTGAGCGCCATCAATTCAGGGGTAAAAGACGTTCGGGATACGATTCAGCGCGCGCGCGGCCAGCATTTTTTTAATGCGCCCAAGCCGATTTTATTTATTGATGAAATTCATCGCTTCAGCAAATCGCAGCAGGATTCGCTGTTGGGAGCGGTAGAAGACGGCACGATTACCCTGATCGGCGCCACTACTGAAAATCCGTCGTTTGAGGTGATCCCGGCTTTGTTGTCGCGATGCCAGGTATATGTGCTCAATCCGCTGTCGAAAGAGGAACTGATGGGCATACTCCAAACCGCCTTGCAGCAGGATGAAGAATTGCGCAAGCGCGAAATTGACATCCTGGAAAATACGGCGCTACTCCTGTATTCGGGTGGCGACGCCCGCAAGTTGCTCAACGCCATCGAACTGGTGGCGGATACCGTGCCGCCCGGCGAAAAGCTGACGGTGACCGACGAGTTAGTGACTCAGGCCATTCAGCAACACCTGGCGATGTACGACAAAGGCGGCGAACAGCACTATGACATAGCCTCGGCGTTTATCAAGTCTATCCGCGGCAGCGACCCCAATGCCGCCGTGTATTGGCTGGCGCGCATGCTGGAAGGCGGCGAAGACGTGAAGTTTATCGCCCGCCGCATGATGATCGCCGCCTCGGAAGATATTGGACTGGCCAATCCCAATGCCTTACTCATGGCTACGACAGCTTTTCAGGCCGTACACGCTATCGGTATGCCCGAGGCGCGCATTATCCTGTCGCAGGCGGCTATTTACCTGGCTACCAGCCCCAAGAGCAATGCGGCCTACGTAGCTATCGGCGAAGCAATGGAGTTGGTGCGGCAAACGGGTTCTTTGCCGGTGCCGCTGCACCTGCGCAATGCGCCCACGTCGCTTATGAAGCAGTTGCAATACGGCAAGGGCTACAAATACGCGCACGACTATCCCGGCAATTTTATTGAGCAGGAGTTTTTACCTGTTGAAATAGCAGGCAAGCGGTTTTACACCCCCCAACACAATGCCGCTGAGGAGAAATTGCGGCAGAAGCTGAAGGGAGAGTGGAAGGAGAAATATGGTTATTGAGGTTTGGTGTTTGATGCTGGTTTTTTCATTTTGAGATTCCGCGGAATCCAGAAAATCCGTGTAATCGCCATTCAGACATGCCCCTTTTCCGCCATCGGACAGCGGCGGAACAAGGACGTAGAGCCCCCCGGAGGCATGATATCCGCGCCTTCGGCGCTTACCGCGAAGGCCGCCACCCCCGTCACGCTTCGCGTGCCACCCCCGCAGCGGGGGATAGGAGGCGCCCTTTGGGCGCTTACGGTGGTTTTTGCTATTGGGGCGTGTACTGCCCCGGGTCTCCATGCACTGAACGCAACAAGGGGAGTGAAACGACCCCGAGCCTCCATGCACTGAGAGCAACAAGGGGAGTGAAACGACCCCGAGCCTCCATGCACTGAGAGCAACAAGGGG
>DAINSQ010000225.1:0-1926 GCA_036741235.1 Saprospiraceae bacterium | reverse complement strand
AGTGAAACGACCCCGAACCTCCATGCACTGAGAGCATCAAGGGGAGTGAAACGACCCCGAGCCTCCATGCACTGAGAGCATCAAGGGGAGTGAAACGACCCCGAGCCCCTATCCCCCGCTCGCGGGGGTGTCGCGCGAAGCGTGACGGGGGTGGAGCCTCCGCATGGCGCCCCCGGGCCTCCGGTGAGTGCAAGGCAACTCCAGGCCCCGGGAGTTTTGAACTAAGAAGTGGGAAAGGCGGAAGGATGTTTGATTTTGGATTGCTTAGAAGCTTTTTACAATTGCCACAAAATCCTCGGCTTTGAGGGAGGCGCCACCGATGAGGCCGCCGTCGACATCGGGTTGGGCGAAAAGCTCGCGGGCGTTGGCCGGGTTGCAACTGCCGCCGTAGAGGATCGTAGTTTGGGCGGCCAGTTCCTCGCCATATTGGGCGGCAATGAGTTGCCGGATGTGGCGGTGCATATCCTGGGCTTGTTGCGGCGTGGCGGTTTTGCCGGTGCCGATAGCCCACACGGGTTCGTAGGCGATGACCACGCGGGCAAAGTCGGCGGCGGAAAGGTGAAATAAACCTTCCTTCAGTTGTTGGGCGACCAGCGCTTCGTGGGTACCGGCTTCTCTGACATCCAGTTTTTCGCCGCAGCAAAAGATGGGTTGCATATCGTTGGCCAAAACTGCGGCCACTTTTTTGGCCAGCAGGGCGTCGGTTTCGCCGAAATACTCGCGGCGTTCGGAGTGGCCGATGATGACGTATTCGGCGCCGGTAGATTTGAGCATGGCCGCCGACACCTCGCCGGTATAGGCGCCTTTTTCTTCCTGGTGGCAATTCTGGGCGCCCAGGTATATGTTCATCACGTCTTGTATGATATTGCTCACGCTTTTCATATGAATAAAAGGCGGGATAAGCACCACTTTCACATCGGTGGGTTGCAGCAATCGAATAATATCGGAAGTGAGATCGCGGCCTTCCTGGTAGTTTTTGTTCATCTTCCAGTTGCCCGCTACTATACGTTGACGTGTCGACATAATGCTCGTATTAGATTTCAGCGCCAAATATAATATTTATTCCGGTTTGACCGCCTTTAAAGCGTACACCATCGGCAATTTGCCTTCGTAACCTTCGAGATACCAGCCGCCGTTAGGGGCGGGGGTCATCCGGGGAAAACTCCGGTACGGCGACCAGTCGTATTCGGCAAAGTGTTCGATGCGCAGACCCTGGCGCAACAGGGCGCCCAATACCTCGTGGAGGCTGTGGTTCCAGCTCACCGAAGTGTTTTTGATGGGCGCCTCGCGGTCGGCATACGTGCCCTGGGTTTCCTCTACGATAGCATCCTGCTGGAAGTAGGAATAGGCCACGTATTTAAAATCGTCGTCGAACATCCAGATCACGGGGTGGAATTCCACGAAGTGAAACTCGCCGCCGGGTTTGAGCATGCGGTTGATCACGGCGGCCCAGCGCTCCATGTCGGGCAGCCAGCCGATTGTGCCGTATGACGTAAATACGATATCGAATTGTTCGTCGATTTGATTGGGCACGTCGTACACATCACAACAAACAAAACGGGCATCGAGGCCCAGTTTATCGTTGAGTTCGCGCGCCTTTTCAATGGCGACGTCGGAGAGGTCGATGCCGGTGGCCCAGGCGCCCAGGCGCGCCCACGAGAGCGTGTCTTGCCCGTAATGGCATTGCAGGTGCAGCAGCGTTTTGCCTTTTACATCGCCAACTTGCTCCAGTTCAATGGATTGCAGCGAGGTGGCGCCCGCCATAAAGGCATCCTGGGCGTAGAGCTCCGATTCCAGGTGGTAAGGCACTTTGGCGTTCCAGAGTTCGCGGTTGAGGGAGAGGTAGTTATGATCGGGAGTGGGCATGGGTGTTGTTGTAGGTTGTAGGTTGTAGGTTGTAGGTTGTAGGTTGTAGGTTGTAGGTTG
>DAINSQ010000224.1:0-6270 GCA_036741235.1 Saprospiraceae bacterium | reverse complement strand
CATCACCCCTCATCACCCCTCATCACCCCTCATCACCCCTCATCACCCCTCATCAACCCTCAAAATCATGACTATGTTACTATACATCCTCACCACCCTCGCCGCCATTGCCGGCATGGAATTCGTAGCCTGGTTTGCACACAAACACATCATGCACGGCTGGCTATGGCGCTGGCATGAAGACCACCACAAGCCGCACCACGACAAACACGGCTTTTTTGAGAAAAACGACCTGTTTTTCCTGGTTTTTGCCATTCCCAGCATGTTCTGCTATATCGCCGGGCTGGCCACGCCTCATCGCTGGCTTTTATTTGTAGGGATTGGCATCTCAATTTATGGTTTAATCTATTTTCTCATCCACGACGTTTACATTCACCGCCGCTTCAAGTGGTTTCGCCAGCTCGACGGCGACTACTCGCGGGCCATACTACGCGCCCACGGCGCCCATCATGCCAAAACCACCAAAGAAGACTGCGAGTCATTCGGCCTGCTGGTAGTTCACCCCAAATATTTCAAAAAACGGAGTGCCTGGAAATAATAGGACGCCGTGTGCTAGCAAACATTTTTGCCTCTAATCGAAGCTTTTATAATTCTTCCAAACTTTAAAGTCTGAAAATACAGGCGCTATTACCCTGTTGGAGTCAATCGATTTTGCAAACACTCCAATAGATTTGTCTACGCTTAAATCCCCATATTTTGTCAAGTCAACATTAATTGTCCCTAAATCGGCAAAAAATCCTGTCCCCCTGAAAAATCGCATTGAAATTTTGCTTTTCCCCCGGTACCTCCTGTTTGTCTGGTCGTAAAAATCAACTGCCATTGTATGCGGTTCACCCCATGTCATTTTATCCATAAACCCAAGTTCTTTGGTCTCAATCAATTCATTCCGGTTCCAAATTTCAACTCTTGATATCAAATTATTGGTTACGCCTATCAAAATACGGTCAAGCTTTGGATTGCCGCTAATGATTATTTCTTGTCCATAAAACGCTTTGGGTGTGTTTTCAAACCTGTTCTGACTGAATTCCACAGTAGTCTTGAACATTCCAGCTTCTAAATTTTTTGTCGATAGGTCTGATAATGAAATTCGGTCATTTTGACTTATCTTCTCTTTTATCAGGTCTGGATCAGGATCGCTTATCATAAATGCAGTAGCTGCAAATAGAATTGCCAAAACCGCCAAAATGCCTAAAATTGATTTTGTTATTTTTTTCATAAGAAGATATTTTTTCTCTTCAAACCTACCCGTACCGAAATTTATTGCGCTATACATATTTGCTAACATTTAATGCTACTGCTTTTATCCCCGTTCCCTATCCCGAAAGTAGGTGAAGCTGAAAGTTATCTATTCATAAATTCAAGAAAACCGGCTTGCTCTCTTTGTATTCGATGTCTTAACCCAGTTCCGGATTGATCCCCTTGGTAATCAACCGATACAACTCCGCATACTCGGGCCGGGCTGCCAGGTAGGCCAGGTGGCGCTCCACGGTGGCCGCATCGCCGCGGATGGCCGGCCCCGTTTGCATGGCCCCCGGAGAGGCCGATTGTATTTTTTGCGCGGTTTCCAGGATCAGCGGGCGCAGGAGGTCAAATGATAATTGCTTGGAGTGGACGATGTCTTCACCGACCTGATAAAGGTAGTTGGTGAAATTATTGACAAAAACAGCCGCCACGTGCAATACAAACCGCTGATGGTCGTCAACGGGGTAACAGGGCGAATCCAACGAACGGGCAAGCCGCTCGAGCAGATCACGGCCGGCCTCATCGCCGGCAAATACACATATTGGTAGGGTAGAAAAATCGGGCTCGCGGTCGAGAGAAAAAGTCTGCAAAGGGTAAAATACCCCGTATCGCGCAAATTTTGATTGCAATACGACAGATGGCGTAGCCCCCGAGGTGTGTACGACCAACTTGCTTTGCGGCAACTGCAAATCCCCCGCCACGGCGCCTATGGCATCGTCGCTTACGGCGATGATATAGATATCGGCATCTTGCGTAATAGCGGACAAGTCGGTTGTATGCGCTGTTCCCAGTTGCACAGCCAGCATTCGGGCTTTTTCCGCATGACGGCTATAGACCTGTACGACCGGCCAGCCCGCCTTGTGCAAGGCCCTGCCCAGATGGCCCCCTACCCTGCCGGCGCCAATCAGGGCGATGCGTTCAGGCATGACTACGACGCATGCGGTTCCACATGCCAAGGGCCAACCCTGCCATCATGAGCAGCGAACCCAGCCAGAAAAGATTGATACCGGGAAATTCTATGGCTTCCAGTACGATATAATCGGAGCGCAATGAGTTAGTGGCCACTTCAAAGGGTACCTGGTAGGACTTTTTGCCGGTCACCGCAATATTGATCGTCGCGCTTTCTTTTTCGGGGTTGATACCCGTAAAACGCGCGTGCAACCTGATAGCCTCGACCTGGTCTTTCAGGTTGAAGGGTTGATTGCCCCTGATGAGGTAAACAGGCTGCGCTTCATAGGTTTTGCCGTCGGCATCGCGAATTTCGAGTACGGCGCTCACCGCTACGTCGCCTTTTTCAGCTTTGTAGTCGCGATTCTCAGGTTTTTTGTTGAAACCTGCAAACCTTATGCTGACGCCGCCCAGGCTCACAGAATCGCCCTGGGTAAGCTCAAACTCGCGGTAGCCCAGTTGGTCTTCACCGGCGAATAACTGCGTAAATATGGCGTCGGTCAATTTGATTTTTGTGCTGATCTCATTGATCTGGCTGGGATAACTCACCAGCATGTCTTCGCGCAAAACCAGCATGGGCTCGGCCATATAGGTGGTATCTTCGTCGTCGCGCTTCACACGCAAGCGGGCGCCCACGGTGAAATCGCCCGGCTCGGGTTTGTAATCGGGATGCAGGGCATTGCGCGACACCGACTCGACCTCGATGGTGTAGCGTTTGAGCACGGAGGTATCGCGATCTCGAATCTCTACCGTATCGATGAAATTCACCGCGCCGCCTTCTACGACGTCGAAGCGGCGGTAGTTGAGGCTGTCCTCGCGTTGCCGGCGCAGCTCCATGTCCATCTCTATTTGCGGCAGTGAAGCGATATGGGTAAAAATATCGCGATCGAGGTAGCGCCGGGTAGAGGGGTTGGAGGCGGCGACTTTCGAAAAGGATTTGTCGTATAAAATATTGGGATGCAATTCGAATTCTTCGACGATATTGCCCTGCTGATCCCGCTTTTTGTAGTTGACGGTATACGTGCGGGAGAATTTGTCGAGGGTGTCTTTGGTGTAGGTCACCTCATAGCCCCCCATCTGCATAGGCGCGCCTTTGAACAGCAGGATGTTATTGCGAAGGCTTTGTTCGTCGGATCCTTCGATCAGCCCGTCCATGATAAATGGATTACTGGAAATAAAACGTTTGTTGAGCCCGGAAGCCAGAATACCGACGAGCATAATGCCGAAGCCGATATGCGCCAGCGTAGACGCGCCGGCCTTCAGGTTGCCCCGCAGAAAGGTAATCAGGTAATCGGCGTTGGCCGCTACGGCAAACCAGGCGGTGAATAACAAGGCGAGGTGGCGAATATCTTTTACTTCAATCCAAAGCGTCGTTAAGAAGGAGATGCCCAGCGCCAACAACAGGGCCGCGCCGGTATGGCGCAAAAACGAGACCCTGTGCTTTTCCCAATTGGCGCCCTGATAGCGCAAAAGCTGGGCCGCCGCCGTCAATAACCCCACAAAAACGCCGATCCACAATTGATATTTGTTGTAGTGCGGCTCCGGTTCGGTGATCACCCGACCTTCAAAAGCAGGGTTGAAAAATTGCATTATTTTGTTGTAAACAGGCAGCGAGGTAGACCCCGTAATGATGATGGCCGAAAAAAACAATACCAGCGTGCCGATAAACATCCAGAATTCGCGGGAGGTGATTTTTTCTTCAGTGGCAGGCGAAGGCACACCTTTGAAGCGGGCGAAAAAAGCGGCAAGCGAGAGTATGGCAAAAAAGCCCAGGAACAATACCAACTGCGATTCCAGCCCCATTTCCGTAAAAGCGTGTACGGAGGTATCTCCCAACACCCCGCTGCGCGTAAGGAAAGTGGAGTACACAATCAACACAAAAGTGAGCAGGTAAAAGACATAGCTGCTTTTGATCGAATAACCGGTAGAGCGGGCAATCAGCGTAGTATGAATGCCGGCCACCAGCGTGAGCCAGGGCACCAGCGACATATTCTCGACGGGGTCCCAGGCCCAGTAGCCGCCGAAGCTCAACGCTTCGTAGGCCCAGGCGCCGCCCATGAGGATGCCGGTGCCGAGAATAGCCCCGCTAAACAAAGCCCAGGGCAGGGCGGGTTTGAGCCATTCGGTGTGCTTGCGCAACCAAAGGCCGGCAATGGCAAAGGCAAAAGGCACGGCGGTAGAGGCAAAACCCAGAAAAAGCGTAGGTGGGTGTATGGTCATCCAGTAATTCTGAAGCAGGGGGTTCAAACCGTTGCCGCTGAGGCGGCTCACGTAGTCGACCTGATTGAAAATGGGGGCGTCCATCACCTGGCGCAACAACAAGGTGGGATTGCTGCCCAGCTTGAATGGGTCGTCGCCCCAACCAATGTAAATACCAAGAATCATACTGCCGATGAAGACCTGTATCAATGCCAATACCGACATCACCGGCGATTCCCAACTACCCGATCTGAACATCAGCACAAGGCCCAATACAATATGCCAGAACATCCATAACAGGAAGCTACCCTCCTGGCCTTCCCAAAAGGCGGCAAAGATGTACTTGAATGGCAAATCGGCGGAAACGTGGGCCTGTACGTATTGGTATTCGTAATACTGACGAGTCATTACGTAAAATAACATACCGATTACCGTCAGGATGCCGACGCCGTGCAACGCGAAGGCCCAGCGGCCTATCCTGGTCCATTGTGCGGCTTCAGGGCTGTCGCGGCGCTGGGTGGCGAAAAAATAGGCCGCAGCGGCCAGCAGCGCGGCGACAAAGCCGAGCAGGATACCTGCGTGGCCGATCCTGCCCGGCCAGAGGTGCTCTCCGATATACGTGATTGTTTGCTCCATGAGTGTTCAACTAGCCCTGTTGCTCTTTTTTAATATTGAGCTCTTCGTCTTTGTATTTGGAAGGGCATTTCATCAAAATATCGGTGGCGACAAAAGCGTCGTTTTTCATCTTGCCGGTCACTACTATTTGCTCCGAAAGCTCGAAGTCCTGCGGTTTTTCACCCAACAACACCACCTTGTGCGCCTCGCCCGAGGCGTCAGTAACGTAAAAACTGAAGTAGTTGGGGTCTTTTTCGGGATTGTAGTACATTTCCTTATCTTTGGCGAGTTGGCCCACTACTTTTACCTTCTTCCCGCTGCGGGCGGCGTCGGAAAAAGTTGAGTAGGTGCTCATATCTTCGGCAGCCGTGGTAAAAATGAGTATCGCTACGGCGATCATAGCAATGGCAATGAAATATATTTTTTTCATAACGGGTGTGTTGGTTGTTAAAAACGGACCGTGATGCAAATGTATAACAAGTATACGACCATAAAACACCGAATGACCGTCAATTTGTTGTAAAAGTTATGGAGCATTTGATTGTTAGGCTCAAAGATGTCAATATTTACCAGCAAACTACACGAGTGCTGGAAGGAGTTAACTTGCAAATTGCCAAAGGGGAATTTACCTATCTCATCGGCAAAACCGGCAGCGGCAAGTCGAGCCTGCTTAAGTTGCTTTACGCTGCATTACCCCTAAAAGAAGGCCTCGGCGAAGTTGCCGGCTTCGATCTGCGCTCGCTCAACCGCAATTCTATCCCGCTGTTGCGCCGCAAATTGGGTATCGTTTTTCAGGATTTTAACCTGCTGCAAGACCGCAGCGTGGAGGCCAACCTGCGCTTTGTACTCGAAGCTACCGGCTGGAAAGAAGAAACCGCCCTGCGCAAACGCATAGCCGAAGTGCTGGAAATGGTCGACCTCTCGGGCCGCGAACGCAAGATGCCCCACGAGTTGTCGGGAGGTGAACAACAACGCGTGGTGATCGCCCGCGCCCTGCTCAATAGCCCCGAACTTATCATCGCCGACGAACCCACCGGCAACCTCGACCCCGAAACCTCCGACGATATCCTGCTGCTGATGCGCCAATTGGCGAAACTCAATAATTCCGCAGTTTTATTCGCTACTCACGATTACCGCATCCTGGAGCATTTCCCGGCCCGCATCCTGCGCTGTATGCACGGCCATGTGGTGAGCGAAAAAGATATTGAGATTTAGAGCATGTTTGGACATTCGTCAATTGACTTCGTCGAATCTTCGATTTGGCTA
>DAINSQ010000223.1:0-6331 GCA_036741235.1 Saprospiraceae bacterium | reverse complement strand
ATCCTGATTAAAAATGATCCCCAGGCGCTCCTTTTCGCGGAATCCACGATTCAAACAACCAGGCATCCGGCAGCTAAAGCAGCCGGTACCGTTAGCCCCTGCCTATCAAGCTGCATGCCCTTTTATCCCATAACTCAGCATCCCGCCAATTTGTGCCCAGTAGCGTACTGCGCGCAAGCGTCCCGGAGGAACTCACCTACCCCCCACCCTATAGGCATACACACTATCTCCATTGGCCACTATTAGCAGGCGCTGGCGTGTGCCAAAGAGATCTACAACCGTAAACGCCGTAGTCCCCGCCAGCGGGAAGCCGGGGTAAAGGCGGCCGTCGGCGTAGCGTAGTTCGATACGGCGGCGGGAGGCGCTCCACAGGCCGATGGCGGATTTTTCTTCGCCGGGAAGGTTGGTGATGAAGACGCCGTCGGGCGACCAGCCGAGGCCGTAGCGGGCTATCCGCCTAAATTGGCTGCCTTCGTAGGCATAAACGGCCAGGGTGGTGTCGTAGAGGCTGACGTAGTCGAAGCGGGCATCGCCGGTGACGTCGCCGAAGGCGAATCGCGCGTTGTTGACGCCGGGAGGCGCCAGGCTTAGCCGGAATTGCTGTCCTTCGAGGTTGACGACCTGGGCGCTGCCCGCGGCGGTGACGGCTACAAAGCGGTTGTAGACCGATAGTTTAGAGCTGTCGGGCAGGTTTTGGCAATAGAGGGGCGAGGGGAAGTCGCCCTGCCATTTGATAGGGGCGAAGCGGTAGCCGGCGTCTTTGCGCCATACGTGCAGCTCGCCGCCGTCGTTGAGCAGGGCGAGGTAGTCTTTGCTGGCGGTTTGGAGGTGCAGCATGTCGTGGCGGGCGGGGCCGACGCCCATGAGGGGGTTCCAGCCGTCGAGGGGGCGGCCGGCGAGGTTATAGCCGTAGAGGTTGCCGTTGGCGCAGGCCAGGAAGAAGTTGTAGTCGCGGGTATTGTCGAAGTCGACGGGCAGAAGTCCATTGGCAGCGGGCGACTGCAGGTGTATGGGGAAGTTGTTGACGGGCTCGCCGCGCAGGTCGGTGAGGTAGATGTTGTCGGCGGTGTTGAAAAGGAGCAGCGGAGTGGCGGCATTGCCGGGGGTGAGGGCATATACCGGCGAGCGAAGCAGTCCGTCGAGGGTGCGTTTCCATTGCAATACGCCGTCGGCGCTGAAGAGGTAGAGCTGGCGGGCGGTGTCTTGTACGGCAATGGCATATCCGTTGGGCAGCGCCAATACGGCGGGGGCGCCGTGGGCTTCGGTGTCGAGCAGGGTTTTCCAGGCTATGGCGCTGTTGTCGGCGACAGCCGGGGTATTGCCGCCGGGTTGCCAGCGCCCTTTGATGGCAATGACGCCGCCTGCGGGGTCGAGGGTTACTTCCACTTGCCCAAAAGCCGGGGCCAGCGCGGCCAGCGCTTCCGTGGAGGCGTAGGAGCGAGCCAGGGGCAGCAGGTGGAAGCCGTTGAGGTAGCTGTGGGCGGCGGCGGCTTTGAGGTGGCGGGCATGGAGTTGCAGGAAGTCTTCTTTGCGGGCCAGGGTGTTGCCTACCAGGTTAAGGTCGATCCACACTTCAAGGGCGGCGCGGTCGGCGGCGAAGACGACGTAGTCGCCCAGGTTGAGCACCCAGGGATTGCGCAGGCAGCCGGGTTGGCCGGTGCACCAGGCGTCGAGCAGGTGTTCGTCGAGCAGCCGGCGGATGGTGAAGGTCTGGTATTCGTAGCTACCCAGTTCGCCCCCGGTTTTGAGGAGGTCGGCGAGTAGTTGTTCGGCCAGGGACTGGTCTTTGCAGGAGAGTACGAGAAAGCGGTGGGCGTCGACATTGCCTTTGATGGGTTCGGTGACGACCAGGGCTGTTTCGGAGCCGGCCCAGGGGGCTACGTATTTCAGTAGTCGCTCGTTGCCCTGGCTGCGGCTGAACGAGGGAAAATGACGAATAGACACCCTGTTGAAGGCGGCGGTGTTGCCGGGCAGCACGTTGAGCAGCGAGCTGGGCATAGGGGCGGCTTCTACGTAGTTGCCGGGCAGCAGGGCGCCGTGGCGGGGCGCGGCCTTGCCGCTGACGACCCAGGCGTCGCCGTCGGGGCGCAAGTCTATGCGGGCCCAACTGATCCGGTCTTTGAGGCGACCGGCATCGGCCACGGCGGCGTTGTTGAGCCAGCCGGCCATTTCATCGTCAAGGTAATCGGTATGCAGCAGCAAGGTGTAGGGCGCCTTGTTGTCGCCCTTGCGGTATACCCGCCGAAAATCGCCGTCGCGAAAGACGTGGCTGTAGCGCCGCGATAATTGCCCGATGGCTTCTTCTACCATGATGGGCTGCGGGGAGATGAGCAACAGGTTGCGGTACATGGCCAGCGTAAGCCGTTCGGGGCCGCCGGTGCGCACTGTGTATAGCGTATGGCCGCGATAGCCGGCCTCGTTGTAGTTGACTTTTTGCAAAAGCTGCCCCGAAGAGAATCCCGTGCTGCGCAGGTTGACGATAGCCAATACGTCGGGCGACTGCCGGGAGGGGTTCTGGAGCGCCCACGTAACAGGCAGCGGGTACTGTGGAAAGCCGTTGCCGCTCAGAAACCGGTCGATATGGCGCATATCCTCCAATATTGAGGGGAAAGCGGCCCAAAGCTTGAGGGTCCAATCATTGGCGGCGGTATCGGTGCGGATTGTTTTGAAATCCCAGCGGGGCGCAACCACGCTCAGCGGGGCGTTGACGGAGAGCGCTTCCAGGGGGTGAACAGGCACAAACGGCAGCCGAAAAAAATAGTGCCAGGCGCCGAGGGCCAGGGTCAATATCAGTAATGCTAACGTCCAAATTTTGCGTATACGGAGATTGTTCATAATTTTGGTTTTGAGGATTGTAACCAGTGTTGCATCTTTGCGTCAGAACTACCAAACAAATATCTAACCCTGGACACAAAATAGAACATACATGAGAAAAACTTTCTTTCGGCTAGGCAGCGCCCTGGCTCTGGTAGCGGTCATCCTGGGCGCTTTTGCCGCTCATGGTCTTAAAGGCAAGATCTCACCTGATCAAATCGACTCTTTTCAGATCGGCGTTCGCTATCACTTTTACCATGCTTTTGCCATTTTGGCGATAGCCATCCTGCTGTATTTCCGCAAGACGAAGTTCCTGGTATGGGCAGGCTGGGCATTTGCCGCGGGCATCGCCTTGTTTTCGGGGTCTATTTACCTGCTGAGCACCCGCGAGTGGACCGGCCTCGACTGGGCCTGGCTGGGCCCGGTAACGCCCCTCGGCGGACTGCTGTTTATGGCCGGCTGGCTGCTGCTGTTTTTGTCTTCCTATCAGGATAACGAGTTACGCAACGGCAACGGGCATAGCAACGGCAACGGCAATGGCCGCCATCATAAAACGGGCGACAGCCACCAGGTTCAGGCCTCGATAGCCTCTTTCTGGTCGTCGTAGTTTTTGCGGCGATTACGCCACCACAGATAACCCATCGTAGCCACGATCAGGTAGGGCAGCGCCAGCATGTAGAGAATGCCGGTGTTGAGCCCCTGCCCTGCCGTACCCCCATTGCTGAGGTTGCTTTCTGCCGACATGCGGCACATAGGGCATTGCGCTTGTACGTCAATGGCCAATAGTAGTACTGCCATTACTGTTACGAGGATGATTCCCCCTTTTTTCCACTGCATATTTTGATGTTTTCTATTCTCTTTTTGTTTATGGGTTTATGCGACTGAAGGGAGTCCCGTACTGACCGAAGGGAAGTCGGGAGGTTTATGGGTTTATAAGTTTATGGGTTTATTCATAAACTTATAAACCTATAAACCTATAAACCGACAACAGAGAACCCACACACTGCCGTCGCCTCGATTTCCACCAGCATAGCGGGGTCGATCAGGGCATTCACCTCCACCATCGTTGTGGCGGGGCGGATGTTGGCAAAAACTTCGCCGTGGGCGCGTCCGACGGCTTCCCATTGTGAAATATCGGTAACGTAAATCCTCGTTCGGATCACATTTTCGAGTCGGGCGCCTGCCTGGTGCAGGGCTTTTTCAATGATTTGCAAAATAAGCCGGGTTTGGGCGTAGGCGTCGCCGGGAAAAGCCACGGCGCCGTTTTCAACTGCGGTCGTGCCCGAAACTTCTACCAGATTGCCGACGCGCACCGCCCTTGAATATCCTACGACGCTTTCCCAGGGAGCGCCGGAACTGATGAGTTGGTGTTGAGCCATATTTTGCTTCGCGATCTGCATCACTCCCTTTTCGGGCAGCTTCTACAGCGTTTTCCTTTTTTATATTTCTTGCAACACTTATGCTTCTTATCCCTTGCTTGAATAACAGGTAAAGGGAAAGGAAGTTGAACGTCTTCGGGTGAAAGGAATGATACAAAGGTAGCCCTGGCGCGCATAACAAGCAGATTTGACGAGCAAAGTAAAATTAATTTGGAATCAGTCCAAATAACTTTTGTCACCTTACTGCATTTTTTGCAGCAGTTCGTCAAAATTTACATGGCGGTGGATCAACTCGATAGCGCGGCTGACCTTCCAGGGCGTGCTTGTATTGATTTTCACCTCGATGCGGCTTATCTTTACCACAGAGCCGTAGGTATCCAGGGCGGTAGCGACTACAGGTATTTTATTTTTTTCAAAATAGGGGTGATTAAAATCAAAATCCTCCACCCAATCGGCATGGCGGCCGTCGCCGGTGACGATCACGCCGGAGAGGGGCGATTGGTCGAGTTGTTTGAGTTCTGAAATCATACTCACCTTGTGCAGGGCCTCGTCGAGGCGTTTGCTGCTAACCACCAGCAACGTATTTTCGAAGCTATTAAACTCATCGACGTCGACCAGCGAGCCGGCGATAATTTCGGCTACGCGGTTGCCCATTTTATCGCGGTTCATAATCACCCGGCCTTCAACGGCCTGGCGGATAGCCTCCATGATAGGGAAAGACAGCGAGCGGTCGTAGGGAATAAGCCCGAGCAGGGGTATATCCAGTTCCTGAAGGCGTTTACGCAGGTAGTAGCTCACCTCGTCCATTTTATCGGCGTATACTTTATTGATAATCACGCCCCAGAGGGGCACCTGATGTTCGCGGAACAGCGACAGGCAGAGGTTGAGCCGGTCGATGGTATTGCCGATGCCGGCCTCCACCACCATCACCACGCCGGCGCCGAGCATATGGGCCACCTGGGCGTTGGATAAATCGGCTATACTGCCCACTCCGGGATGGCCGGTGCCTTCATAGACAACTACGTCGTATTGGCTGGTGAGATACTCCCGGGCGGCCAGGATGCGCTCGCGGAAGCGAAATTGATCGGGATTATCGATAAAAGCTTTGGTAACGCCCTGGCCGATCACCACGGGGCTGTGCCAATCGGGGTTAATGGCGAACCCCACCGAGTCGGCGAACAACACGGCATCTTTATCGGCTATTATGCCGCTCACCTCGATGTGTTGCTGGCCCACCGGTTTGCAATAGCCGGCGCGAATGCCCCGTTCCCTGAGCCCCGCCAGTATGCCCAGCGTAGTCGTGGTTTTACCTACGTGCTGTCCCGTTGCCGCTACATAAATAGGTTTCATGCCATTGGTGTTAGTTCCCGGCGCCCGAAGTTAAGCAGCCGGAAGGCAAAAATGGCAATTTTAGGGTATTATTCCGGTTTAAAAAAGCCGCTCTAGTAAATAACCTACTGCATACGCCACGGAGGCTGCGCAGATACCGAGGGTAAGCGTTTCGGCCATGCCGCGCCAGATGCTGCGTTCGTTGATATAACTTTTAAGTATGCCTATGCCTGAAAATACAAGCGCGGTAAGCCCGCAGGCCCAGCCGAAAAGGTGGATATTGAGTCCGGAGGTCAGATCGAGTAAATACACCAATAAAGGCACAAAGCCCAAAACAACAAAAGAGGAGAACGTCGCAACGGCCATAGCCAACGGCGACTTGGGCGTGGGTGTTAGTTCCAGCTCTTCTTTCATCATGGTATCGACCCATACGTCTTTGTCGGCAGTGATGCGCTCTACTACCCTGTCGAGCAATTCGCCGGCAAAGCCCTTGCGTATATAGATTTCCCGGATCTCCACCCTGCCTTTCTCAGGGGCGTTTACGACCTGATCGTATTCTTTGCGCTTGAGGCGTTCATACGCGTGTAAATCCGATTTATTGGATAAATAACTGCCTACCGACATCGAAAAGCCGTCGGCAAACAAATTGGCGAAACCCAAAATGATCACCACCTCGCTGGCCAGATGAGCGCCCGCAGCGCCCGCTACTACTGCAAAGGTGGTTACGCTGCCGTCTATGCCCCCGTATACGATTTCGGGCAGGAAAAGTCTGATTTGTCTTTGCACGTTGTAGGTTGTAGGTTGTAAGT
>DAINSQ010000222.1:0-6357 GCA_036741235.1 Saprospiraceae bacterium | reverse complement strand
GTTAGGGGTGCGGGTTCGCAATTCGCGAATAACACGGTCAACCTAAATAGATACTTTACTTTTTTGAAGCCAACGCATTATCCAATGCCTCGACGAATAAGGCAAATACTTCATTGCCCGTAAGGGTGGCTTCATTGCTGAATCCGAAAAGGCTGGTTGACGTTTTTACTTCGTCCATCCTGGTGCGCTTTTTGTAATGCGCGGTTTCCTTTCCTTTTGTATCGTACACTGTCATCTCTACGATCATATCCACTTTTTGCTTCTTTTTGGCAAAAGGGCCGCTGGACGTAGTCGTTGAACCTCCCGATACGATTTGTATGTTCATATCCAGGTATTTGTCGTATTTGCCTGAAGCTACTGCGTCTTTGATTTTTTCGTTGGGAAAACCCGTCATTTTGCCCAATCCGGCCAGTTTACTGTCTGCGGCTACCGTTTTTTTGTCGAGATCGATTTTCAGTTTCTTTTCGATCATATTCTGGGCGTATGAAAACAGGGTGTCAACAGTTCGCGCCGTTTTGACCTGTTTGTCGGCGGTCTCGTACTTGAAAATTGCGCTGTTGTCGTCCCAAAAATCGACATCAAGCGTGTTTTGTACGGTAAAATCCAGTTTGCTGATTACAGCATTCTGGGCTTTGATACCAGTTACGGTTGCCGGTAAAAGCAGGACCAAGGCAAATAATGAGGTTTTCATGCAGTTGTTTTATTTGTGTTGACTATTAATACCATAGTTGTTTAATCATTACAGGACAGCCTGAAAAACAGGCTCAAAGTTATGCTGTTACCCTAATTTCGGCATCACTGTGTTGCATATTATTACAAAATGTTATACCTTGCCTGAACGAAATTCGCGTTGAATATTTTGCCTCACCGCCCAAGCGGCGCCATGAGCATTCCTAAAACACAAAACATCATGTTGAAGAAAAATCTATTCCTGCTAGCAGGGTTATTATTTGCAACAACAAGCCTGGTACAGGCACAATATGCCGAAACGGGCCTCGCCAGTTACTATGCTGATAAATTGCACGGACGAACGACCTCCAGCGGCGAGCGCTACGACAAAGAAGCCCTCACCGGCGCCCACGGCAGCCTGCCCGTCGGTTCTATCGTGCGCGTAACACGCCTCGATAACGACGAATCTGTTACCGTGCGCATCAACGATTGCTGCGTCGCCTGTGCCAAAGGCAAAGGCCATGTGATAGACCTCTCTCGCGCCGCCGCCGAACGCATCGATATGATCCGCGACGGCCATGTGAAAGTGATGGTGGAATTGCTTACCCTGGGCGACGGCAAACCCTGCTGCGGAAAATCAGTCCAGCCCAAATCAACTACAACGCCTAAAGAACTTGATAAACAATTGACTGCCAAAGGCGGCACGGTAACCAAAACCACTGCCTTGCCCGTTACCGACGGCACTTACCGCGCAGAAGTACTCAAACCAATCAGTAAAGGCTACGGCGTACAAATCGGCGCCTATGCCGACCTGGTAAACGCCGAACGCCGTATCGACGAACTCAAAAAGAAGGGTTTTAATAATTTGCTGATCAATGTAAATAAGGCAAATACCAAAACCCCCTATCGCGTGGTTCTCGGCCCATTCGATACCCAAACCAGCGCCGACGGCTATAACAAAAGCCTGATCAAAAAATACAAGATCAAAGGTTTTGTGATGGAATTATAACAATGCAGCCCGGGAGATAAGGAGAATGAAGAATTCAATATAAATTTTTCATTCTCCATGTCCCCATACAATTTTACCCTGGCTATGGTCCGGTTTTTTTTTCCAATCTGCGCTGCGCTTTGCCTCATAACCGCGCTTGATTTTTGCGCCAATCCGGACCCTGTTGCAGGGGAGGCTGATGGAGAATCTTTGCCCGCCCTGGTCGACTTCAACTTTCACGTCAAGCCTGTTTTGGCCGATAAGTGTTTTGCCTGCCACGGCCCCGATGCCAACAAACGCGAAGCAGGGCTGCGCCTTGATGTTGCCAGCGACGCTTTGGCCGAACTACCCGAACACCCCGGCGCTTTTGCCATCGTGCCCGGCAAACCTGAGCAAAGTGAGTTAATACGCCGCATTCGCCACGATGACCCGCTAGAAGTAATGCCGCCGCCCGATAGCAAACTCTCGCTGAACGAATACGAAAAAGCGGTTTTGGAAAAATGGATCAGGCAGGGCGCAGTTTACAAGCCACATTGGGCTTTCATCCCGCCTGCCAAAGCAAAGCCGCCCGAAGTGCGCAATGCCAGGTGGCCCCGGTCGCCCATCGATAACTTTGTTTTACAACGCCTCGAACAAAAAGGCTGGTCGCCCGCCCCCGAAGCCGATCGTGTTACCTTGCTGCGCCGGGTAAGTCTTGACCTCACCGGCCTGCCCCCTACACCTGCACAGGTTGACGCATTTATCAAAGACACCTCCCCGGATGCCTACGAAAAACGGGTAGATTCTCTGCTAGCCTCCAGGGCCTACGGCGAAAGAATGGCCCTGGAATGGCTCGACGCGGCCCGATACGCCGATAGCCACGGTTACCAGGATGACAGCTACCGCTCAATGTGGCCCTGGCGCGATTGGGTGATTCACGCCTTTAATTCCAATCTGCCCTACAACCAGTTTCTCACCTGGCAACTCGCCGGCGACCTGATGCCCAATGCCTCTAAAGCCCAAATTCTCGCCACCGGCTTCAACCGAAATCATCCCATTACGCAAGAAGGCGGGGTGATCGATGAAGAATACCGCTCATCGTATGTGGCCGACCGCGCCAATACGCTCGGCAAATCGATACTCGGCATCACGCTGGAATGCGCCAAATGCCACGATCACAAATACGACCCCTTTACCCAGGAAGACTACTACGGGCTCTACGCCTTTTTCAATAATGTAGCCGAAAAAGGCCTCCAAATGGACGCCGTACAGGCCGCCGCCGCCCGCAATTATGCCGATGCGCCCGCAATGCCCATCTCCGATGCTGACGTAACAAGCATTCTGCAGTTTATCAATAAACGAGATACCGGCGTTGTGCGGGTGATGGTCATGAATGATTCAATGCCGAGGCCGACCTTTGTGCTCAAAAGAGGCAACTACGACAGTCCCGACCGTCCGGTGAAGCCGGTAGCCCCATCCGTTATCGCACCCTACAGCCGGAAATGGCCCGGCAACCGCCTGGGCCTGGCGCAATGGTTGACAAGCTCCGACCACCCGCTGACCGCGCGCGTATACGTCAATCGCCTTTGGGCAATGTTGTTCGGGCAAGGACTCGTGCGCACGGTCGAAGATTTCGGCAATCAGGGCGCGCTGCCGACTCATCCCGAACTTCTAGATTGGCTGGCGGTGGATTTTATGGACAAAGGCTGGGATATCAAAAAAATGATGCGCCAAATCGTTTTGTCGGCTACGTACCGGCAGTCGTCGCGCATCAGCGAAAAAGCGCGCGCGCAAGACCCCGAAAATCGCTTCCTGTCGCACGGCCCCCGTCACCGCATGCCGGCTGAAATACTGCGCGATTATGTGCTGGCCACCAGCGGATTGCTGAACCGCGAAATAGGCGGCCCCAGCGTCAAACCTTATCAGCCGCCGGGACTATGGGAAGAAACCAATGCAGGGGAAAACAGGGGGATACTTACCACTTACGTGCAAGATACAGGCGCTGATCTCTATCGACGCTCGCTTTATACCTTTTGGAAACGCACGCTTCCACATCCGGTAATGACACTTTTTGACGCTCCCACACGCGACAATTGCGAGGTGCGCCGTCAGAAAACCAATACGCCGCTGCAGGCGCTGGCCATGCAAAACGACGTTCAAGTCATGGAAGCATCCCGCGTGTTGGCGCAGGAAATTGTCAGCGCATATCCCGAAGATCCGGCTGCTTTAAAACAACTATTCCTGCGTATTCTCCTGCGGCCATCCAGCAATAAAGAAATTAAGGAACTCACCGTCTATTTCAACACCGCTCGTCAACGCTTCAAGACCGAACCAAAGAAGGCTTTGAGGCTCCTGGCAACGGGCAATTACCCGCTGCCCAGGCAGCAAATTGACCCCGCCCGGCATGCCGCACTGATGTTATGCGCCCAGCTATTGTACAACCTCGATGAGGCATTGGTTAAAAGTTAATCGCATTACTTTTCACAGATTTTCAAAACAATATTAAAATACTTGTTTTTTTGAATACTTTTGCCAACGTTTTGACAAAGCCTTCGTGGCATGCGTCGCTCTGGGGTTCATGCTTTTGTTTAACCATTAACTCACTCGGAAGTGACCAACAAATACTTCGACCTCATTGATCAAACCTTTTATTTTCCACAAGAAGGATTTGATATTGACAATGAGTATTTGGTTTTCAACGGCGTACCGCTGATCCATCTTATCAGGAAATACGGCACGCCCATGAAAATTACTTACCTGCCTAAAATCGGTTCTCAGATCAAAAGGGCAAGGAATCTGTTCAACCGCGCGATGAAATCGCTGGGGTACAACGGCGAATACTACTATTGCTATTGCACGAAAAGCTGCCACTTTAGCTATGTGCTCAATGAAGTAGTGCGCCACGATGTACAACTCGAAACGTCTTCGGCTTTTGATATCGATCTGATACGCCGCCTCTACGAAAAAGGCAAAATCGATAAGGATATCATTATTGTTTGCAACGGCTTCAAACCCGTCAACTACCTCGAAAAGATCGTCGGACTGATCAACGACGGCTTCAACAATGTGATCCCCGTACTCGATAATATGAAGGAGATCGAGTACTACGAAGCCCATGTCAAAGGGCAATGTAATATCGGAATTCGGGTGGCTACCGAAGAAGAACCCAATTTCGAATTTTATACCTCCCGGCTGGGCATCCGCAACGCCGATGTGCTCAAGTTTTATCAGGAAAAGGTGGCCTCCAACCCCAAGTTTTAACCCATAATGCTTCACTTCTTTGTTGATACCGGCATCCGGGATGCTCTCTACTATTGGGGCGAACTCAAGAAGGTGATTAAACTGTATTGCGAAGTAAAACGCAATTGCCCCGAATTGACGGGAATCAATATCGGCGGGGGAATGCCCATCCGCAATTCGCTGGGCTTTGAATTTGATTATAAGTATATGATCAAAGAAATCGTGAACCTTATCCTCTCCGAATGCGAGGAGGAAGGCGTTCGCGAACCCGATATCTACACCGAATTCGGCAAATATACCGTGGGCGAAAGCGGCGCTACCATCTTTTCGGTGTTGGCCCAAAAACAGCAAAACGACGCCGAGGTGTGGTATATGGTCGACAACTCCCTGATGACTTGCCTGCCCGACGCCTGGGGTATCGGCGAACGTTTTATTCTGCTGCCGGTGAATAAATGGCATAAAGATTATCGCCGCGTGAATATCGGCGGGCTGACCTGCGATAACTCCGACTATTACAACTCGGAGGTCCATGAAAGCCAGGTCTATCTGCCTTCTATCGACCCCAACGATGAAGAACCGCTTTACCTGGGCTTTTTCCATACCGGCGCATATCAGGATTCCATCAGCGGTTATGGCGGCATCAAACACTGCCTGATTCCATCACCCAAACACGTGCTGATTTATAAAGACGCCCAGGGCAATATCGTCGACGAGTTGTACCAGGAGGAGCAATCTGCCGATGATATGCTCAAAATTTTGGGCTATTGATGCGCTTTTTGTTACCTTTGAGCAGTACATACAACTATCTCACAACAAAAACCCTTTCGAAGTGGCCAATAAGTCGATACCCGGAACGGTTGAACCAACTAAACCTGTTACTCAAAAAAAAGCCACTATGATCAATACGGTCGCTTTTTCCTCCGATATGCGTACGCTTTTCCTTATCGATGAGGGCAGGGCTTTCTCTTTTTCGCTCGACTCCGACAACGGCGTTTATGTCGGCCTTGTCAAAGGGCAGGTCACCGCAGTCAGTACTATTGATGACAGCAGTTCTTCGGAAAAACGCGGCAAAGTACTCAAACTGACAACCGCCGGTGCACAGTGGACTATTTTCTACAACCGCCGCCGACAATCCCTGGCTATCATCGGCGCTACGGATATCGATAGCAGCCTCATCGGCGCTACGGATATCGATAGCAGCATGGCCGCCGGCCCCGAAGACGGCTATGTCGAACTCGAAAAAGTAAAAGCCTACCTGTTTAATCTCAAGGAAAATGTTGTCAATATCCGCCGCGTCGGCAATGCCATCGAACTGACGGCGGTGGGGAAGTAGTTGTAGGTTGTAGGTTGTAAGTTGTAAGTTGTAGGTTGTAAGTTGTAGGTTGTAAGTTGTAAGTTGTAGGTCAAACCAGAACATAGAACATAGAACCTAGAACCTACAACCTAGAACCTACAACCTAGAACCTACAACCTAGAACCTA
>DAINSQ010000221.1:0-6470 GCA_036741235.1 Saprospiraceae bacterium | reverse complement strand
ATCACGCTCACCAAACGAAACGCCGCAGGTACCTTGCTTTGGAACATAACGTACAATCAAACCGACAATACGCGCTGGGAAAGGGCTTCCTGGGTGGAGACCGACCAATTGGGCAATGTAGTGGTAGTGGGCACGTCTATGTCGGGCTATTCCAACCCGGTAGAAGCGGCAAGCATCATCATGAAATTCGACCCCAACGGCAATTTGCTGTGGCGGCATATGTACGAAAACAGCTTTGACGGCTCATCCACTAAAAAATGTATTATCGACAATGCCAACAATATATACGTATTGGGGATGGGCAGCGGGCCCAACGGTTATGTCACAAAAGTCAAAAAGTTTTCGCCTTCCGGGACTGCCTTGTGGTCTTATTTCGACAATGCGGGCATTGGCAAGGCCCTGAATTTCAAATTTACGCCCGACAATCATATCGTCATAACGGGACGCGCCACCATTGGCAGCATCAACGGGTATGCCAAGATCGACTTAAACGGCAATAATATCTGGAGCCTGCCCGGTGTGAATAGCCTCACCGCCGGCGACGCCGCCGGCGATGCCTTCGGCAATACTTATTGCGTGCACGGCGAATACGTATCCAATGGCGGCACGGTGATCCGCAAAATATCGCCCAGCGGCGCCTTGATATGGACCCACACCTACCCCATGAGCGGCTTCAGGATAGAAGTGGGCAGCGACAATATGCCGGTAATCAGCGGTTTTCCCAATAGCGGTTCGGGGGGATCTACCTTCCTCAAGGCAGACACGCAAGGCAACCAGGTGTGGTTTGTGCCCGACGCCGACGGTCCCAACGCCTTTCTGCTACACGCCCAGATGCGTATCGACCAGTACAACCACGTTTACCTGGCAGCCGGCACTTTGTTTGAGATGGGGCTCTGCAAGGTCAACAGCGACGGTTCTCCGGCGTGGTACCAGACCATTCCGGGCAGCTACGCCAACGGCTTTTGTATCGGCAGCGACTACAACGTATACGTGGTGGGCGGCACTACGGCCCGGTTGATTCAGGGCGTTACCTGCGCCGTGCCGTCCGGCTTGGCTGCTTCCAACCTGAGCGCCAACGCCGCTACGCTGAACTGGAATGCCGTGTCCGGCGCAACGGGTTACCAGGTGCAATACCGCCCCGTGGGCGCTACTACCTGGCAAAGCAGCGCCGCGACAACCAATACATTGAATATAAGCGGATTAACGGCTTCCACTTTGTACGAATTTCGCGTTTCGGCGCAATGTGGCGGAGGCGCCAACAGCGATTGGTCGGGTGTATTGCGATTTACAACACTGGCGCTCCCCTGCGCGCCGCCAGCCCTCAACCAGCTGTATGCCGACGGCATTACCACCAACAGCGCCTGGCTCAATTGTTCTCTGGGCGGCATGATTGCATACGACTGGCGGTACCGGCCGGTGGGCGCCCAGAACTGGATCGATTTGCCCACGACTAATTCGTCATTTGTGCAATTGACGGGCTTGATACACTCCACCGCCTACGAATTTCAGGTAGCCGTTCAATGCAATATAAACTGGAGCGACTGGTCGGCTACTCAGACCTTTACAACCGATACCCCGCCCTGCATCACGCCAACGCCGGCGCAATTGTCGGTCAGCAATATCACGACCAATTCCGCCCGTTTGCAATGCAGCATGAGCGGCGTAGACCAATACGACTGGCGGTATCGCCCCGTGGGCGCCGCAAGCTGGACAGACCTGCCGGCCACTACCCTTAATTTTTATAACCTCAGCGGGTTGGAACAATTCACTGCCTATGAATTCCAGGTGGCGGTATTGTGTCAGGGCGTTTGGACCGACTGGTCGGCGGCCAAGTCGTTTACTACCGATGGCAACTGTGTAGCGCCAACGCCGGCTCAACTGTTTGCCACCAATATCACCTCGTCATCGGCGCGCCTCAACTGCTCGGTAAGCGGCGTTGGGGCCTACGACTGGCGTTACCGCGTACAGGGCGCCGCCAACTGGGTCGAATTGCCGGCTACTACCAGTAATTTCACCGATATTACGGCATTGACGGCATCGACAAGCTACGAATTCCAGGTGGCCGTGATGTGCGGCCCCGTATGGAGCGCCTGGTCGGCGAGCCAACTGTTCAGCACAAGCGCGATACCCTGTCCGATCCCCGACGTATCACAGTTATACGTCACCGGTATCACAACCTCCGGCGCCATAATAAATTGCAGCCTCAACGGCGTAGACAGCTACGACTGGCGCTACCGCGTACTCGGCGCCATCAACTGGATCGATTTGCCGGCTACTACTGCCAATGCATTCGCCTTAACCGGCTTGACAGCTTCAACACAATACGAATTTCAGGTATCGGTGCGATGCGGCGCTGTGTGGACCGACTGGTCGGCATCCAAGCTGTTTGCGACACTCGACGCCGGATGTTTTCCGCCCAGTATGGGGCAAATCTTTGTGAGCAATCTCATGCCGACGAGCGTTCGCTTGAATTGCAGCGTCACCGGTGTAGATGCCTACGATTGGCGGTACAAGCTCAACAGCGACGCCAACTGGACGGATCTGCCCACGACTACCGTCAATTTTACCGATGTCGCGGGGCTCTTGCCATTGTCGCAATACCAATTTCAGGTATCGGTATTGTGCGGCAGCACCTGGAGCCAGTGGTCGAGTCCGCTGCGCTTCCTCACCCCGGGTTCAAGTTTGGCAGCCGATTGGGAAAATGGCTCCCAATCAGCCGATTACGAAGAACAGGCGATGGTTGTATATCCGGTACCTGCCGAAAATCAGTTGAATCTGAACTACAAACTCCAGTTTGCTTCGGCGCTTGTACTGACCATCATCGACGGCAACGGGAAAGTAGTTTACCAGGAGAATATGGGGATTCTCGCGCCGGGTGAGCTTACCAGCACTATTGATTTGCAGGGGTATGTACCTGGCGTGTATTATTTGCAGTTGCTCACAGCGCAGGGTATCAGCAGGAAGCGTTTTCTGAAAATGTAGTGTTTGCGCTCAAATGAAGCTGATTTTTTTACCACAGAGTTAAACGGAGTTCCATAGAGTCAAGGTAAAGCTCTGTGTCACTCCGTTTTACTCCGTTTAACTCTGTAAAAAAAAATCGCTTGACGAAATTAGTCCAAGGCCTCCATCAATGCTTCCACATCATCTTGTGTATTGAAGGCATGGGCAGAAACCCGGATAGCGCTGCCACGGGTTGACACATAAATCTTTTTGCGCTGCAAAAGCTGCATCAAAGCGGACTTATCCAAATGTGGCGGCAGTTGAAAGCCGAAGAGGTGCTGCGCGCGCCATGCGGGGTCTTCCAGTCCAAAACCTTTGGCCTGCAGCGCATCGATCAGGGGGTCGGTGAGGCGGCCGGCGTAATCCTGGATGCGGGCGGGCTCCCATTCCAGCAATTGCGACAGGGCGGCGTCGAGCATGGGCATCAGCATAAAATTGCTGAACTCGCCCATATCGTAGCGGGCCGCGCCGGGAAAATAGTCGTCGGTATAGTTGGTCAGCGAAGTGAAGTCGTGGGCATTGGCGCGGGTCATCCAGGAGTTTTCCAGGGGGAAACCGTTGTTGAAATACGGGCTATAACAGGCTAAACCGATACTGTAGGGTCCCATCATCCATTTATAGGCTGCCACGACCAGCGCATCTATCTGAGCTGCTTGCACGTCGATGGGTTTGGCGCCGACCGACTGGGTGCCATCGACGATAAACACGGCGCCGGCTTCCTTACAACGGCGGCCAATCGCTTCCAGGTCAAAAATCGTACCGTCGGTCCAGTGTACCGACGACATCAGCACCACGGCCGTACCGGGGCCGATGGCTTCCAGCCGCCGGCGGTTCCATTCGGCGCCTTTAGCCGCGGCGCCTTGCGGGGGCGATACCGTGTGCATCGTCGTGCCGTTGCGTCTGCACCAATCGTGGATGGCATAGACGCCGCTGGGAAACTCGTCGGCGACCGTCACGGCGTGTTGGCCGGAGCGGCCCGGCACATTGGCCATAGCCGTGCTGAGCCCGTAGGAGGCCGAGGGGATCACCGACACCTGCGCCGCCTGCGCATTCACCAGTCTGCCGAATTTTTCCTTGACGACTTGCGTTTCGCCAAAAAAATCGGCGGGCGAAATCATCACCGGATTGCGCTTGCGCTGTAGTCCAAGCATACCTGCCGCTTCTACCGATTTCAGCAGGGGCGACATATAGGCGCAGTTGAGGTAGTGGATGTCCTCGGGGAGTTGGAAGAGGTGTTTTTGTGGTGATAGCACAGTTGTAGGTTGTGGGTTGTAGGTTGTAGGTTGTAGGTTGTAGGTTGTGGGTTATAGGTTTCACTTCGCCTGATCGGCGTATTTCCACCACAAGATAGCGAAAAAATAACCAACCCGCCGCGCTCCATAGCAATGCAGTTTCATACCCATCGTGAAGGAGCTTATAATCGCATCAGCAGTTTTGCTAATTGTCGCGGTTTGGAGAAAAAAGGAGAGTGACCAGATTTTAATTTCACTACTTTCTCACATTTAACTCTGGCAGGTAAAATTGATTTATCGAGGTCTCGACTTTCAGTACATAAAATATAGAACTTGGGAATTGCTCCATATATGCTATCAGAAACGCTCACTGGCGTTCCCAAGGGTGCAAATGACTGTCTATTCATATTTTTATGGGCAAAATCCCTGTCTGATTGCGAGCAATCGTGATAGAACAATAAATCAGCAATTTCAGGTTTAAAAGTGCTTGTTTTTCCATTTTCACTCACAACCAGTCCTGCGCCAATGCTCAAACGCGTGCTGTCCTTTGGCAAATTGCTTTCAATCATTCTAGCCAGCGAACTTACAGATTCTCCATTTTGAGGCAAGAACGCATCTACATATATGAGTTTACAAACCTTATTTTTGCCTAAAATTTCCGCAGCTTGAGAAATTACGGTCCCCCCCATTGAATGTCCGACTAAAATTATTTCTCCTTCTATGTTATTTGCTGTTGCCGTAACCTTTTCAACATAATCTGAAAACGTTATATTTTCTGCATTTGTGGTATCATTGCCATGGCTTGGCAGATCAATTGCAATGACGTTATATCCTTTATCGGTCATTATTGGAATTACCTTGTTCCAACACCAAGCGCCATGCCAGGCGCCGTGTACCAACAAATAGGTTTTGTCATTACGCTGTGCAAACAACCCTATCTGAAATGTAATCAGACTAATGAGCAAAAACATTTTCTTCATTGCTTGTTTTGTATTGTTGCGTGTCGTTTTACGCTCAGGAACACATTGGCAAATAAAATGTCCGTTGCATATTTTATCAGGTAAGTTTTTTTAATTCTCTTATTTCGTTTACTAAACGTAAAATCCCATCAGCCACTTTATTTAGAGTTATTTTATCCTCATTCAGGCCCAAAGAAATATTTCTGCTTGCGGAAGAATATTGGTTTTGATATAATATGACTTCATCAAATATTTCAGGATAATTATGATTGGTTAAGTCTTCTATTCTTTTTAATGCGGTTTCGATCCTGGCTTTACTAACCAATTCTACGATATTATTCAAAACATCTTCGAGCTCTTCTGTTTTATTATCACCAGCAATTTTATTTTCGGTAATACTGGTTATCCCTTTTAATCCCATAAGGAGGAGGAATTTTGATTTGACTGCTTGAATCTCCTTTTTAGTAGCGCGCATATTTTCTATAATATCGTCTAAATAATCTTTTAGTTCCTTAAATGTCAAATCTGCCTTTATTGAATCCGGCGAATAAAATCTGGAATCGAGAAAATCATTCACTTTAGGTATGAGTGATTCAACTCTTTCATAGGAAAGACTACGCGTATTTTTTGTCAAATTAAATAATTCTTCCCATCTATTTATTTCCTCCGTGTCAAAATATTTAGATAAAACCGGCGCTATTTCCCTGTGAAAACTATCATTCAAAGCTGAAAATTTGAAGACCATATCTTGTGCATTATCCAATTCATCGTACATATTATTGGCTATTTCTACTAGCGCATTTTGAACTTTTTCAGCGTCCCGGGATTTAAATAATTCATTTTTAGCATTTATAATTGGAACCAGGACTACGTCTACCAATGCTTCTATTGTCTCAATTGCGGAAATTCCAAATGCTATAACTTTTTCCAATTCCTCCTTGTCATCTACAGGGATATCAGAAAATTTAGTTATCGAATGATCAAGCTGACTATAAATATCATTTACGTCCATGATGTTATTGTTTTACATGCACCAAACTAATATTTTCCGCAATACGCCTAAGGCGTGAAATCCCGTCTGTAAGTGCAAAGATAGTACGCCAATAATTAAAAGTGAAGTAAAAATATAGTCGCCAGGGCGGGCCCGGTTTTTGTTTTACCGCGGAGTGAAAGGAGTTTGGCGCGGAGTTGCGCAGAGTTTGTGGGGGGTGTTGGGTTTCCATTGCGGTGAGCGGTGCGTGGTGGGGGCTTAGGGGCGACGGAAAAATCGCCCACAACA
>DAINSQ010000220.1:0-6577 GCA_036741235.1 Saprospiraceae bacterium | reverse complement strand
CAGCGCCGATGAGCGACTGAGCGATCTTAGTGCAGGAAGGGCGACTTGGCGAAGGAGCGCGGGGGCGATTTTTGGGGACTGTTGGACTGTGCGACTTTGCGACTTTGTGACTGTGCGCGGGTGGGTCGCCACTTTCAGGGGCCGGGGGCGCGGGAGAGCAACCGTGCATAAACCCATAAACAAACCCCCAACCCACACGAAGAAAACCTACAACTTACAACCTACAACTTACAACCTACAACCTACAACCTACAACCTACAACTTACAACTTACAACCTACAACCTACAACGGCCAACGGCACCCCACAACCGCATCACCCCAAATTACTAAGAATCTGCCACAGCAACTGCACAAACAAAATCTTGCCGATTAGTAGCAGTGGATACGTCAGCGCATAGCCGAAAGTCGGCATCTTGTTGCCGGCTTTTTCGTTGGCAAAACTCAGGTTGGCAGGGTGGTGCGCCAACATACCGGTTAGCAGCACAAAGGGTATGCGGAAAAAGCGATAGCCTATAAACATAGCCAGCATGGCGCTGACCAGGCTCACTACGGCGCCGCTCATCAGCAGCAAAGGTCCTACACTGCTGTTCATCGTACTCATAAACGTATGCCCCGAATTGATGCCGATGGCCGCCAGCATCAGCATCAGTCCGATCTGACGCAGGGTGAGGTTGGCAGAATAGGGCAGCGTCCACACAATAGGCCCGCTGCGCCGCAGGGCGGAGAGCACCAGTCCCGCTACCAGGGGCCCGCCCGCAAAACCGAGGCTGAACGTAATGCCGATGGGCAGGTCGAATTTGATGGAACCCAGCATAATGCCCAGGCCCATGCCCAATCCGAACGATAAGAGGTCTATCTGACTCAGCGAGTCATAAGAATCGCCGAAAATTTTCTGCAACCTGGGCATATCCTTGCGGCGCGCCAGTACCCTCACGCGGTCGCCCAATTCCAATACCATGCCGCGCGTCACCAGCATGTCTACGTCGCCGCGGCGCACCCGGGTGATGAGGGCCTCATAGTCTTCTTCAATATCGAGCGTACTGATGGGCTGGCCGGCGATGCGGGGGTTGGAGACAAACATACGCCGCACGTCAAAGACCGTGCGGTCGTCGGCGAGTTGTTGTTCGCTGGGCTTGCCGATTATTTTGGCCACCCGTTGCACCTCTTCGTCGTCGCCGATGATACTCACTTTGTCACCCAATTCAAAGCGGGTCTCCAGGTGGCAAATACCCAGTTCATCTCCGTGTTGGTGGCGGGCAAACATTACGCTCCAGCCGTACTGCTGCCGCAGTGACCGCAATGGTATGCCGGTTACATCGGGATTTTCTATGTCAAAAGTGAGGTTGACAATATTCTGCTCGATGGGGTATTCGCTTTTTAGCGACTGCACCTCCTTGTCCATGTCTACCCGCAGCCATTTGCGCATAATCAGCAGCGCTATCATGGTGCCCAGAACGCCCATAGGGTAAGAAATGGAATATCCAACAACGGCGTTTTGCGACTGGTAGTCGGTATTGTCGGCGCCCTGCTTCTGGATGGCGTCGAGCAAACCCGCCAGTGCCGGCGTATTAGTAGTTACGCCCGATAGCAAACCCGCCGATGCCGATGCGTCAAAATGGAATAACAAATGAAAAGCGGCGGTGACAACCGACAAAATGACCAGCGCCACCAGCGCAAAACCCGCATTTTGAGCTCCCCGCTTTTGCATGGAGCCGAAAAATGACGGCCCGCTGCTCAATCCAATACTATATACAAAAACGGCCAGCCCCAACAGGGTTATCACTTTGGGAATTTGAATATCGGGCCGGATAGCGCCTGCCGCCAGTCCGACAAACAATACGGCCGCAACGCCCATGCCGCTGCCCCGGTATTTGATATTTCCCAGCCAGGAACCCAGCGCAGCTACGATAAACAGGTATAATAGCGCAATTTCTGCGCCCGCGTCGTTGTGCATACTATTTCTTCATTGATGCGCTGCGATGTTACGAAAAATTAAGGAATTCCAACATGACGGCAGCATTACCCGCTTTTTTTTGTAAATTGTCTTTTGCAATAATGACACGAATATGAATAACGACTCCTTTCAATACCTCAAATTTTATACTTATGTACTGCTGTTTACGGTGCTGGCATTTTTTGTGATGTACCAGGGGCGGATTTTATTTATTCCGCTGAGCTTCGCTGCGTTGATCAGTTTTATTTTATACCCGGTTTGCAAAATATTGGACCGCTATATCGGCCGGGTGTTATCTATTGCAACCGGATTGCTGCTGCTGGGCGTTTTTGGGTTTATTTTATTTCAAATTCTGGCCAACAGCATTACGCTGGTGCAGGAACAATTTGTCGATTCAAAAGACAAATTATTCGCCCTGGGCGATGCGGCGATCCAATACCTCGACAAAATTTTCGTCATCAGCGCCGATCAGCAACAGGATATGCTCCAACGGCTGTATGATCAAATTTTAAAAGAAATTTTCCCCTTCATCAGCCGCACGGTTTTTGCCTCGGCGGGTACGCTCACTTTTCTGTTGATCATCCCCATTTTTGTGATGCTTATTTTGTACTACCGGGAAATTCTCGTTGCCTTCATTTTGTCTATCGTCCCGTCCGCGCATATCGACAATGTAAAAACCACCTTTAAAGAGCTGACAACCACCTACTTCCAGTTTGCCAAAGGCATGGCCCTGGTATACCTTATAGTAGGTACGTTAAACAGCATCGGCTTTTTACTCATCGGTTTGCCTCATGCCATCTATTTCGGAATGTTGGCGGCCATACTCACGTTTTTTCCCTATGTCGGCATCATGATCGGCGGCATTGCGGCCATCCTGGTGGCCTGGACTACCTACGATTCTATCTGGTATCCAATCGCCGTCATTGCTATTTTGGGGGTAGTGCAATACCTGGAGGCCAATCTGATTTTTCCCTATACAGTCGGTAAACAATTAAAAATAAACCCTTTCGCCACCTTTGTGGTTATTATCGTCGGCGGTATAGTGTGGGGCGCCGCGGGCATTATCCTGTTTATCCCTTTTGCCGCTATCCTGAAAATACTGGCCGACCGCATCGACGATTTGCGCCCCCTGGCCATTTTGCTCGGCGACGAGGATTTTCGGAAGAAGTAGGGCGGTTGTGGGGTGTAGGGTGTAAGTTGTAGGTTGTAGGTTGTAGGTTGTAGGTTGTTGGTTGTAGGTTGTAGGTTTGTAGGTTGTAGGTTGTGGGTTGTGGGTTGTGGGTTGTGGGTTTTTGGATGCTGGAATTTTGATTATCAATCAATTAAACATCAAACATTAAACAATAAACATTAAACATCCTCCCCTGCAGTCCAACAGTTGGTTTATCATATATTCGGTGTCTGTTTATCAAAAAAAGCAGTATTTTTGCGCCCATGAAAAATATAAGGAATTTTTGCGTCATTGCGCATATCGACCACGGCAAGAGCACTTTATCAGACCGGTTACTGGAATACACCAAAACCGTCTCTTCGCGCGACCTCAAAGAGCAGACCCTTGATGACATGGACCTGGAGCGCGAACGCGGTATTACCATAAAAAGCCACGCCATCCAGATGTATTACAAACATAGCGATGGCGAGACCTATACTTTCAACCTTATCGATACTCCGGGCCACGTGGACTTCTCCTACGAAGTATCCCGTTCTATCGCCGCCTGCGAAGGCGCTTTATTATTGGTAGACGCTTCTCAGGGTATTCAGGCACAGACGATTTCCAATCTTTACCTGGCTATTGAGCATGACCTGGAGATCATTCCTATCGTTAATAAAATCGATATGGAAAGCGCCATGGTTGACGAAGTATCCGACCAGATCATCGACCTCATCGGCTGTAAAAAAGAAGACATCATCCTGGCCAGCGGGCGCACAGGCCAGGGCGTTGACGAACTGCTCAACGCCATCGTGAATCGCATTCCGGCGCCCAAAGGCAATCCTGAAGCACCCCTGCAGGCCCTGATCTTTGATTCGCTGTTCAACTCTTTCCGCGGCGTCATCGCCAATATTCGTATCGTCAACGGTACTTTGCGACAGGGCGACAGGGTGAGGTTTATGAATACCGGCAAGGAATACGGCGCCGACGAAGTTGGCATCCTCCAACTCAGCAATGTAGCCAAACCCGAGCTTCAGACCGGCGACGTAGGGTATATCATCACCGGCATCAAAATTTCGAAAGAGATTAAGGTCGGCGATACGATCACCAAAGTCGAAAATCCCAGTCCGGAAGCCATCAAAGGTTTCGAAGACGTAAAACCCATGGTCTTCGCCGGTATCTTCCCCCTCGACAACGACGACTTCGAAGACCTGCGCGACAGCCTCGAAAAACTCCAGCTCAACGACGCCGCCCTGGTTTTTGAACCCGAATCATCGGCTGCCCTCGGCTTCGGCTTTCGCTGCGGTTTCCTGGGTATGCTCCACCTCGAAATCGTCCAGGAACGCCTCGCCCGCGAGTTCAACCAGGATGTCATCACTACCATCCCCAACGTATCTTATTACGCCTATACCAAACGCGGCGAGCAACTCACCGTGCGCAACCCCGCCGACCTGCCCGACCCCACTTTGCTCGACTATGTGGAGGAACCCTTTATACAGGCCCAGGTGATTACCAAACCCGAATACATCGGCGCTATCATGACGCTGTGTATGGAAAAGCGGGGATTGTTGTCGAAGCAACACTACCTCACGCAAGATCGCGTGGAGCTGCTCTTCGATATGCCGCTCGCTGAAATTGTATTCGACTTCTACGACCGACTCAAGTCGATTTCGCGCGGTTATGCCTCGTTTGACTATGCCCCCATCGGCTACCGCCAGTCAGAGCTTGTTCGACTCGATATCAAACTTAATACCGAAAATGTGGACGCCCTCTCCGCACTCGTCCACCGCGATAAAGCAGAATCCTTCGGCAGAAAAATCTGCAAAAAGCTCAAAGACCTCTTGCCCCGCCAGCAATTTGTTATTGCTATCCAGGCCGCCATCGGCGCGAAAATTATCGCCCGTGAAACGATCTCCGCCATGCGCAAAGACGTAACCGCCAAATGTTACGGCGGCGACATTACCCGTAAACGCAAACTCCTGGAGAAACAAAAGGAAGGAAAGAAACGCATGCGCCAATTTGGCAAGGTAGAGGTGCCTCAAAAGGCGTTCCTCGAAGTGCTGAAACTGGATTAATCCCGTCTCCACCACCGGTCAAACGGCTTGAAGCCGTCTGACCGGTGGTAAATCAGACCGCTCCGAGCGGTCTCTCTCGGTCAGACCGCTCCGAGCGGTCTGACCGGTGATAGTTTTTCGTTTTGTCGCGCAAGCGCGCATGAGTCAACAGCTTGTTGGAGCTGCGACTTTTTTAAGCCTCTCAAAGCTCATAAATACGCTATGAGCTGAAAAAATGGACAAAGTAATATATTCAAGGGATTAGGCGCACTGAAAATCGTGCGCTTGGCAACTGTTTCTGGGATCCCTGGCGGGACTTGAATTTTCACTGGCGCGCGGGGCTGCGCATGCGGCGCTTTGGTTAGGTGGGATTTTAAGTGTTTGTATCGGCGATTTTGTTAGTAGTATCTTCTTGTGCGTGCAGGTTGCATGCTGGAAAGAAGAATAAGCCCTCCGCCGACAAAGAAGGCGCCCATAGCGATGTAGAGAATTAACATAGCCAGACAGTTTAGATCGTTAAGGAAATTGGAACCAAAAAGCGTATGTTCACGAGGGCACCGCTAAAATGAGAATTTTTTTGAAAAGAATACTATTTTACGGCATTATTTTTATTTGATTTTTTTTTCGATATTAAAACTACTTACACAAAACCGATGGTATATGCGAATTAATAGCAGCAAAATCCTGATCTGGCTGTTGATAGGCCTGCTGGCCGTACCGGCGTGCAAAACAAGCAAAACGGTTAAAGGCGCCGTTATCGGGGGCGCGGTAGGCGGAGTGGCCGGAGGCGCTATCGGCAAAAAATCGGGTAACGCCGTTCCCGGAATCATTATCGGCGCAGCCATCGGCGGTACTGCCGGCGCATTCATAGGCCGCTACATGGATAAACAAGCAGAGGAAATACGCAAAGACCTCAAAGGCGCCACCGTAGAACGCGTAGGCGAAGGCATCCTTATTACTTTCGATTCCGGCCTGCTATTTGACGTGGACTCCTACAGCCTGCGCGGCGCTACTCGCGATAACCTCACCGACCTGGCGCGCGTACTCAACAAATACGAAGACACGGAAGTCCTCGTGGCCGGCCATACCGATAGCACGGGCTCTGATGACCACAACCAGAAATTATCGGAAAATCGCGCCTCCGCCGTTAAAGGTTTCCTCGCCGGCAAAGGCGTTTTACCCTCCCGAATGACCACGGTGGGTTACGGAGAAGGAGAACCCGTAGCCGACAATAATACCGATCGCGGGCGCCAACAGAATCGCCGCGTAGAAGTGGCTATCTATGCCAACAAGAAACTGCAACGCGCTGCAAAAAAGGGAGAACTGGACAAATGACCGGCATTCCCAAGATGAAGTGATTTGCAAAATATGACACTCATTATCAAGTTTTTTCATCATGCCAATCCAGCAAATCACT
>DAINSQ010000219.1:0-6579 GCA_036741235.1 Saprospiraceae bacterium | reverse complement strand
GTTTGTGTTATGGGTTAAACGCTTAAGCTTATAAACAAATCTACATCTGATAACATAGAACCTACAACCTACAACCTACAACTGATAACATAGAACCTACAACCTACAACCTGCAACCCCACAACCCTACACCCGCACAAAAATTTTGCGCGAATACAAAATCCACACCAGCCCCAGGCAGATCAGCACATTGGTGAGGGCCCAGGCCAGGGAGGCATTGTAAGGCGACAGCCACGATTCGTACAGCGAGCCGTACAGGGCGTCCTTGAGCGTCACCGGGGCGCCGTCGGCGCCGGCCCAGGAAACGCCGAACATCAGCTTGGCCACCAACACCGACAACACATAGGCTACCAGTGCATTCGTGCCGTATACCACAAAAGGTTTAATCCACTTTTTGTATTGCAAGACGTCGACCAGCCAGTAAACGACGCCCAGAAAAAGCAGCGCCACGCCGCCGACATACAGCACATACGAACTTGTCCATATTTTTTTGTTGATAGGAAAACTCAAATCCCAGGTCAGTCCGGCAGCTACCAATATCGTACCTACGGCAAAAATGCCGGTGAGCTTCTCGTAGTCGTTGCGGGGCGATTTGATCCACAGCCCGGTGAGCATACCGATAATACCTGTGACGATAGACGGCAGGGTGCTGAGCAGCCCCTCGGGGTCCCAGGTTTTGGCCTGGTCCCACAGGTGGGCGCTTGTAAATACCGTGCGGTCGAGCCAGGCGCCGAGGTTTGTCTCGGGGTCGAGGTTGGGGGCATAACCGCCGGGGACCGGTACCCATGTCATCAGTATCCAATACAACAGCAGCAAACCGCCGCCCAGCCACAACTGGCCTTTCCAGTCTGTTTTTAAAAAAATAATCGAACAGGCGCCGTATACCAGTGCAATGCGTTGCAATACGCCCGGGATGCGCAGTCCGGCAAAATCAAAATCGGGAATCAAATGCAGGAAAAGCCCGATGCCGAAAATTGCCAGCGTACGGCGCAGGATTTTCATCATCAGCGCCTTCTGGTCGGCGCCTTCGGCCTTGCGACGCCCTAGCGCCAGCGGAATGGCTACGCCCACAATAAACAGGAAAAATGGAAAAATCCAGTCGGTAGGCGTACAGCCGTGCCATTCGGCGTGCAATAGCGGAGCATAGGTAGTAGACCAGTTGCCGGGATTGTTGACCATAATCATACCGGCAATCGTCACGCCCCTGAAAATATCGAGCGCAAGCAAGCGTTTGGAAGTGTCCATCATGAGTTGGTGTTTCGTTTTGCTATTATCACCAAAATTATGAAAATCGTCTGCTACGACATTATATTCATCGATAAATTTATGCTAAAAGCAACGTTTGCCGGGCAATGGTGTCTTTCGAAGAAACCAATTACATCATCATCAAAACAATTTTTAACGATGAAAACCATTCAGCTCACTTTAGTTATCGTGGCATTAGTATGCAATGTAGCCGCCGCGCAAAAATGGGGCAGCGCAAGAGGCGAAGGCCCTGTTGTAAAACAAGAACTCGATCTCGACAAATTTCACTCGATAGGCATGTCTATTAGCGGCTCGGTATACCTCACGCAGGGCAATTCCCAGAAAGTGGTGGTAGAAGCCCAGCAAAATATTATCGACCTGCTCAAAAAAGAAGTGAAAAACGGCTCCTGGAATATCGGATTTGAGAAAAATGTGAATAATTACGACAGGGTGAAAATCTATATTACCGTGCCCACCCTGAAGGCCCTCTCGCTGGCAGGTTCCGGCGATATCATCGCCAAAACGCCTTTTAATAACCTCGACGCCTTGGAAATGGACATCGCCGGCTCCGGTACGATCGAAATGAAAGGCACAGCCAATAGCGCCTCGGTTGATATTGCCGGCTCCGGCGACGTAAAAGCAGCCGACCTCGAAGCCAAGTCGGTGGAGGTCAGCATTGCCGGCTCCGGCGATTGCTATATCCACGCCGTTGATATGCTCAAGGTGTCGGTGGCCGGCTCGGGCGATGTGAAGTATAAGGGCCGCCCCCGCGTGAAGACGAGCATCGCCGGCTCGGGGGAAGTGGAGACCATGGATTGACCGCTGCTAGCGGGTACCGGTCAGACCGCTGCCGGCGCTACCGGTCAGACCGCTAGCAGCGGTCTGACCGGTTGAACAAACGTTGTTTTTAAACGTATACATTACAAACAACGTAATTCATGACGAAAGCTGACTTGGAAAAACACCGAAACGAAGACAACATGAAGCTGCTCATTTCTCAAATGCAGCAGCGATTTGACAAAATAGCGCTGGGCGGCGGACCGAAAAAACTGGAGAAATTGCGCGATGAGGGCAAAATGTCGGCCCGGGAACGCATCGACTATCTGGTTGACAAAGACAGCGGATGGCTGGAAATCGGGGCTTTTGCCGGCTATGACATGTACAAGGATCACGGCGGCTGCCCCGCGGGCGGCGTTGTGGTGGCCATCGGCAAAATCAAGGGCCGCCAGTGTGTGATCGTGGCCAACGACGCCACCGTTAAAGCCGGCGCCTGGTTTCCGATTACCGGCAAAAAAAACTTGCGCGCCCAGGAAATCGCCATGGAAAACCGCCTGCCGATTATTTACCTGGTCGATAGCGCAGGGGTTTACCTACCCATGCAAGATGAAATTTTTCCCGACAAAGAACATTTTGGACGCATTTTTCGCAACAATGCGCGCATGTCAAGCGACGGCATCCTGCAAATTGCGGCCATCATGGGCAGTTGCGTGGCCGGCGGGGCCTACCTGCCCATCATGTCCGACGAATCGCTGATTGTTGAAAAAACGGGGTCGATATTCCTGGCGGGGCCCTACCTGGTAAAAGCCGCCATCGGCGAAGATGTCGACAAAGAAACCCTGGGCGGCGCCATCACGCAGTCGGAAATCTCCGGCATCTGCGATTATAAGATGCCCGACGACAAGACTTGCCTCGATACCATCCGCGACCTGGTTGACAAATACGGCCATTTTCCGCAAGCGGGTTTTGACCGCGCGGAACCGCAGCCACCCGCCGCCGACCCCGCCGATATCCTCAAGATTATTCCCGAAAGTCCGGCCAAACCCTATAATACCGTTGAACTGCTCAAACGGTTGGTCGATAATTCCGAACTCACCTTTTACAAACAGGGATTCGGCAAAACCATCATCTGCGCCTATGCCCGCATCGACGGCTGGGCCGTGGGTATTGTCGCCAACAACCGGGAGGTGGTGCGCAGCGCCAAAGGCGAAATGCAGTTCGGCGGGGTGATCTACTCCGATTCCGCCGACAAAGCCGCCCGCTTTATCCTCAATTGCAATCAGAAAAAAATTCCCCTCGTCTTTTTGCACGACGTCACCGGCTTTATGGTCGGCTCCCGCTCCGAACACGGCGGCATCATCAAAGACGGCGCCAAAATGGTGAATGCCGTCGCCAATTCTACCGTGCCCAAGTTTAGCGTGGTCATCGGCAATTCATACGGCGCCGGCAATTACGCCATGTGCGGCAAAGCCTACGACCCCCGCCTTATCGTGGCCTGGCCGACGGCGCGCATCGCCGTGATGGGCGGCGCCCAGGCCGCCAAAACGCTGCTGCAGATACAGGTATCAACTATGAAAGCCCAGGGCAAAACCCTGACGCCGGAGGAAGAGCAAAAGCTGCTCGACGATATCCAGGCCCGCTACGACGAGCAAACTACTCCCTATTACGCCGCCGCCCGACTCTGGGTTGACGCGATTATCGACCCGCGAGAAACCCGCAGGTGGATTTCGGAGGGCATCCTCGCCGCTAATAATGCCCCGGTGGAGCGGTTTAATGTGGGCGTAATTCAGACGTGAGGTTGTCCGTTGTAGGTTGTCAGTCCGTTTATAGGCCCGTTTATGGGTTTATGGGTTTATAAGTTTATGAATATGAGTGGAATAAACCTATAAACCTATAAACCAACAAAGAACTTACAACAGCGCTTCCAGTTAAAAAAACTACCAATGAAAGAAGTAGGCGAATTATTGGGGCTATTGAAATTAGAGCCCATTGAATGGAATTTATTCAGGGGCTTGAGCCATAGCGTGGGCAGCCACAGCGTTTTCGGCGGACAAGTACTGGCGCAGGCCCTGAGCGCGGCGATGCAGACCGTGCCGGAAGAGCGCTACGTGCACTCGTTGCACGCCTATTTCATCCTGCCCGGCGATTTGGACCTTCCCATCGTCTTTGACGTAGAGCGCATTCGCGACGGGGGCAGTTTTACCACCCGCAGGATAAAAGCCATACAGCGCGGGCAGGTCATCCTCAATATGTCGGCCTCGTTTCAGGTGTTGGAAGAAGGTTTTGAGCACCAACTGCCGATGCCGAAGGTATCGCCGCCCGAAGACCTGCCCAGTTGGGAAGACCTGGGCCGCCAGTTCGGCGATATGATGCCCGAGAATTTCAAGCGCTTCTTCGACAGGGAGCGCCCCATCGAATTCAGGCCCGTGGAATTCCACAATCCCTTTGTGCCCGAGCCCTACGACCCCGTGCGCCACGTGTGGATGCGCGCGCGCGGCGAGATGCCCGACGATAAAAAATCCCACCAATTGGTACTGGCCTATGCCTCCGACTACAACCTGCTCACTACCTCGCTATTGCCCCACGGCGAACACGGCAGCTTCTGGAAACTCCAACTGGCCAGCCTGGATCATGCCATGTGGTTTCACCGCGATTTTCGCGCCGACGATTGGCTGCTGTACGCTATCGATAGTCCCAGCGCTTCCAATTCCCGGGGGTTCACCCGGGGCAATATTTTCTCGCGCGACGGCAAGCTCGTGGCGTCGGTGGTGCAGGAGGGGCTGATCAGGCAGCGGAAGGGATAGTGGGGGAGGGGGAGAGGGAGAGAGGGGGAGATTTTCTTTTGGGAAAAAGTAACTGTTAGGAGGGTTTAGCGATTGGGTTTAGCGTTAGGGTTTAGCTGTAAGTTTAATTAACTAAACCCTACCGCTAAACTGCGAATGCACTAAACCCTATCGCTAAACTGTTACGAGAGAAAAATGAAAAAAGCCACCCCGAGATTACTTCGAGATGGCTTTGTTTGCAGCCCGTACGGGAATCGAACCCGTGTTACAGGAATGAAAATCCTGCGTCCTAACCCCTAGACGAACGGGCCGTCTTTGGTGTGTTTTTTGTAAAGCGGGACAAAGATAAGTCCTCTTCCAAAATTTCCAAATAGCAGCCGAAAAAAAATTTTGGTTTTTTGAAGCGGCGACCGTTATTGCTAAAAAAAACAGGCATTTGCTTACCTTTGCGCCGCCAGATGGATAAACATTTTACAAATAAATGAAGTTCCCGACTAGCGCGATATTTTAATTATTGTTAATTTTACACTAAGTAAGCGTTCTTTGATCTCAACTTGCGTTTTTGTTACCATAGCGTAAAACGAAGTGACGCAGAATCAAAATCCGGCTCTGTGTCACTCTGCGTGCTCCGTTTAACTCTGTGGTAAATAAAAGTAATATTTATACCGGGCAAGTACCTGCCATTAACATTTTAAATAACATCAAATCACAATAACCATGGCAAAAAGAATCGCCATCAACGGCTTCGGCCGCATCGGAAGACTCTCCTTCCGCAACCTGCTGCAAATGAACGACGTTGAGGTGGTGGCCATCAACGACCTCACCGACAACCCTACGCTGGCCCACCTGCTGAAGTACGACTCCGTACACGGCAGATTCAACGGCACGGTCAGCGCCGACGAAGCTAACATTTACGTCAACGGCAAAGCCATCAAGGCCCTGGCCGAAAAAGACCCGACCAGGTTGCCCTGGAAAGAGCTCGGCGTAGACGTAGTGCTCGAATGCACGGGCCGCTTTACCGACGAAGAAAAAGCTTCCTGGCACCTCCAGGCAGGCGCCCGCAAGGTAATCATTTCGGCGCCCGCCAAAGGCAACATTCCCACGGTAGTGCTGGGTGTAAACAACGAAAAAATTACCGCCGACGTAGCCATTTTCTCCAACGCCTCTTGCACCACCAACTGCCTCGCGCCGATGGTGAAGGTGCTCGACGAACTGCTGGGCATTGAAAACGGCTTCATGACGACGATCCACGCTTATACCGCCGACCAGAATATCCAGGATGCGCCGCACCGCGACCTGCGCCGCGCCCGCGCCGCCGCCGTTTCTATCGTGCCGACTTCCACCGGCGCCGCCAAAGCGGTGGGCGAGGTATTGCCCCATCTCAAAGGCAAACTCAACGGTAACGCCATGCGCGTTCCCGTACCCGACGGCTCGGTGACCGACTTTACGGCTATCGTTCGCAAAACCGCTACCGCCGCCGAAATCAACGCGGCTTTCAAGGCGGCTTCCGAAGGCGCCCTTAAAGGCATCCTCGAATACTGCGACGACCCCATCGTGTCGGCTGATATCGTGGGCAACCCCTATTCCTGCATTTTCGACTCCGCACTCACCATGGTGATCGGCAATACGGTGAAGATTGTAGGATGGTATGATAACGAAGCCGGCTATTCCGCCCGCCTGGCCGAATTGTGCCACCGCGTGGCGGGGTTGTAATTTAAGGGTTGATGAGGGGGTATGAGGGGGTATGAGGGGGTATGAGGGTCTAATAACTTTC
>DAINSQ010000218.1:0-6606 GCA_036741235.1 Saprospiraceae bacterium | reverse complement strand
TCGCCGTTTCGACTCCGCTCAACGACCGGCAAAGATTGCAGAGTCGCACGGTCGCACGGTCGTTTGACATACAATGCATTATGCAGTTTTTCCTGTATAATTATGCGGGCTAACGCGTTTCAGTTCAGTTTTCACGGCGTCGGCGACATCCAGTTGGTCGATAAAGGTGTGGATATCGGCCTGGGAGATTCCTGTTTTACCGCGGGTGAGGGCTTTCAGGGCCTCGTAGGGTTGGGGGTAGCCTTCGCGGCGCAGTATAGTTTGTATAGCTTCCGAGACCACCATCCAATTGGCTTCGAGGTCGTTGTAAAGTTGGGTTTCGTTGAGTTGCAATTTGCCGAGGCCTTTATGGATAGATTTCAGGGCGATCAGGGTATGGGCGAAAGGCACGCCCACATTGCGCAGCACCGTACTATCGGTGAGGTCGCGTTGCAGGCGGGAGACGGGGAGTTTTTCGGCCAGGTGAGCCAGGAGGGCGTTGGCCAGTCCGAGGTTGCCTTCAGCGTTTTCGAAGTCTATGGGGTTCACCTTGTGGGGCATAGCCGAAGAGCCCACCTCGCCTGCCACCGTTTGTTGCGTGAAATAATTCATCGAGATATAGGCCCAGCAATCGCGGCACAGGTCGATCAGGATTGTATTGATGCGCAGCAGGGCGTGGAACAGTGCTGCGAGGTTATCGTAATGTTCAATTTGGGTAGTGGGCCAGGCCCGGGTAAGGCCCAGGTAGTCGGTCACAAAATTATCGGCGAAGCCGTGCCAGTCGATATCGGGATAGGCGACATAGTGGGCGTTCAAATTGCCCGTAGCGCCTCCGAATTTGGCTTTCAGCCGCACTTGCGTCAGTTGAAGTATTTGTTCGTCGAGGCGGGCCACAAACACCTGCAATTCCTTGCCCACGGTGGTTGGCGAGGCCGGTTGCCCGTGGGTATGGGCCAGCATCGGGGTATGCCGCCATAGTTCGGCCATGGCGTGCAGTTGATCGCGGAGCGAGGAAAGGGCCGGCAGGCAGACTTGCTCCAGCGCGTGTTTGATAAGCAGCGGGGTAGCGGTATTATTTACATCCTGCGAAGTGAGGCCGAAATGCACCCATTCGCGCCAGGGGCCGAGGCCCAGCGCGTCGAATTGTTCTTTGAGGAAATATTCGACGGCCTTCACGTCGTGGTTGGTTATTTTTTCGATAGCTTTAACGCTTTCGGCGGCCTGGATATCAAAGCGGTTGCAGAGTCTTTCGAGCTGGTCCAGGAGTTCGTCGCTGACGCCGGCCAGGGGCGGGAGCTGCAATTTGCACAGCGCATTGAAGTAATAAACTTCCACCAATACGCGATAGCGGATCAGCGCAAATTCGGAGAAAAAGTCGGCGAGTTCGGCGGTTTGGCGGGCATATCTTCCGTCAATCGGCGAGATGGCAGTTAGCATGTAAAATAAGTTTGGGGGTAAAAATACAAACAATGCAACAAAATTGATTCCCATACGATTATATTAGCAGGTAAACTGCTTATCTTTGCGGGCAATTTTGTAAAAAACAAAGAATGAGGACCAAACTTTCGCATTTTGCATTTGACTTACCTAAAGAACTAATCGCCCAATACCCCGCTGCCAACCGCGACGAGTCGCGTATGATGGTTGTTCGCCGGGATACGGGTAAAATCGAGCATCGCACTTTTAAAGATATACTCGAATATTTTCAGGAAGGGGATGCCATGATATTCAACAATACCAAGGTATTTCCGGCCAGGTTGTACGGACGCAAAGAGAAAACCGGCGCAAAAATCGAAGTATTTTTGTTGCGCGAACTCAATCACGAAGCGCGATTGTGGGACGTATTGGTTGACCCTGCCCGCAAGATCAGGGTGGGCAACAAGTTGTATTTCAGCGACGAGAAAGACAATGACATCCTGGTTGCCGAGGTTGTTGACAACACTACTTCGCGCGGTCGTACGATTCGTTTTTTGTATGACGGCCCCGAGGAGGAATTCCAGAAAGAGCTTTACGGATTGGGCAATACGCCGCTGCCCAAATACATTGCCCGCCCGGCGGAAGAAATGGACCGCGAGCGGTTCCAGACCGTTTTCGCCAAAGAGACGGGGGCCGTAGCCGCGCCAACTGCCGGCCTGCATTTTAGCAAAGAGTTGCTCAAGCGTTTGGAAATCAACGGCGTCGACTTTGCCGAGCTCACCTTGCACGTGGGGTTGGGCACCTTCCGCAGCATTGATGTAGAAGACTTGTCGAAGCACAAAATGGACGCCGAATACTTTCGCATCACCCAGGAAGCGGTAGACGTGGTCAACAAAGCCAAAGACGGCGGTCACAAAGTATGCGCCGTGGGTACCACCACCATGCGGGCCATCGAATCGGCGGTTTCTGCCGAGGGGTTGCTCAAACCGGCGGAAGGTTGGACCAACAAATTCATTTATCCGCCCTACGATTTTAGTATTGCCAATGCGATGATCAGCAACTTCCACCTGCCCAAATCGAGTCTGCTCATCATGATTTGCGCTTTTGGCGGATACGACCTGATCATGGAAGCTTATGAAGTGGCTAAAAAGGAGGAATACAAGTTCTTCAGCTACGGCGATGCCATGCTGATTCTCTAAGTGCATACCATCATCGAATGCCGGATGTCCTGTCGGTAAAAACAAAACGTTTTCAACGGCTCGCCTTTGGCATTGCCCTGTTTGCGGCTATTGCCGAATCGGTGTGCGCGCCTGTGCGCGTTGCGGCGACCACCACCACCCAGGTCAGGTTTTATACGTCGACGGTCGAGATCGGCCATGATGAGGCCTTGGCGCCGCCGCGGCTCAGCGCCATTGACGAACGCGGGTTGACGGCATTTTACCGGCAGATGGACAAGCTGCCGTACAAGACGCTTCTGGCGAGTTTGCAAGGCCGGCGCGAGCAACTCGGGCTCAACGACTGGCTTTACTTCAGGCTGATGTACTTGAGCGTTGCCAAGATCTATGCGGAAGCTACGCCTGTGCAGCGCGAATTATTATGTTGGTTTTTGCTGGCCAAATCCGGTTTTGACGCCCGGTTGACCTACCTGGGCAAACGCGTTTTTATCAACATTTACAGTACCGACGAAGTATTTGAAGCGCCGTTGATACAAGACCGGGGCCGCTCCTTTGTCAATATCAGTTATTATTTCGGCGCCAAGGGCAATGTGGGCAATTCATTGTATTTGCTCGACTTTGTGCCCAACGAAAAGGGCCGTCCCTTTTCTTTTTATTTAACGGCCATTCCCGCCTTGCCGCCTGCCGATACTTTGATGCAATTCCGTTTCGCCTATGAGGGGCGTACTTACCATATGGAATTGCCCGTCAACCGCACCGTAGTGGACATCATGAAGGGGTATCCGCTTATTGCTGAATTCCAGTACCTGGAAATACCGTTTTCGGCTTCACTGTCGAAAAAAATTGCGGAGACCTTTCAGCCCTGGATGGAGGGCAAATCGCAACGGCAGCAACTGGAAATGCTGGCGGTATTTGCCAGGTCGGGGTTTATCTATAAAGAAGACCGGGCCATATTTGGGCAAAACAAGCCCATGGTAGCCGACGAAGTGTTGTTTTATCCGCAGTCCGACTGTGAAGACCGGGTAGCGTTGATGTACAACCTGGTCAGGTTGTTGCTCGATCTGCCCATGGTCGTGATAGCTTACCCTGACCACCTGTCGCTCGCCGTTGCATTGCCCGACGGGCAGGGCGACAGCGTCGTGTATGAAGGGAGGCGTTACTTGTTTTGCGACCCTACGGGGCCTGTCAATTCGGCTGAGATCGGCGTCATCCCCAAGGAGTACGAACAGCAACCTTTTGAGATCATCGGGCGTTATAAATAGCCTGCAAAAAAATACTTGAACGGAATAGGTAAGTTTTATTACTTTTGCCGGAAATTTATTCGAAAGGGTAGTTTTCAGTTTATAAAAATTTCAACTTTCCCCCTTTTCGGGAAAGATTATTATAGCCTTTTTTGTTAATTCTGAACATGTTAGCGCACTAACTCAAAACTGCAGGTTTACATATGTACTGGACACTTGAGCTTGCTTCGCACCTGGAAGATGCGCCCTGGCCCGCAACGCGTGACGAACTTATCGATTACGCAATTCGTTCCGGCGCTCCCGTAGAGGTGATTGAAAATCTTCAGTCGATGGAAGACGAGGGGGAGATTTACGAGGGTATTGAAGATATCTGGCCCGATTACCCCCGCAAAGACGACTTTTTGTTTAACGACGACGAGTACTGATCCCGTCGCCTGAAGTCAATATTTGGACGTAGACGGCGTTTGTTGACAGGCCGTTTCCGGTTTCTTTCGGCGCCGCATGCGTAGTCTACGTCCAATTTTTTTATTGGTCGCTCTCATTCTGCTCATCCCTATATTACTGCATCTGGCGGTAAATACCTTTTATTATAAACATTCATCGCATGAAACGGATGCCCATCATCCATTTAATTGGATGCAGGCATACCTTGTTTTGTTACTCTGTCATATGAAATGAAAATACTTATAGAAATAGCAGGAATTGTAACAAAGAAAAAGGTAAAGAAGATCGAAATCTTTGACGACTATGCATTACGTCAGAAGAACAGTAAATTCAATGAATTTTTTGAAAGTTTGGCTGCTAATCGATTCAAAAACGACAGGGATGCGGCCATGCACTTATATGGTTGCAGCCCCTTGGATGCCAAATACAGGCAGTTAAAATCCAGGTTTCGAAAGCGGCTGCTCAATACTTTGTTTTTTCTTGATATCAATAAGCCTTCGACGTCGAATTACGAACAGGCCTATTTTACCTGCAACAAAGAATGGGCCATTGTAAAGATACTCATGGCCAATCATGCTTTTCATGCGGCGACATCGGTGGCCAAGGGGGTGTTGAGTACGGCGCTTAAATATCAGTTTGCCGACATCATCGTCAACAGTTCCCGAATATTGCGGGAGTACTATGCCAATCTGGGAGAAGAGAAGGAATACGAGTTATACGATGGTTACAGCAAGCAATATTCCGATATTCTTGAAGCGGAGATCAAATCGGAAGAATACTACCAGCGGGTACTGATGCAGTATCGCAAACCCCTGTACAAGTCCGACGGTTTAGTTCGGCAAATAGACGCCTGTTGCAATGACTTGATCACATTATCGGAAACCTTCCATTCGCCCGTCATTAATTATAATATGTTTCTGGTATGGATCATGCGTTATGAAATGATGCGCGATTTTGATTCAATGCTTGAAATATGCAACCAGGCGGAAGCCTACGTGGCGAGTAACCCTCAGTATTACCAGGAAGAGAAGCAGATTGTATTTCACACCAAAAAGATGGCGGTTTTTCTGCATATGGGCGATTACAGGCAAGGGCGGATAAATGCCGAGAAATGCCTTAATACGTTCTCCGAGGGTAGCGCTGGCTGGTTTCATTTTATGGAATATTATATGTTATCGGCTTTACAAACCGGACAATACTTTCATGCTGCGGCTATTGTAAACCAGGTGGCCTCAATTGCCGAGTATAAAAAACTGGAGGGCCTGGAGAAGGAAAAATGGGCGATTTTTGAGGCTTACACGCAATATTTTGCGGAAAAGGCGGTCAATGCTCCACAAACGGTATTTTCCCGGCGCAAGCGGCCGATTCGTACATCGAGATATCTTGATGACCCCGCTCAGTTTCCGCGCGATCAACGCAATCTGGCCGTATTGGTATGGGTGTTGAACGTCATGCAATTGATCGACAAGCGCAATTTTGCGGAACTCAACGATTTACTGGAACAGCTAAAAGTATTTGCTACCCGCCAGCTTGACCAGGATGAGCATTTCAGAGCTATTCAGTTTATCCGCTTGCTGCAACAATTGCGAAAAGCGGGTTATCAGCCCGATAATATAACCAATGCCGATAAGTACTATAATCGACTTGTGGACCGTCCCTTTTTATACCGCGGCGCCGTATCCGAATTGGAGATAATTCCTTATGAAAAACTTTGGGAAATGGTGCTTGCCAATTTCCGTTGAGGGCTATCTTTGCCGGCAATTATACCGAAGTGAACAAGATCATCGTTGCCATTGACGGCTATTCCTCTTGCGGCAAAAGTACGCTGGCCAAGGCGCTCGCCGAACGCCTGAGCTACGCCTATGTTGACTCCGGGGCTATGTACCGTGCAGTTACCCTGTTTCTGCTTCGCCACGGTATTTCGCCCAAAGACGAGGAGGCTGTTGCCCAGGCCCTGGAACATATCGAAATACATTTTGAACGAATCGCCGGCGCCAACCATACTTTTCTCAACGGCGAAGATGTAGAGGCCGCCATCCGCGATATGTCGGTATCCGATTGGGTGAGTCCCGTGGCTGCGATCCCCGCCGTGCGCAGAGCCATGGTGCGTCAACAACAGGCGATGGGACGCAGGCGCGGTATTGTAATGGACGGTCGCGATATCGGCACCGTCGTTTTTCCCGATGCAGAACTCAAGTTGTTTGTCGTGGCCGATGAGGCGGTGCGCGTCCAACGCCGCTTTCTGGAATTGCAACAACGCGGCATGCACGCCGATATCGACACGGTGCGCTTTAATCTGCTCGAACGCGACCGCATTGATTCTACCCGCGCCGATAGCCCCCTTCGCCAGG
>DAINSQ010000217.1:5443-6647 GCA_036741235.1 Saprospiraceae bacterium | reverse complement strand
ACCGAAGGCTAACGAAGTGAGTCCCGATTGAAAATCGGGGGAGTCCCGTACCGACAGGAAGGAGGTCGGGATGCTAATTTGCTGATAATTAAATAATAATAAAGAATCAGCACATTAACCCATCAGCACATCAGCACATTAACTCATCAGCACATCAACCCATCAGCACATCAGCACATCAACCCATCAAACTATGATCGTCAACTTAATCAGCGACACCGTCACCAAGCCTGACAAAGGCATGTTGGAGGCCATGATGACAGCCGAAGTCGGCGACGACGTATTCGGCGAAGATCCTACTGTGAATGCCCTGGAGGCTAAAGTAGCGGCCATGTTTGGCAAAGCTGCCGCCTTGTTTTGCCCTTCAGGCACCATGACCAACCAGATTGCCATTAAAACCCATACCCAGCCGCTCGACGAATTAATTTGCGACGAGACTTCGCACGTTTATCAGTACGAAACCGGAGGTTATGCCTTCAATTCGGGGGTGGCCGTCAATCTGTTACCGGGCGTCAACGGTAAAATAACGGCGTCTCAGGTGGCTACTGCCATTAAACCCGTATACGACTGGTTGCCTTCAAGCCGCTTGGTAGTGATCGAAAATACCGCCAACAAAGGCGGCGGCAGCTTTTATACGCTGGAAGAAATGCGGGAAATCAGCGGATTGTGCAGGCAAAAAGGACTGCGCTTTCACCTCGACGGCGCCCGCATCTTTAACGCCCTGGTGGAAACCGGCGATAATACGCGGGATATTGGGCCGCTATTCGATTCCATCTCGATTTGCCTGTCTAAAGGGTTGGGCGCCCCGGTGGGCTCTGTGCTTTGCGGCGATGCCGATTTCATCCGGCAAGCGCGGCGCTATCGAAAGGTGATGGGCGGCGGCATGCGGCAGGCCGGTATCCTGGCTGCGGCAGGTATTTATGCCCTCGATCACAACATAGAGCGCCTCAAAATCGATAATGACCACGCCAAAATGCTGGGGCAGCACCTGGAGCAGATGCCATATGTGGCGGCCGTGCGCCCCGTCCAGACCAATATTGTGATTTTTGACGTCAAACCGCCCCATACTGCCGCCTCTATACTGGCAGAATTCGCCTCCAGAGGCATAAAAGCGACTGCGTTTGGCCCCCAAACTATTCGCTTGGTAACGCATCTGGATATTACCCCGGGAATGATCGAGTACACGCTAACTCAGCTAGCGGTC
>DAINSQ010000217.1:3732-5343 GCA_036741235.1 Saprospiraceae bacterium | reverse complement strand
GCTAGCGGTCCGACCGCTTACTGAGTAAGCCAGCGCTTGATATCCAGGCCATTGGCGAACAGCAGCAAGCCCAGTACAATGATGAAGCCCACCATCGTGGCAATCTCCATAAACTTATCGCTGGGTTTGCGTCCACTGACGATTTCGTAGAGTAAAAACAGCACGTGGCCGCCGTCGAGCGCCGGAATCGGCAACAGGTTCATAAAGGCCAGGATCAGCGACAACACGGCGGTCATCGTCCAGAAACGCTCCCAATTCCAGGAAGCGCCGAACATCTTGCCGATGGAGGCGAAGCCGCCCAGGCTTTCCGTAGCTTTTATTTTGCCCCTGAAAATTTGTCCAAATGCCTTTAACTGGTCAAACAGGATGGTCATACCTTTGGTAACGCCGGCGGGGAATGCCTGCATCAGGGTATAGTCCTGTCTTTCTGTTTTAAAATGATAGGGCTCGCCATAGGGATACACGCCGATCCGCCCGTCAGCGCTCGTCTGAAATGCAAAATTGAGCGTATCGATGGCGCCGTTTTCCGATTTCCGAACGGCCTTCAGGCTGACTTCCTTGCCCGGATAGTTTTTTATGCGTTTGAAAAATTCATGGAAATAAGCCGTAGCCGTATCGTTAAGGGCGATGATCTGATCTTCCTTTTGCAGCCCGGCTTTTTTGGCCGGCGATTCCTTGCCGAATTCAGCCACTACAAACGGCACCCTGGCGCCGAATAACTGCTTGTCTTTGTTTTCATGGCGCGACAACAGGTCGACATATTTTTCATCTACCGGCACTTTCAGCTCCTGCCCATCGCGTTCTACCGTGATTGTTTTGGCATTGTGGATCACAATTTCGCGGATCACCGTGCTGTAGTTGAACTTTTCGAAGGGCTTATCGCCGATAGCCAGGATGTGGTCGCCGTCTTTGAGCCCGAGTTCTATGCCCAGCGAGTCGGCATAAATACCGTAGGTTATGTTTTTGGAGGGAATGTACTCTTCGCCCCAGGTCCAGAGTACCAGCGCAAAAATCAAAAAGCCCAGGATAAAATTGACCGTCACGCCGCCCAGCATGATAATCAGGCGTTGCCAGGCCGGCTTGGAGCGGAATTCCCAGGGTTGGGCCGGTTGTTTCATTTGTTCGGTGTCGAAACTTTCGTCTACCATCCCCGAAATCTTGACATATCCGCCCAGGGGCAGCCAGCCGATGCCGTATTCCGTATCGCCAACTTTGCGCTTGACCAGTGAAAACCAAGGGTCGAAAAACAGGTAAAATTTTTCTACTCTGGTGTTAAAAAGCCGGGCAGGCAGGAAATGCCCCATTTCGTGCAGGACAATGAGTATAGACAAACTCAACATCAACTGCCCTGCCATAATCAGATAACCCATCTCGTCTTTTCAGTTAATTCTAAATAAAAACGGTTGCAATAATACTTTGTTTCCCGCTGCTTTCAAAGCGTGCAGGTTTTTAGGGGATAAAATCGACCAATTACCGGATAAATTCCCCAAACGTTCTTATCCTTGCAATGGGCAAGCTATTTGGTTATGCAGCTTTTTTACGTTCCTCAAATAAATGACCGCCTGGCCTTTTTTGATGAAGAAGAGGCACGCCACTGTGTACAGGTGCTGC
>DAINSQ010000217.1:0-3722 GCA_036741235.1 Saprospiraceae bacterium | reverse complement strand
CGGCGATTACGAACGACTCAAGCAACTGGCGCGGCGCGAAGGCGATCTGGTGCAAATCGTTGACGGCCGCGGCGGTTGGTACGAAGCCGTAATTACCGAAGCCGGCAAACGCAGTTGCGTAGCCGCTATTCAACGCGAAGTAGCGCAGGAAAAAAAACGCCGCCCCTATCTGCATCTGGCCGTTGCACCTACTAAAAACATCGAGCGCACAGAATGGTTGTTGGAAAAAATAACAGAGATCGGCGTTGATGAAATCACGCTGCTCTTATGTCAGCGTTCCGAGCGACGCCAGGTTCGGCTCGACAGGCTTCAAAAAGTGTTGATCGCCGCTATGAAGCAATCGCTGCAAGCCCGGCTGCCGGTGTTGAACGATCTTACTCCGGTTGAACAAATTGTAATGGCCGCACAACAATCCGGGAGGTATATTGCTTACTGCGACAGCCAGGTGGCGACGCACGAATTGAAAGACTGCCTTAAAAAGTCAACGGATACGCTGGTCTTGATCGGCCCTGAAGGCGATTTTTCACCCGAAGAAGCAGCCTTTGCCCTCAACAACGGCTTTGTGCCCGTTAGCCTCGGCCCCACACGGCTGCGCACAGAAACGGCAGGACTTGTAGCCGTACATACGGTAAATTTGTTTTGTGGATAGCAGCAAAGGCCTGTTACCACCAAACGTAGTTCCTGCTCTGTTTAAGGTAGCGCCTTATATTGAGCCAAAAGGCAGTAGCCAGGTAAATAATGATGGGAGAACCCAGGGTTACGAAAGTGGCATAAATAAAATACAATCGAACCCGTGAAGATGCAATGCCCATCTTGTCGCCAACATAGTTGCATACGCCAAAAGCCGAACGTTCGAGTAAATCTTTAAACCAATTCATAAGCCGGTGATTGAGTTAACCTTTCCTAAACAATTAAAACGCTAAAGTGATTATCCAAATAGCATGAAAAATATAAAAAAAATTGCGCTATTCGCTTGTTTCGCCTTCGTTTTTGGATATTCGGCCTGCCAGGATGATTCCGAATTGCATTACATCTTTCTGGGGCATCCCTACGACTGGCACGATGGGACCCGGGTAGACCCCCGGCTGGAACGGCTCGATTACAGCGCTTTTAACCAGGTTTGGCTCGGCGGCGACGTATGCAGCCGCACCACCGAACAACCCCAAACATTAGCGTATCTCGACAGTTTGTTCAATCTGGATAGCCCGCGTACGCACTGGACTTTGGGCAATCACGATGTGATGTTCGGCAATACGGAGCGCATCAGCCAGGCCACCGGCAGGCCCTTGTTTTACAGCGCCTGGGTAGATGATATGGTCGTATTGGTGCTGAATACTAACCTGTTTTGGCCATATCCCGGCAGGCCGGCTCAAGAATATTGTGAGCAGAAGAAAACGCAAATGGCGCTGATCGAGCAGATTACCGATACGATCAGCAGAGCTTCCCACCTCGTAATCCTTCATCATTTCGCGCTTTTCACCGAACTCAAACCCGAAAAAGACGCCGACGCATTTAATCTCAACCCCGAATTTTTACAGGCAACCTGCGATTCCGCTTCCTGGGTGACGCCTTGGCTGTATCCCCGGCTGACAAGCGTACAACAACGCGGCATACAAGTGGTATTGATCGGCGGCGATTTTGGTATGCGCGCCAAAACTTATGCCTACCAAACTCCGGAAGGCATTTGGCTGCTGGGGTCCGGTATTAATAACAGTGTAGACCGCCGCTACGCCCCCGATTACGTGACTACTTTCGATCCTGATAAGGTATTGATTCTGCATCGCAAGTCTAAAAACCGCAGTTTATCCTGGCATTTTGCAGATCTGGATTCGCTGGCGGCGAGGTGAGCTAATAATGCTATTGCGTCAAATCCATTGCTTATCTTTGCGCTTCACTAAATTTAAAAACCATGAGATATTTGTCCACCCTGTCCATCGTTATTGCCTTGATGGGTATTGTCCTGCTCTCTGCATGTAAAAACGAAAGCGATACTGCCCGTGATAATGCGGTACAAAACGTGACGCCCGCTCCTGCCGATGGTACAACGGCAGCCCCCGCCGTTACGCCGCCCGCGCCCACGCAAGAGCCTGCGCAAAATGCTGCGGGTATATGGCACTATACCTGCCCGAAAGGTTGCGAAGGCGGCGGCGCCGCCGCCACTGCATGTGCAAAATGCGGCACAACCCTGGTGCACAATCAGGGTTATCATGCCAATACCGAGCCTTCTCTTTCTGTTGGTGGTAATAACCAAACGGCTCCTGTCGCCACGCCGCCTACTCAAGAGCCTGCCCAAAACGCAAAAGGCGTGTGGCACTATACCTGTTCAAAAGGCTGCGCCGGCGGCGCCGGTAGCGCTATCGCGTGCGCGAAATGCGGCGCTACCCTCGCACACAACCAGGCTTACCACCAGTAAGCGTTTTCTAAGTAACTATTGAGTAGGGTTGCTTGCGTTAATCAACCATCAAAAATCAAACATCAAAAAAATCCCCTGCTCGATAGTTACTTATTGCCCTTCTTGTCCACAAACTGCTCGTAAGACATCGTCTTGAAGTGATTGCCGCCGATAAATTTCAACTCGGTCAGCATCGTATTGGCGTCTTTGTAGCCCGGAGAAATCGAAATGCGGTCCTGGTTTTCGTCGAGATAGACAAAAGAGGGGTAGCCCAGTTGGCCTTCCAGCAGGGAAACGGCGAGTTCGTGTACGCCGCGGCGGCCCGCGTTGGGCATGTATTTGAGCGTATGGCCTTTAAAGCCGATATCTTCTTTTTGCTCAGCGTTAAACTTTACAGGGTAAAAGTTCTCCGCCAGGTAAGCGGCTACTTTGGGGTCAGAGAACGTATTGGCGTCCATCTTTTTACACCAGCCGCACCAATCAGTATACACATCGATAAACATTTTTTTCGGCGCTTTGGCATTAAGCGCAACCGCCTCTTCAAAGGTATACCACTTCAGCGGGTTTTCGGCCTTGTCGGCAGCCGGCTTGGCGGCGGGCGTCGCGAAAGCATAAATGCAAATGGCAGCCAGTACAACGGCGGCGCTAAGCAGAACTTTTTTCATTTTCAATTATTATGTTGATAATTAGCGATAACAAACAACAAAGATAAGGGGCTGTCATATATCGTGCGGCCTGATTAAGAGAAATTTAACATGCATACAACGCTCAAAAAGATAGTCGTGGCCGTGGGAGGTTCCAGCGGCGCTATTTATGCCAAGGTTTTGCTGGATAAACTGCAAGCCATGCCCGACCAACTGGCCGACGTCGGGGTGGTGATGAGCGAAAACGCCAAATTCAACTGGCGTTACGAATTGGACAACGAAGATTACAACAATTATCCCTTTCGCTTTTTTGCCTCCCACGACTTTATGGCGCCCTTCGCCTCGGGCTCTGCACGCTACGACGCGATGATCGTATGCCCTTGTTCCATGGGCTTATTGGGCCGTATCGCCACGGGCGTCTCCACCGACCTGGCCACCCGCGCCGCCGATGTGATGCTCAAAGAACGCCGCCGGCTGATCTTGATGCTGCGCGAAACGCCATACAATCTTATTCACATTAATAATATGAAAACTGTTACCGAAGCCGGCGGTATCATTTGTCCGGCAAGCCCTTCATTTTACAGCAAACCCGCCACTTTCGAAGCCCTGGCCGCCACGGTAGTTGACCGAGCGTTGGACCTGGCTGGTTTGGCGGTGAATGGGTATAGGTGGGGGGAGTAGGAGAG
>DAINSQ010000216.1:0-6715 GCA_036741235.1 Saprospiraceae bacterium | reverse complement strand
TTGAGTTTAACTTCATTGCTTCCGCGTTAATTGATACCTGCTAAATAGTTACAAATAATCAAGCATTCAAAACTCCAGAGATACTTCCACCTTAAAGACCTGTGGGGCTTGCAACACCGTTTTTTGGCGGTTATAGACCGAATAGCCTTTGCCGGGGTAGTATTCCAGCTTTTGTTCGGTATTGGCAATAGCGGTGTTAAATTGCTTGCGTATGTGAATTTCACTAACCTCGCCGTTCAGGAAATCAATCTGGAGTTCTCTGGTTTTCAGTCCTTCTTCGAGTGCGCGATAGGTAAGTCGTTGGAGGCGGCCATTGTCAAGCAAGCTATCAACGGCATATTTATCGAGCCAGGCGGGGCGATTGATATCGGCGTCGGAGAAGAGCCGTAATTCTTCTGAAAAGTTGAGGTTTTGGGGTTGTTGTTCCTCTGTTTTTCCGTCTATGTCGAGGCGTTTGTATACTTTGGGTTGTTGGCCTGCAAGGGCTTCGGCTTCTTGCCGGAAGAAAGACTTGAGGTCGAAAAAAGGAATAATTGCGGCCGGTTTGCCGGTTGGAGCCTCTTGTCCGCAGGCTTGTAGCAATATTACCGTTGCAGCAATAGTTATACCCCGAAAAGATAGAGCTGGCAAATGCATGAGCGATTCAGGTTTCAATAAAAAAAAGAGTACAACCGGGTAAGTTGATACCAAACTCTGATTAACAGTTGCCTCCGTTAATAGTTTTTTGACAAGCGCATAGCCGAAGGCATTTTTTACAAAAACAGGGATAATCCAGGCGCCCCGTCGAACTACTTAAAAAGAAATATCACCCTCTCCTATTGATTATCAATACAGAAATGTGCAACTTTGCGCCTGCTTTGCCAAAAACAAACATGCCCGCTGGTATGTTGATATGGCGACAAACAATTAAACCCAATGTGCACTGTCACGTATGTCCCTCAAGATAGGGACAGTTTTATTTTAACCTCGAACCGCGACGAACAACCCTCGCGATCACCGCTGCAAGTTACCCTCACTGAACAGTACGGCCTCCACCTTATCTACCCGCGCGACAACGGCGCGGGCGGCACCTGGATTGCCGCCTCCAGCGACAACCGGCTGATTTGCGTGCTCAACGGCGCTTTCGACGCGCACGAAAAACAACCTTCGTACAGGCGCAGCCGCGGACTAGTGGCGCTCGACTTTTTCCGCTACTGTCACGCCTGCAACTTCATCGACGCCTATGAATTCCGTGGTATCGAGCCGTTTACCATGGTCATCTACGATCAGGGCAAACTGGCGGAATTCAGGTGGGACGGCGCTGAGAAACACCTCCAGATGCTCGACACATCGCAGCCCTACATCTGGTCGTCGGCAACGCTTTATGACGCCGCTACCCGTCAGAAGCGGCAACAGTGGTTTGACAACTGGCGCGAGGCCCAGCCGGCCATCTCCCAAAGCGACATCCTCCACTTCCACCGCCATGCCGGCGAAGGCGACCCCTGGAACGACGTGGTGATGAATCGCGACGGCAAGGTGCAAACGGTAAGTATCACGACGGTAGCCAAAACTCCCGGCTGCGTTCAGATGCAATACCACGACCTGCTGCGCAATAACATGAAAAGATCGCAGATTCAACTGCGCGGAGAATTGGTAGCTTTGCGTTAATGTTCGAGCGACTTCGTTTTTTGGATCACTGGCGTCATTCCCCTTTTTGGATACGACTGCTCAATTGGGAATACTGGCCTTCGTATATGATTTACGGGCCTGTAATGCCCTATATTTTGTGGCTCATGGCCCGCTCGCGCCAGGTCAGCTTTTTTACCGGCGCTAATCCCGGCATCTTTACCGGCGGTTTTGGTTTTGAATCAAAATTTCAGACCCTCCAAAAAATTCCCGCCGAATTCAGGCCCAACTCGATTTTGGCTACCGCCGGCATGCCATTTGATGAAGTGCTGGCCGCCATAACCGGCGCAGGGCTTTCTTTTCCGCTCATCGCCAAGCCCGATCTTGGTTTTCGCGGTTTTTTGGTAAAAAAAATTCATACGCCCGACGAACTCCGGCAGTACCTCGCCAATTATCCCATTGATTTTATCATTCAGGAATTGCTCGACTATCCCTGTGAAGTTGGGGTATTGTACTATCGATTGCCCGGCGAACACAGCGGCAACATCACCTCAATAACGCTGAAAGAGTTCCTGCACGTCACCGGCGACGGCAAGGCTACCGTACTGGAATTGATACGCCGACATCCGCGGGCGCTGCTGCAATTGGAGCGCCTTCGCGATACGCATGGCGCTATTTTTGACGAAATACCCGCCGTTGGGCAGCGGGTATCGCTGGGGCTCGTGGGCAACCACGCCAAGGGCACCAAATTTATCGATGGCCGCCACCTCATCAATGCGGAAATGATAGCCGGTTTCGACGCCCTCAACCGCCGTCTCGACCAAATCTACTACGGTCGCTTTGATCTCAAGTGCCATTCGCCTGAAGATTTGCCGGCGGGCCGGTTTAAGGTTCTCGAACTCAATGGCGTTTGCTCCGAACCCACACATATTTACGACCCTTCCCACCCCTATCTGCCTGCTTTGCTGGAAGTTGCCCGGCATTGGAACATCATGTATCGTATCGCCATGGCCAACCGGCGTCGCGGCCATCAAGGCATGCCAACGTTTACCCTGGCCAAAGTGATGCTGCGGGCGCGCGATTATTTCAAGCGGGTAGAGAAATGGGCAGCCCTGGCTACGGCCCAGGCACCTGGTCTTCCTGGACAAACGCCAGGATCTCGTCTACATACTGCCGGTGATTAGCCAGCCGGGGCACCTTGCTTTGCAAACCCAGCTTGCCTTTGCTGCGCAACCAGTTGCGGAAAGTGCCCACCGGCAGCGAATGCAGTCGCAATTGCTCCAGCGCAATGCTCTTAAAACGCTTGGCCTCGTAGTCGGAATTGATATGCTGTAGATTGGCATCCAGCAATTGATTAAACAATTCGAGGTTGGCGGGAGCTTTGGTAAACTCAATAAGCCATTCGTGACCGCCTTTGCCGTTTTGCTGGAAATACACCGGCGCAACCGTATAATCGGCAACTATGGCGTCGGTTTGGCGGCAGGTTTCGGCGATGGCCTTATCGGTATTTTCTACTACTACTTCTTCCCCAAAAGCATTTACATACTGCTTGGTGCGGCCGGTAATTTTAATTTTATACGGATACGTAGAGGTGAAAGTCACGGTATCGCCGGGCATATACCGCCATAAGCCGCCGTTGGTGCTGATCACCAGCGCATACTGTTTGTCCTTTTCAACTTCCCAAAGCGGGATTGCTTTGGGATCGGCTTTGCCCCACTCGTCCATTGGAAGAAACTCGTAAAAAATGCCATTGTCGAGCAGCAGCAGCATATCGTTTACTGCAAAATCGTCTTGAACGGCAAAATAGCCCTCCGAAGCATTGTAAATTTCCTGGTAGCTCACCTGCGGATCGGGAAAAAATGCTTCGAATTGGTGGCGGTAGGGCATGAAACTCACCCCGCCGTGAATATAACCCTGAAAATGGGGCCACACCTCCAGCATGTTCTTTTTGCCCGTGATTTCGAGGATGCGCCGCAGCAAGACAACTGTCCAGGTAGGTACGCCGCCGATCATCACCATATTGGGCTCGCGGCTGCCGATTTGGGCCAGTCGCTCCAGCTTTTGGTCCATGTCGGGCATCAGCGCAGTTTTGAAATCGGGGGTAAAAAAAGGCCGGCCCACAAAAGGCATATGGCTAATCATGATGGCCGACACATCGCCAATCATGGTGCGGGGGTAGGGTTCGAAGCGGTTCAAACTGCCGCCCATCAGCATACTTTTACATTCAAACTGCCGGGCGTCAGGGCGGTTGTGGTAAAAAAGCGTCATGGTATCCCAGGTGCCTCTAATGTGGCATTCCTTGAGATTTTGGCTCGTAACGGGAATATACTTGCTTTTATCGCTGGTTGTGCCCGAAGATTTGGAAAACCAGCGCACCTGGCCGCTCCACAATACGTCTTTTTCGCCGTGCATCATGCGTTGGATGTAGGGCTTCAGGCTTTCGTAGTCATTAAGGGGTACTAGTCGGGCAAAATCCTCCGGGTTGCGCATACTGCGGTAGTCGTACATTTTACCCCATTGCGTATGCATAGCGCCGGCGCGCAACTGTTGCCACAACGCGCGCTGCACCTCATGGGGGTGATCCATGTAGCGTTTGATCTCCCGGTAGCGTTCTTTATAATACCACTTAAAAATGTCGTTGATCCATTGTCTCAGCATAATGCGGATCTTTTCGGCACTATAAAGATCGCAATTTTTGTGAAATTTGGATGCGGCGTCTTGTTTCTGGTTTTGTTTTCGCCTGTTTGCCCGCTGAGATCGAGCAGACCGGCACTAAGTATATCGCAGCCGGCTAGTCATTGTTTCCATACATTATCAGCCTGATTGACATCAAAAAACACATCATCTATGAGGCGCGCCGATACGGGCATTCTTGAAGAAATAACGCTGAGAATGAACTCAGATTGCTTTTCCCAAACGTCGGGCTCATATACCAACACCTGGGTAGGGCTGTCGGCATAGGTCAGCTCCAGTTTAAAGCCAACCGGTTTCCCACCGATGTTGGCTATTGTAATATCAAAACTGTTCATTTTCAGCTCCACATTTGCCAGTCGCAGGTCGACGGTATTGTAGTCGAACCACCAGCGCTGCCAGAACCAGTTGAGATCCTGGCCCGATACGTCGTTGAAAGTGTTGAAAAAATCGTGCGGAGCAGGGTGTTTGCCGTTCCAGCGGTCGAAGTAGGCGTGCAGGCATTTTTTAAACAATTTTTCGCCCAGCAGTTGATACAGCGCGGTATAAGCGGCGGCGGGTTTGCCGTAGGAGTTGAAGCTGTAGGCCCCCGGCCAAAGTTGGTCGGATGGGCTGTACATCGGCACGTCGAGGTGGGCGCCGGGGTTTTGGCGCACGGCCCGCTGGTAGTAGCCGGGGAAAGTGGCAGTAGCCGGATCATTTAGTTTAAAATAACGGGTACAAGCGATGTATTCAAAAAAGGTGGCCCAGCCCTCGTCCATCCAGGCATGGCGGCTTTCGTTGGTACCCACAAAAAACGGCGCGTACTGGTGGGCGATCTCGTGGGTGGCGAGCGTGATCACGTCGTCGGGGTTCTCCAGGGTTTGGTCGTTGATGATCATGGGGTATTCCATCTGGCTGTGGCCGTTGAAGGCGGTGAGGCGGGGATAGGGGAAGGGATAACCGGGCATATGGATGGAGAAAAACTCAACAGCCCTGCGACTGATGTCGGCCATTTCGTAGTAGTCGGCGGAGTTGGGGTGGTAGGCGGTTTGCACTAGCACTTTGCGGGTTCCCTCGTCGTCGGTTCTGGCAGCTACAGCATCCCACAAATAGTGGTCGCTGAGGCCGAAGGCCACATCGGTGACGTTGACCGCCCGGAAATGCCAGTTGAGGCGGCGTTTATTGGCGGTGATGCCGCCGCGGGCCAGGTCGGCTTTGTTGACGATCTGGGTGACGGTAGCTTTGCCTTCTGCTTCGCGCAGTCTTTGCGCGTACGCGGGCGCGAGCACTTCCGCTGCGTTTTGCAATTCGCCCGAAGCCCACACGACGTAGTTGGCAGGCGTTTCCACCCAGAGGTCGAAATCGCCGTAGTCGTTGTAAAATTCGGTTTGTTCGTTGAGTTGGGTGGGGTCCCAGCCCAGCAGGTCGTCGTAAACGGCAATGCGGGGGTAGAAATACGCCAGGAAAAACGAGGTGCTGTCCACCACCCCTTCGCGCACACCCTCGGGCGAGCGGTGCAGATCGTAGTGCCAGGCGAGGTAGACCGTCGTTTTTGCACCGGGTAATAACGGTTTCGACAACGACACCGAGTGGTTGGTAGGATTGCCGGAGTAGTTTACGGATTCGTTTTTCCAGGCTACAGCGCGACCGTCGATAGCAAAGCTGTCTACCAGAAAACCGTCGTTGAGCCAGTCGGGGTCGACGTTATCTGCTCGCGCCGCCGTGGCGATATGGGTATTCTGTGCCAGCTTGAATTGCAGCCGGCGAAGGGTATCCGGGCTGTTGTTGGTATACGTGATTGTCGCCCTGCCGCTGATGCGGTTGTCGGGCGGCAATACGGTGACGCGCAATTCGTAATCGGCCCGGTTTTGCCAGTAGCGCGGCCCCGGTTTGCCGTCGGCGCTGCGCGTGCCGGCAGCGTAGGCTTTTTGTAGCTGGATGGGGGTGTAGAGGGGTTGGGCGGTGGCGCTCCAGCCGGCGAAACACAGCAAGATGACTGGTATCAGGATTGTTTTTGGATTCATAGAAGTGGCCGTTGTTGGTTGTCGGTTATCGGTTGTCGGTTTCTCTGTTCAGTTAAACTGGTAAAGATAAGGAACAGACAACAGACAACCCACAACAATCCAACATCAATAAACCACCACCTTTCCCCCGCCCACAAGCGCTCCTCCGGCTTCTACCCGCCAAAAATACAACCCTGTGGGTAGCTGGGAGATATCCACGCGCTCTTCCATGCGGCCTGTATTGCCTTGCAATTGCCGACGAAACACCTCCCGGCCCAGGGCATCATACACCCTGAAAACGACCAAGCCGGCGGGGAGATGCTCGGCTGTCAGAAAAATTTCGTTGGCTGCCGGGTTCGGATACACCCTCAAAACCCCCTCTCTTACCAGTGGCTCCCCCAAGCTCGTGATCTCTCCTAATTGTATCGTATCGC
>DAINSQ010000215.1:0-6782 GCA_036741235.1 Saprospiraceae bacterium | reverse complement strand
AGCAATCCGCGCGGGGCGGATACCCTGTGCAAGTGGGTGCAGGTGTTGAGCACGGAGATAAGGGAGCCGGGTGAAAAAATGCGGGTAACCCTATCGCCCAACCCGGCGGCCGATGAAATCATTGTGGTTGTAGATAAAATTCATGAATTTTATCTACAACGGTCATCCACCGTCGGCCCCGTCATTTTCACATTGTACGACGCCCTGGGCCGGCCCAGGGCGACGACGGCGGTAGAGAAAATTCATGAATTTTCTCTACACCACCCGCAACAGGTGCGCATAGATATATCTGCCTTGCCGGCCGGCGTGTATTTCCTGTCGATCCAATCAGGAGGAATGCCGCTATGGCAGGGAAAAATTGTTAAACGATAAAAAGCGTCACCTATGAAAAAATTTGCACTCCTGTTCTTGCTTTTTTATGCAGGATTACTTGGCGCCCAGTGCCCTGACAATATTACCTTTAGCACGCAGGCTTCGATTGATGCCTTTGCTTCGCAATATCCGGGTTGTACCTCCATTCCAGGAACGCTTTTTATCACGGGATCAAACATTATTTCTCTGGCGGGATTGAGTAATATAACCAGCATCGGCTATAATCTGAATATTTACGAAACGTCTTCGCTAAGCAGTCTCAATGGTCTGGAGCAATTAGAATATATTGGCAATAACCTGATTATCACTAACAATACAGCGCTTACAGAAATCAGTGCGCTGGCTAACTTGAACGTTATCGCCAGAACTATTGCTATCATAACTAACCCACAATTAACTTCATTGCATGGGCTAGAGGGCATACAGTCCTTGTCGGGCGGCTTAACCCTAAACGGTAATACATCCTTATTGAATCTTCAAGGGCTAGACCAGTTATCAGAGACCGTGTTCGGGGTCAATCTTCAAAATAATTCGAATTTAACAAGCCTGAATGGGTTAAACAGCTTGACAACCGTTGGGATGGATTTCCATCTACTCAACAACACCGTCTTGGCCGACTTGAGCGCCCTGGGCAATTTAACTTCAATTGGAAGAACCCTCGATATCCAGGAATGTCACGCATTGCACAACCTGGAGGGATTAAACCAGTTGAGCGCTATCGGGTTGGATTGCAGTATCAAAAAAAACCAATCGCTGCAAAACCTCGAAGGCTTGGACCAGCTCACAACTATTGGCCGCGACCTGTTCGTTTTCGACAACGATTCCCTCGTCGATTTGCAAGGTCTGGATATGTTGACGGAATTAGGCGCCTACCTGACCATAAGCCGCAACGACAACCTCGAAACCCTGCACGGCCTGGAAAACCTGACCCACCTGGAAAACAACGCCGAAATCAGCTACAATACAAACCTCGCCGATCTCGCCGGACTGGCTAATCTGGAATGGGTCGACGGCAACCTGAACATTAGTTATAATGCTTTGCTAACCAGCCTTTCGGGTCTGGATAGTCTATCACAAGTAGAGGGTACGCTAACCATCGCAGGTAATGAAGCTATGCTCAGCCTGGACGGCGCCGGCAAACTGACTTCATTGGGGGGGCTGACGGTTGTAGACAACCCCGCCTTGACCTCACTTGCCGGTCTGGGCGATTTGTCCCAACTCCCCTACGGCCTTGCCGTACTTGACAACCCAGGGTTATTGGATATGAGCGGCTTAGAGCGCCTTCAAACCGCCGGCAGCCTCACTATCGCCGGCAATAGTCAACTAGCCGACCTGACAGGTTTGGACAGCCTCTATGAAGTGGCTAACCAAGTTAGTATTTATGATAATCTCATACTGGAAAACTTGCATGGCCTGGAGGCTTTGACCCACATAGGCGACGGCGTGTACCTGTCCGGCAATAATCAGCTAAGCTCCCTTGCAGGCCTTCAGCAACTTCATCATATCGACGATTTCCTGATGATCGAAGATAATCCGGAACTTTCCACGCTGGAAGCCCTCGACAGTTTGCAATCACTCGGTGGGAATCTGATCATTCGAAACAATCAGAGCTTGTCGGACTGCGCCGCGTATGGCATCTGCCAATATTTGGCCGATCCGCAAGGCATTGTTTCCGTTCAGAACAATGAAGCGGGCTGCCAGAGCGAACAGGAGATAGCCGCAGCCTGCGGGATCGTCAATACCCGGAATCGCGATTTTCCTATGCCCGGCGTCCTGGTATTTCCCAATCCCGCCACCAATGAAATCATCCTGGCGCACCGGCCATCCATCGCCGGCCCCGCCATTTTCACATTGTACGACGCCCTGGGCCGGCCCGTGGCGACGACGGCGGTAGAGAAAATTCATGAATTTTCTCTACACCACCCGCAACAGGTGCGCATAGATATATCCGCCTTGCCGGCGGGGGTGTATTTTTGGCAGGTGGAGGCAGTCGGGGGCAAACTTGTGGTGATTGATGATTGATGCCGGATTGTTGTGGGTTGGCTGTAATCGGTTTGTTTATAGGTTTATAGGTTTTTATAACTGACAACCGATAACTGACAACCGATAGCCAATTCACAGTTCACGCCAGTAATTTTAACATTTCAATACGAAAATTTTCGTAGTAGAAACTTGACATTACGAAAACTTTCGTACACTTTTGTTCTACGAATTCTTTCGTAATAAAACAACAGCGCAACATGAGCGAACAGCTACCAAAGCCCACCGAGGCGGAACTGGAAATTCTGCAGGTATTGTGGCAATACGGGCCTTCAACGGTGCGGTTCATCAACGACAAGTTGAGTGAGCGGCGTGAAGTGGGTTACACCACCACATTAAAGCTGATGCAGATCATGCTGGAAAAGGGAATACTGGATCGCAATACTGACAGCAGGGTACACGTATACCGGGCGATAGTGGGGGAGGGCGACACCCAGCAGCAGCTATTAGACCAATTTGTGGAGGCGGCCTTTCGGGGGTCGGCCATGAAGATGGTCATGCAGGCCCTGGGTAATCACAAAACCTCGAAAGCTGAGTTGGATGAGATCAAGGCATTGATTGACAAAATTGAAAAAGAACAACCATAAAACCGGAGCGTATGGATACGATCAATACAATACTGGACGACGCTTTGGTAGAAGCTTTGGGTTGGACGGTGTTGCACTCATTATGGCAGGCGGCTATTATTGCCATTGGGTTGGCATTAATGCTGGTTGCCAGGCGCGGGGCAACTGCGCGGTTGCGGTATGCGTGGTCCAACATAGCTTTATTGCTGGTATTGGGCCTGGCTATCGGCACTTTTGCGAGTATATACCGGCCTTTTGCCGGCGGAGTAGAGCCGGCGGAAACGGTTGTGGCGGGTTTGGTTATTAAGCAGGCGCCGGTTGAAGGCGCTGCCACGGATATCGTCACTTTCCGGGAGCGATTTACCGCTTATTTCAACCAACATTTGCCGTTGATCGTAGTCTTGTGGCTGGCGGGAATGGGGGTATTCCTCTTGCGTTTGCTTGGCGGGCTGGTCTATGTACAGCGGCTGAAGCACAGCAGTGCAAAGCCTATGGTGTGCGAATGGCAAGACATGCTCAGCCGGTTATCCCGGCGTTTAGGCCTTCGCGTATCCGTACAGCTCCTGGAATCGACATTGGCGCGTTCGCCCATGGTCATAGGCCATATCAAACCCGTTTTATTATTGCCGGTCGGGGTAGTCAACCAGCTAACGCCGGAGCAGGTAGAAGCCGTATTGGCGCACGAACTGGCGCATATTTTTCGCCGCGACTACCTGTGGAACATCGTTCAGTCGGTCGTAGAAATCATTTTTTACTTCAATCCTTCTGTGTGGTGGATCGGCGCCGTCATTCGCGATGAAAGGGAAAACTGCTGCGACGACATAGCGGTGGGGCTATGCGGCAGCTCGCTCACTTATGCCAGGGCTTTGGTAGGGCTGCAGGAAATGCAGCAATGGGCGCCTGCATATGCTATGGCTTTTTCAGGGCGCAAACATCGCTTGTTACATCGCATCAAACGCATATTGAAGCAACCGCAAAATAAGTCAAACACCATGGAAAAAATCATCATCACCTGTCTGTTACTTTTACTGGTTGGCGGGCTCTCTATCGGCGCCCGTCAACCTGAATTTACCTCATCTGAGCGCAATACGGCTGCGGCTATTGTCAAAGCTGATTCGCTGCCGCAGGGCAAGATCAGGTTCAACCTCGAGCACAAAGGCAAGCAAGTAGAAGCGCGATTGAACAACGGCGCTATCACTTACCTCAAAGTTGAAGGCAAAGAGGTTCCCGCCGAGGATTATGGGCAATACAAGCGCATGATCGAGGATATACTCAAAGACATGCCCGTACCGCCGGCGCCCCCGGTACCGCCGGCGCCGCCCAGGCCGGGAATGCCTGAAATTCCCGACGCACCCGAGGCGCCTGACTTTCCGACGCCGTTTTGGGGCGACAATTTGGCGATGAGATCTTTTAAAAACTTCAGCACCGGTAAAAACGAAAAAGGCAATACGGTCATTGAAATTGAAGGAATAGAAGGCCGCAAGCCCATGACGATTGAAATAGAAGCCAAAACAGGCGTAGTATTGCTCGACGGCGCGCCGCTCGAAGAAGGGCGCACATCCGTCATTACAGAATTTGAAGCTCCGGAAGGTTTCGCCGTCATGCCTCGGTTCCCTGAAATCAATTTATCTGAGCTGGATCGCGGTTTACTGGAGCAGGCCGAACTCGCGGCAATTCTGGCCGAACGGCAGCAATTACTGCGCGACAAAGCCGGCGAACTTGCATTCAGGAACGAAGATATGCGGGGGCTGCGCGAAGAAGCCCTGCGCGAAGCGCTGGCCGCCCAACGCGAAGCAGAGGGAGATCGCCGGGAAGAACTACAGCGCCTGCGCGAAGCGGAACTTGCGCTGCGCCACCAGGCGATGGCAGAACGCGAACTAGCCCTGGCGCCTCGATTGAACGGCCATATTTTTGGATATTTTGATAAATCGGGTATCGTAAACAACCGGCTTGAACGCATCCTGGAAGGCAATCTGCTTGAAGACGGTCTGATTGACCGAAAAAGCGGGTACAAGATGGAACTCACCGGCGAGCACCTCAAAGTAAATGGCAAAAAGCAGCCGGAAGGGGTCCACAACAAATACAAACGCTTGTACGAAGATTTTTCCGGCATCGACCTCAGCAAAAAAAGCCGGATTGTGATTGATACGAGGAAGGAGGAGTAGGGGAGGTTGTGGGTTGTAGGTTGTAGGTTGTAAGTTGAACCTACAACATAGAACCTACAACCTACAACCTACAACCTGGAACCGTCTCACGGCACCCCCACTAAAGCGCTTATCTCCGAGGGATGTTGGGTGATGGCGTATAGAATACAGCCGATAAAAACCAGTAGTGCAATGACGAGGTCAAACGCGATGACGTTCTTGGGATAATCTCGGTTCATAGGAATGATAATTTGTTATTTACACACATCCTTGTGCCTTACCTGGATTCACAGGAAAAGCAGTAATTTTTGTCTGTCTGGTGTAGTATGATTCGTTGGCGGCCTATGTATATCAGGGGGTAAAGTTTTGGCAGCCAACAAAGGGAGAGTTATAGCGTATTTACTCCTCAACTGCAAAAATGCACAAAATTCTGGAATTTCCAATATTATTGGTCCAGCCATTTTTTAAAATCGCTCACTCTTTCGCGACTTACTATTGTTTCCTGTTCGTAAGGGGGATGCACAGTCAGTGCCAGGCGGCTGTTAAAATAGGGGGCGATTTTTTTTACTGCTTTGATTTCAACAATCACCTTACGGTTAATGCGAAAAAAATTGGCGGGAGGAAGTAGCGGCTCCAGTTGATCCAGGGTATATTCTACCAGGTATTTTTTCCCCGGCCAGGTCATGGCTTGCACCACGCCGTCTTCTGCAAAAAAATAGGCGATATCTGTAGTATTGATATAAGAAAGCTGCTGGCCGCTTTTCACAATAAATCTTTCCTTATAATTCGGCTGAGACATTTGCCGCATCATATGGCGAATGACTTGCAGGTCGTATTGCTGAGATTTGGCGTACACCTGTTCGTATTTTCGCAGCGCTGCTGCCAGTTCCTCTTGTTCTATTGGCTTTAGCAAATAATCAATGCTGTTGACTTTAAATGCTTTGAGTGTGTACTGGTCAAACGCCGTGGTGAAAATCACCGGCGTGCCGACTTCCACCTGGTTGAATATCTCGAAACTCAGGTTGTCGGCCAACTGGATATCCATAAAAATAAGATCGGGAGCAGGATGTGTCGACAGCCAATCAACCGAAGCGGCTACGCTGTCCAGGCTTGCCAGAATTTTTGCATCAGGTTGGCAATTCAGCACGAGCTGTTGTAACCTTTTTGCCGCAGGTTGTTCGTCTTCTATTATTAAAATATTCATGATCAATGTTAACGAAGGGGGAGGTATTTTGTTTATTTGTCATGTGATTATTTGAATTCGAATAACCGAATAACCAAATAACCGAATAAACGAAATTTGTCTTACCTTTGTATCGCATCTATGATGGAGTTCCCTTCCTGTTACAATTTTTTTGTGTCTATCCCATACAATGACACTATGAATCTCTTTTAGGGATAATTGCATACAACACTTAAACATACAGAATAGAAAACTTCACAACGACCTGAAGCATTTTTCGCACTGCTGTTGAATACAGTAGGTTGCAAAAGTTACAATAGCAACTGCTCATGAAATTAAAGACGACTACGCTTGTGAGGCTATTTCGCTTTTTTTCAAAATATGCCGTCGCGGCGCTGCTATTTGCGCCTGCCTGGCTAAACGCTCAGTGTCCGAACCCGTCGGGTTTGACGACGCTGAACATCGGCCAGAACTCGG
>DAINSQ010000214.1:6099-6821 GCA_036741235.1 Saprospiraceae bacterium | reverse complement strand
AGACAAATCGTGATTTGTCTCTACTTAGAAACTATACTTCGCAAAAAACGTAAAATTCCTGCCGGGTTCGTAAATCACATTTTGAACCGGCTGGTTGCGGTAGGCGCGATTCAGGTGCTCGCGGTAGTGGCGGTCGAAAACATTCAAGGCGGCGAGGCCCACCGATAGTCCTTTTAGCGGTTCTACGCCGGCCCTCAGGTCGTACACGGCAAAACCGGGCGTCGCCGTTTCGCCAAAATTGGCGGAGATATTATCCTGGTTGTCGACAAACCGGCTGCGGGCGTCTACCCACCAGCGTTCGCGTTCGTAGCGCAGGCCGAGGCCGGCTTCCAGCGGCGAAATTTCGGGCAGGGGCTCATCCCAATCCAGGTTTTGGGCGCGGGTATACGACAAGGCGGCATTAGCCGACAGGTTTTTGACCAACAGCCATTCGAAATACAGCTCGGCGCCCCATTGCGCAGCTTCGTCGATATTGGTAAAACGACGGGCGTACATCGGCCCGGTCATCGATGTGGCGCGGATGGTGGTATCAACGAATGCCGTGATGTAATTGGTCAGATAAGAATAAAATACATTGGCGCCAGCCTTGATGCGGTTGGTTTTTTTAGAAACTGAAAACTCGACCTGATTATTAACTTCCGGTTTCAGGAATGGATTGCCCACGTATTCGTAGGGGTCCCTGCCCACTGTGAAGTGATTGATCAGGCGTTCGATCATATTGG
>DAINSQ010000214.1:0-6089 GCA_036741235.1 Saprospiraceae bacterium | reverse complement strand
GCGGCCCAGTGCGAGTTGGAACAACCAGCCTGCGGCGGGCTGGTAGGTAGCCGAGGCGGTAACGCCTATAGTCCACTGGTCGTCAGCGTCGACGTTGCCGTAGCGTTCCAGGAAACCGGGCGCCGGGTCGGCGATGTTGGCGGAGGTAAGGTCGGCCCTCAAGCCGCCGAGGAAGGTCCATTTGGGAGTTGCAAACCACCGGCCTTCTGCAAAAATACCGCCGTTTTGGATGGCAGCGTCTTGCCAAATGGTGGAAGTAGTCGTCATCGGCATAGGAAGGGGGTCGCCGTTCATATTGCGCAACATAGTCATCTCGCGTTGGCCGTCGCGCCAGAGGTAGCGGTAATCCACGCCGGCATAAACCAGCGTTTTGCGGCCCGGCATCAGCGTGGCCTCTACCCGTCCGCCGTAGGTTTGCGCCTCCACATCGGAGATCATCTCCATCATCATGGCATTGGGGCGGCGCAGGTTCGACATCACGTGGTCAACCTTGGTGCCGTAAGCCTTGGCGGTGATGCTATACAGCCTGGGACTGATATTTTTGTATTGATAATCGAGTGAAAAGATATAGGTGTCGTCGCTGTCGGTATCCATATTCAACCCTACGTGCAGCACATCGCGGCTGAAGGCCTGACGCCAGTTAGCCTGAATGCGCTGGTTGGCCTGCATGTTGTAACCGGCTTTCAGGCTGTAATCATACGTATTGAATGAAGATGGAATCGTAGTGCCGTTGCCGCTCGAATAGCTGCCATAGTCTTTCAGGTCGCCGTTGAGCAAAAAGTCGAATTGCCGGTTGGCGCCGTGCAGGGCTACCTTGGCCAGCTTTGAATTGCCGTTGGTTTCATAACCGCCTGCCACCGAACCGCCGATGCCGGGTTGTTTCTGATAATCAAACGATTGCGTCACTACATTCACGATAGCGCCGAAAGAAGGACCGTAGCGCACGCTAAACGGGCCTTTGATCACCTCAATTTTGTCGATATCGTCGGGGTTGACGTGCGTAGTAGTGGGGTCCATGCGGGCAGGGCAGGCATGGGTGGTCTGTAAGCCGCCGTCGTAAATCACATTGATTTGCTCGTATTTGAAAGAGCGGAAAACCGGGTCCATCGCATAACCGCCTTTTTTGAACACGCTAAACCCGGGAATTTCTTTAAACAAATCGCCGACATCGCGGGGTTGACTGCTTTGCTTGTGGTGGTCGCAGATCACATTCGACTGCGGCGAGCAGTGCATCGGCCGGTCGCTCACCAATATCTGTTCCAGCATAAAAGCTTTTGGCTTTAGCGCAATATTGAGGTCGTTGAGCCCATCGGCGGCGGCAGACAGGGTCGCCGTTTCATACCCCAGTTGTTGGACTTCCACCAGGTAATTGGCAGCCTGAGCTACCGCTGCTTCAAAATATCCGGCTTCATCGGTGTAGGTATAGGCCTCGTTGATCTTTAGCGTGGCAAAAGGCACGCCGGCATTGCCGTTTTCTTCTTTTACCAAACCTTTTATCGAAATGAGTTGCTGGGCGTTTAACAAGCCGGCCAGCAGGAAAAGTACTGGAAATATGATTAGCTTTTTCATGATTGTTGTTGTTTGAAATTGCTCTTGCCAAGTAATTTTTTACCGCATAGTGCGCACAGCGTTATATGGAGTTGTGATGGCCGGCACGGTTGCTTTCCCGCGCCGCCGACCCCTAAAGGGGAGCCCTTCCCGCGCAAAGTCGTACAGTCGCAACAGGGCTTGTTCGTTTCGACTCCTATCAACGAACAGACATGATCGCACGAGTCGTAAAGTCGTACAGTCGCAAAGTCATGCCTGCTTTGGCGGGTGGAAAAAGGCCCCGGCGGGCAGCAGGTCTTTGAAAGTGGATGGATCCGGGAAATCATTCGAATCGCCTGGTTGGGCACGCAGGGTTAAATCGCTTACATCGGAAGGCAAGTCATAGGCCACACGCTGCTCCTCGTCCTTTGATGGAACCGGAATCTGCTTTTGTTCTTCTTCGCGTTGTTGTTTCAATAGCTTGCCGATTTTGCATTGGCCGTTGCAGTGCAACTGCGGCCGGTCTTGATTGACACAAAAAACTTCCGTAAAAGAGCCGTTGGAAACCTTGTACCAGAAAAAAAGGAAAGCTTTTCCGCCTGTATGCAGGCTGATCGCAGCGATCATAATCAGGGCAAAAGCTTTCCTACACATGGTAATTAAAACGCAAATCTTTAATGATCAAATTATTACAACAAAAACAAGATTAAAAGACTTTTTTGTCTGATATAAAGGAACGGCAGTTTTGCCCTCTGCTCAATGACAAAAATCAGGGGCAGCGTTGACATTGTTAGTTTCGCCCCATTAAAAGTATTTCACTACCCTGTTTGCAATTAAAAAAACTAACGTTAGCTTTGTAATTCAAAGTTCTTTTTTATTTCAAATAATAAATCGAAATCGCCATGACTTCACAAAACAAACTCATCCAGCAGCCCATCGACAAGGCTGCCCTGATCAAGCGCATAATAACAGGAGCAAGCATTGCATTTTTGCTGATCGGAATATTCCTGCTCGGGGTAGACGAGCCCAACCCCGCATGGCCCAAACTGTGGTGGATCAGGCCCATGCTGGTAGTTCCCTTTGCCGGGGCGGTCGGCGGCGCGTTTTTCTATTACACAGAGCGCATCGGCAAGTCGGGCAGCACAGCCAAGGTACTAGCCCTCATTGCCGGCGTTATTATCTATATCATCGGCTTGTGGATGGGCGCCGTTTTGGGGTTGGATGGGACGATGTGGAATTGAGGGATTTTGTCGTACCCGTCAGAGTGTCTATATACGGAACACTTATTTCAGATACCCTGGCGGGCATGTCAACTATCCATCATGATTTAAGCCAATCTCACTTTATTCAGGCAGCTAAAGCAGCCAGTAAGGTCGGCCCGTCACCACCAGTATCACCTCTAAAGAGGGCCTAGAAATTTGTCGCCGTTGAAATGAATTAAATGAGATGGTGCATCTGCAACCCATACTTCTGTCTCCCAGGCAATTTCTCCCAAATAACGGCCCATCACAGACCGGTTTGGAAAAGCGGTGACATAAACGAGCCCGGCTTTCGATTTGGAAAAAATTTGCTCAAGTTCGGTTCGTCTTTTAGGGTTAATGGGGCCGTGCGAGGTAACAGATTCTATAAGAATCAGCCAGTTATTAACTGCCCAAAATAATATTACATCAGGCATTTTGCCGTGAGGGTCAAGTACAATACCTAAAGCGGAAAGCGCTTCTGCATCAAAATACCCCCATTTATTTCCAGTATCGCCGGCATAGAGCAATTTTGAACCGGGGGTAAACCGGGGAGCAAATTCTTCGATGATACTTTTAATAAGCAAGCTGTGTTCTCCTGGACTAATTCGAAATTCCAAACCATCTTGAATTCGAACAGGAATTTTAACTTGTTCTCTTACCATGGCGTAACGTACTATTAGCGAGCCATGTGTGCTTACATACGAAAAAAGGGAATTCCCCCACTCTTTTGATCCATAAAGACGCAGTAAGTCCAATACTTGAGGACTAATCTGATACACCGCTTTGGGGCTATTAACCGGTCGATGAGGATCGTCGGGATTGTATAGTGCCAAGCCGGCATTGACGAATTGGTGCATCGTCTGTCGTCGAAATGTTTCACGGGTATTCGGAGCATATAACTTTCCATAATATTTTTTCGCAAACTCCATTATTGGTGTAATTCCAATTAACGGAGCTTCCGCTTCACTCCACAATTTATCAGGCCCAAGATTCAATAAAGCCAGAAGGCAAAGTGCGGAGCGTTCATTTTGCTGTTCTTTAGGGAACCCCAATGATTTAATAATTTGCAGGGCCTCGGCAATTTTTTCCTGATTCATAATAGTGACGACACTTTTGCATCAATGGAGAATTGATCAAAATCACTATGGTTGGATGCCCATTTACCTAGTCCGATTAGTACTTCTTTATCAGGATATTTGATTAGCCGCAAATCTGTGGCATTTACCTGAGTGTGCCCGTTAAATTGCCTGAAATACTCATCTACCATTGTTGAGTTGAGGTAAACAGCCAGCCCTAATGCCAGTTCTTTAGGCAACCCTTTTTTTGCTTGATGAAATACATTCAGATGGTTCTCTAAACCAATAAACGGTGCGGGCATATTATCCGGTGAAAGTACGCGGGCTACTATTCGTTTTTTTTCTTCTTTTGATGAAAACCGTCTGACAAGCGTATAATAACCTGTTGGAAAAAGTAGCTTTTCAGTTTCCGGTTCAACTGAGATAGCATTAGATTTTTTAAAATTTTGTTTAGGCCATTCAATATATTGGGTTCCAAAATGTGCCGGGTATATTAAAGGTACCGTTCCCTGCCCTCCTTCTTTATGCAAATACATTTTAACCCTGAAATCCACAACCGGCCCTGTAGATACCTCCAATCCCAGATCTTGCAATGAGCATGATAACCTTTCTGGAACCGCAAGGCCGTGATGATGATTTGCAGTTGGTATATGGATGAAGTTATCTGAATTGGCAGGCGGCACAATTCGTTCGAAGGGAACGAAAAATTCCTCATAATCCTGAAAATCTTCTCCCCTGCTTGTTGAAATTTTTACGTCGCCCTGAGCAGCTCCTTTCACCAGGTGAATAATAATATTTTCCTGGAGGACGCCATCTTCTTTGAATGCACTTTCCCTGGAGTCGAAAATATGAATATGCCGAATCGCCGTCTTCTCAAGTAAAAAAGACCTGAAAGGTCGATAATACAATCCATTGCAAAAGCTCCGGGGTATAATTGCAACAAGCTCTCCCCCCTCCTTAAGTAATAAGACGGCCAGCGCAACAAATCCGGCATAAAGGTTCACCGTATCTATTCCTGCTTTTCTGAGTAACTTACGGTGTAAAGAGGCGCTGGAAATTTTCCGGTATGGAGGGTTTAAAATAGCATAATCTATGGATTTGTTACGGCCCGTAAGATAGGCTATTACTCCCGTCTGGATAAAATCACCTTCAATAACCTGGGGAATAACCTTGATTGGAGAGGACGGCATTTGGGCGTATTCTGACAAGTTAGCCTTCAAAGTATCCGCTACTTTTTTATCGAACTCGTAAGCAATTATCTGGAGTTCTTCAACCGTAGAGGCTGATAATCGCTCTAAAAAAGCAAGGCTAAGTGAGCCAATTCCAGCCCCCGCATCAAGCATCGTAATTGACTGTTTTCCGCCTACATCCAAGAGAGATGCCATATAACTAGCAATGCTGTATGGCGTAAAAAACTGGCCCAACTCTGATCTTTTTGATGGATCAAGTTGAAGCACAGCTTCCCGCCTCAATGTATCTATACGGTTATACATAACCACGTAAAACTACTATTATTTTAATTAATCTCAAATGTTTTAAAGTATTTGTTTTTTATTTTAAAACATTTCATGTATCTATTAGCGCAAATATTTATACAATTGTTGAGAATCTGCTCCTGATTGGAGTTGTCTTTATATTTGGCTTAATGACATTAGGATGGCCGGCATCTCATCCCAAGTCCGCCCATCCAATTCGCGGCCTGTTTTCTTTTTACTGGCGCCGCCCCATAACTTCAGCATAGCAGAATTTACAGCCCGCTGATATTTTATCGCAACCTGTTGTCGGGTTCCAGGTCATTTCGGTCCATTCGATGGTGGATTGAGCCATGATTATGAATGATATGTTACTTTGCAAGGTAACAAAAATTATAATCTTCAAACAATATAATTACGAATTATTAAAAAAACGCTTCGCGCTCATATGGCAGCTAAAGCAGCCAATACAGTAGCCCCTCACCTCCTGAGGTTGCTCCCAAGCCGTCACCTCCACATTTCCCCCCCCTGTGGAAAACTTTTTGTTCCATCATTTCGTCTTCTTCTTGAGATGCCGTTACTTTGAAGGTACCTTAAGACAAGATTTTTTTAACCGCAGAGTTAAACGGAGTAAAACGGAGTGACGCAGAGTTCGTTTCGACTCCGCTCAATGAACGGCTTGGATCGCAAGGTCAGCCCTCCCGCACCCCTAACCCCTAAAGGGGAACCCCTCTCACAACCTGGGTTTTCCCCATTGCGGGAAGACTACCCTT
>DAINSQ010000213.1:2235-7120 GCA_036741235.1 Saprospiraceae bacterium | reverse complement strand
TTCATAACCCTTCATAACCCTTCATAACCCTTCATAACCCTTCATAACCCTTCATCCCCCCTCATCACCCCTCATCCCCCTTCATCACCAAATTTGGCTGCATATTGGCCAGTACATCAAAAATCCAGTCTTTGAATTCATCGATTTCCTGGCGGGTATAGATAAAATTGCGGGCCGACCTCAGCAATTTCACATCTTGTAAATGATCGAGGGCGTTGATAAAAGCGGGCACGTTTTTTAATCTGAAGAATTGGTAAAAATAAGCCCTGGGTGAAAATAGTTTATCGGGTTGATCCTTAAGGGTAGAAAGGCCTTCGTATAACATGCCCACCATTTGGTTGAGCGTCAGCTTTTCATTTTTATATAAAAAAGCAAAAAGCACTTGCTTGAAATTGCCGTAGGTTTGTTGCATATATTGGTTGCGGTCCATTTTGGGATATTGGGCGAGGAACATATCGCGATAAGGCTGAAAAAGCTTGATCAACAGTTCGTTTTCGAGCGCTTTGCCGTATTCCGTGGCTACGGGGCCGAAATCGTCGAGCGCTTCGTTATTTTCGAGGGCTACTGCGGCCATGAGGTGGTTTCGCGACCGGCCGTCGAGCAGGTTCCACAGGCGGCTGCGGCGGAAGTTTTCAAACAAGGGGTTGCGCCACTGCCCCATGATATTGAGCAGCAAATCCACTTTGCCGGTTAATTGCTTCAACTGTTCCAGCATGCGGGCGCCGGCATCCTGCGCTGTATCTTCGGTTTTAACCAACTCGCCGAAGGCGGCTTCCATCTTATCGATATACTCCAAGGTAGACAGGGCGATGCGTGCGATCTCTCCGCTATGCTCGCCCAACCCCAGGTTGCTTTCGCGCTTGAGTATGTTATATTGAGACAGTAGCAGATTCAGGTCGTTTTTTTCGGCGTAGTTATGCCGGTTCGCAATCTTGACCAGTTCTTCGAGGGCTTGTACTATCTGGCCGTCGGTGATAAGCTTGCGTAGATATTCCATATTATTCGTTTAATGCGCCGTCGATAATTTCGTCGACTACTTCGGGATTAAGCAGGGTGGATACGTCGCCCAGGCTCGAGGTATCGCCCGAGGCCACTTTTCGAAGGATACGGCGCATGATTTTGCCCGACCTGGTTTTTGGCAGGCCCGACACGATCTGTATCTTATCGGGTTTAGCGATGGGGCCGATTACTTTAGTCACGGCATCCAGGATTTCATGGCGAAAAGTGTTGTCGTCGGCTACCGGAGCGCCGGTAATCACATAGGCATAAATACCCTGGCCTTTGATGTCGTGCGGATAGCCGACAACCGCGGATTCCACTACTTGCGGGTGGGTATTAATCGCGTTTTCTATTTCAGCGGTGCCGAGCCGGTGGCCGCTTACGTTGATTACGTCGTCTACCCGGCCGATGATGCGGTACATGCCGTCGGTATCGCGGCGGGCGCCGTCGCCGGTAAAGTAGTAGTTGTCGAAAGGTGCAAAATAAGTCTGGCGGCATCGTTCGTGGTCGCCATAGGTAGTGCGCAGGATAGACGGCCAGGGAAACTTGATACAGAGCAGGCCCTCTACATCGTTGCCTTCGATTTCGCGGCCTTCCTGGTCGAGCAGGCAGGGTTGAATGCCTGGCAAGGGGTAGGTAGCGTAACAGGGTTTCAGGGGGGTGATACCGGGCAGGGGAGAAATGAGAATACCCCCCGTTTCGGTTTGCCACCAGGTATCTACAATGGGGGCTCGGCCTTTGCCTACCTTATCGAAATACCAACGCCAGGCTTCTTCGTTGATGGGCTCGCCTACGCTGCCCAATACTTTGATAGAGTCAAGATCGAATCCTTCCACATACTGATCGCCGTGGGCCATCAGCGCGCGAATGGCGGTAGGCGCGGTATAAAACTGGGTGACGCGCAGTTTTTCGCATACCTGCCAGAACCGGCTCGCATCGGGGTAGGTGGGCACGCCTTCAAACATGACGGTAGTAGCGCCGGCCAGCAAGGGGCCGTATACGATATAGGAGTGGCCGGTGATCCAGCCGATGTCGGCGGTACACCAGTATATATCGCCGTCTTCATATTGAAAAACATTCTGGAATGTGTAGCAGGTATACACCATATAGCCGCCGCAGGTATGCACAACGCCTTTGGGTTTGCCGGTGGAGCCTGAAGTATAGAGGATAAAGAGCATATCTTCGGCATCCATGGGTTCTGCCGGGCAATCGGCGGGCTGGTGGTCTACTTGTTCGTGCCACCACTTATCGCGGCCTTCGTGCCACGTAATATTGCCGCCGGTATTGCGATGCACCAATACTGTTTCAACGCTGTCGCAGCCCATCGCCAGGGCTTCGTCTACCACATCTTTCACCATGATATGTTTGGCGCCGCGGTCATTGTAATCTGAGCAGATCACCATTTTACAATCGGCATCTTTGATACGGTCGGCGAGTGAGTTGGCCGAGAAGCCGGCAAAAACCACAGAGTGGATGGCGCCGATGCGCGCGCAGGCCAGTACTCCGATGGCCAGTTCGGGCACCATAGGCATATAAAAGCACACGCGGTCGCCTTTTTTAATGCCGTTGGCTTTCAGGGCATTAGCGGCTTTACATACCGCGCCGTGCAGTTGCCGGTAAGTATAAGTGCGATTCGGCGCTGTGGGGTCGTTGGGTTCAAAAATAATGGCTATTTGATCGCCTTTTTCGGCGAGGTGTCTGTCGAGGCAATTTTCGGTGATATTAAGTTGACCGCCGATAAACCACTTTACGTCGTGTTTTCTGAAATCCCATTCCAGCACTTTGTCCCAGCGTTTTTGCCAAGAGAAGGTACCGGCGATGTCGGCCCAGAATCCTTCGGGGTCTTCGATGCTGTGCTGATAAGCCTGGCGGTATTGCTCAACTGTTTTGATAGTAAAAGACATAGGGCATTCCGTTTATTGTCAAGCGGAAAATTAGGGTATTCCTTTGAAAAACGGAAATTACCCCAGCCCATATAGTTCACCTCCTTTTTCAAACAATCGATCTACGCGTTGTGCCACTTTGGCATCGGGGATCAGCGGCGGCGCGTGGTGCGGTTTTACCCGCGCATCGATGATCACCGGCCCCCGGCAGCCCCAGTGTTTGTGTTCTACAAAACTATCCACACCATACATATCGTGCGAGGGATTGGCGCGAGTGAAAGTAACCCAGAGAAAATTATTGAGGGTAGCCGCAGTAAATTCGCTGTCGTCTACCACCACGATCATCGGGATATTGGCCAGGTCATAGCTTTTCAAGTGGTCGGCAAGGGCTTGGACATCATTTTCGCGATAAGCGCCGGCCTGAACCGCCAGGATACCGGGCAGCGCAAAGCGGGGTTTGTCAAAACCGGCCGGGAGGTCAAATCGATCGGGCAACGCATTAGCCAATTCGCGCAGCTTTGGGCCGCAGGCGGCAATAACTACTTTAGAACCCGCATTCCAGCCTGTCCCCGAGTAGTCGAGCGTATCAATAGTCGTTTTGGTATAAAAATGGAGGTCGCGCGTCCAGTCAACCCGTTCCAAAACGTGTTGGAAAAACGCCGGCATATCGCGCGTAGTAAGCTGGGGATTATCGTTGGAGGCGGCAATAAACAAGAACTTGGCCAGCGAAGTTTGGCCGCTGCCCAAAATCCGGTTGGCCTGGGTGAGGATTTCCTCGGGTTTGTTGTCGCGGAAAGGCATATAGCGCTCGCTGCCGATGGCCAGCAGCAACGGGTGTACGCCGGCGGCATCGACGGCGTGGATCTCCTTGACGCCGGGAAATTCCTGTGTAGTGAGTTTTTTGACCAATTGATGGATGAGGTGGCCGAAGCTCGAGTCTTCCTGTGGCGGGCGGCCTACTACGGTGAAATGCCAAATAGCGTCCTTGCGGTGGTAAACCTTGTGGACGTCCATAACCGGAAAATCGTGGCGCAGGCTGTAGTATCCCAGGTGGTCGCCGAAGGGGCCTTCCTGTTTTTTTTCGTTTTTGCGAATGGTACCTGTAATGACAAAATCGGCGTCGGCAGAAAGCACGTAGCCGTCGCGCCACAGATAACGGAAGCGCCTGCCGCCCAGCAAACCGGCGAAAGTAAGCTCGGAAAGCCCTTCCGGCAGCGGCATGATGGCTGCGAAAGCATGCGAGGGCGGCCCGCCTACAAAAATCGCACAGCGGAAGGCCTCTTCACTTTCGTTGTATTGGGTGTGGTGTACGCCGATACCGCGGTGCAATTGGTAGTGAAGCCCAATTTCACGGTTCATGACATAGTCGTTGCCCGACAATTGTATGCGGTACATGCCGATATTGCTCTGCATGATTTGCCTGCTACCCGGCGGCAAGGTAAAGACCTGGGGTAAGGTAACGAACGCGCCGCCGTCGTCGGGCCACGATACGATCTGCGGCAACTGGTCGATAGTAGTTTCTCCGTATAAAACAGGGGCGCCCCAGCGCTGATGCATAGGCAGGGCGGTGAGCGCTGTCAGCGGCGCGCCGACATACCGCAGCGGTTTTTTGAGCAGGTTGGCGGGGTCTGCTTTGAGTTCTATGACGCGCTGCACCTGCTGAATCGTATGTCTGAACAGGAAGTCGGTGCGCTCAAAGGTGCCGTATATATTGGAAACTGCACGGAAGGGACTGCCTTTGACTTTTTCGAAAAGCAGCGCCGGTCCGCCCGCATCATATACACGGCGGTGTATCTCGGCCATTTCGAGATAGGGGTCGACTTCTGTTTTGATTCGCACCAGATGCCCGTGGCGCTCCAGGTCGAGTACGGCGGATTGCAGGCTGGAGTATGTCATGTTTATGAGGGTTGATGAGGGGTTATGAGGGGTTATGAGGGCAATTTAACCTTTCATCACCCTTCATCACCCTTCATCACCCTTTTACCTTTTTTTCAAAAAACCCA
>DAINSQ010000213.1:0-2135 GCA_036741235.1 Saprospiraceae bacterium | reverse complement strand
TTCATCACCCTTCATCACCCTTCATCACCCTTTTACCTTTTTTTCAAAAAACCCAAATTGGCCTTTTGGTACTTCTCTTTTTTCACCAATTCCTTGAGGTTGTGCATTGATCTGGTGGGGCCCTGGTCTATTGCCAGGTTGACCATCCAGGGGGGCATGGCGCCGCCGGGGTCTGACTTGAGGTGGTTGACCACCCTGGTTTGGCCGTTGCCCAGGTCTTTGAATTTCCAAACGGCCTCCATCACCGGAATGCGCACAAGATCGCTTTTTTCTGGAATATAGTTTGGGCGGGCGCTTAGCCGCAAAACCACTTCTTTGGTTACAGTGTCCTGCCAGACTTTAGAGTTGACCACATAATCGCGGTCTGACATAGGCCAGGGGAAGTCTATTTTGGCGTAGACATAGTTTTCGGTTTCAGACACTTGCTTCAGTTTTTCGGCTTCGATGCAGTGATACACCCAATAAGGCTGCGTAGGCACATCGCGAATAGCGGCTACAACGGCGGCTATCGGCGCGTGAAAAATCGTTTCCAGTTTGAGCTCGTTGATTTTAGAGTCAATCGCTTTGCGGTAGTATACTTTGAGTTCTTTGGATTCCTTTTTTAGTTTCCACTCGTGATCTTGCGCCTGTAATGCCGATGAGGCGATTAGCGAAATCAACAGTGTCTTGATAAAAATGGTCAGGTGATTCATATTGACATTTTGCGTATTGTATAACACACAATACCGTATTTTTGATTGAAAAAGACATGAGAATTTGCGCGCCACGCGAAATTATTGTATTAGCAGTAACGCTATTTATCGTCCAGTCGCTTCAGAGCCAGGAAGTTCTGCGAAGGCGGTTTGTGTTGCCTGATGAACTGCGGGAAGTATCGGGTTTGTATTACGCCGGCCCCGATAGCCTGTGGTGGCTCAACGATGGCGGCGACGCTCCCCGGCTTATGCTCACCGATGGCCGGGGAAAATTGCGAAAGGAGGTCATGATACCAGGCGCAACAAATGAAGACTGGGAAGATCTCACCGCCGACCTGGCCGGTAATTTATACATCGGCGACTTTGGCAATAACCTCAATATACGCCGCGACCTGCGCATCTATCGCTACCATTCGGCTAGCGGCAATTTGGACAGCATCCTGTTGAATTACCCCGACCAGTCCGAATTTCCGCCGCCGCCCGCCAATGCCAATTTTGATGTGGAGGCTTTTTTCTGGCATGGCGACAGCTTGCATTTATTTACCAAAAACCGGCTGGTAAAAGGCAATTATTACGCCAAACACTATGTGTTGCCGGCGGCGCCGGGGACATACACGGCGTTGTTGCGCGATAGTATTTCACTCAAAAAAAGAGTTGTAACAGGCGCAGCGATCAGTCCCGACGGCAAAACAGTAGCCCTGCTATCTTATTATTTTCGCTTACAATTCGGCTTTTTGCCTATTACCCGTACTACGATATGGTATTTGAGCGAATATTCAGACAACCGCTATTTGAAAGGAAAATTACAGCGCAAAAACATTCACAAAGGCCCCGTGCCCAGCCAGTTTGAGACCATTGATTTTATTGACGATCGGACTTTGCTTATCGCATCGGAGCGCACGCCCGTTTATAGGCAGAAGGCGAAAAAGGTTAAACGGAAGTGAAGTTTGAGGGAGAGAAAGTCGCCCCCTCACTCCCTCGCCAAGTCGCCCGGTACTTCTAATGCGAATGCCCCTCGTGAGAGTGGTCGTCGTGCGAGTGGCCGTCTTTGGTGTGGTCATTGAGTGCCACATAATCCATGCCGCAAACAGGGCATGTGCCGGGTTTGTCACTGCCACTGCCTTCGCAGTGCATAGGGCAAATATAGGCCGAAGTATACTCGGGGCCCGTATTTGCAGAGTGCTGGGTTTGACCTGTGTTTTGCTGGTCATTGGAATGTTCGTGTTGGTGACCGCCGCCGCAGGATGTCAGCGCAAAGGCGCCGAGCGCCAGGCAAATCATGGTACTTACAAGGATTTTCTTCATAATGATTCAGGTTTAAATATGTTAATGTGCTGGTTAGTTAATGTGCTGATTAGTTAATGTGCTGATTAGTTAATGTGCTGGTTAGTTAATGTGCTGATTAGTTAATGTGCTGATGTGCTGATTATTTAATTATTAGCA
>DAINSQ010000212.1:0-7180 GCA_036741235.1 Saprospiraceae bacterium | reverse complement strand
TAAAATAAAATTTGCTCGCTTTCGCTCAATCACGAAAATCCAAACATGCTCTAAAACAAATCAAATGAGGTCAATTTTTATTGTCTCGGTATTTTTTTGTACTTTATTACTCACCAGCTGTAATACTAACACCACAACAGACAATAATGAAAATCAGTCTGCAAAATCTGATATAACAGCGTTGAGAAAAATTATTGATGAGAAGAACAAGCAATTTGGCGAAGCTCATGTTCTCCGTGACACAGCTTTTTTGAATAACATATTTACCGAAGATGCCAGAGTATTTGCTCCAAATTCAGAAATAATAAGTGGACGTTCTGCCATTGCTATCGTAAATCTGGAAACTGTAAATTTTGGTATAAATGAGTTCCGTATAGAAAAAACGGCATTATATGGTAGTGGCGACTACCTGATTAACGAGGGCAACTATATTATGAGTTATGGAAAAGACAGTACAACTGAAAGGGGTAAATTCATTTTTATTTGGAAAATGGTAAATGGCGACTGGAAACTAGACGCTGATATTTGGAATAGCAGCATGACTATAACTCCGACTAAATAGTCTGCCGAATATGATATGCTTCCAACATCATCGATAATGTTCCCTATTGAACGTACTACTCATATACTGACCTTTATAACCAATGGCAAGACAACACAACCGTAAAAACAAAACAACAAATATGGGACGACAAATAAGTGTAAACAGGATTGGACTTTTGATGATTATTGCATCAATGTCATTGACCTCTTGTCAATTAGGACGCTTTGTGTTTTACAACTTTGCAGACATAAAAGACCATAAAAAATTTCAGTCCAGGCCATTAACCGCCAATACTTCTGCTTATAATTTTCAGACTACCAATTCGGGTAAAGCTCCAAGAGAAATAAACGGCATTCCGTTTGAAAAATATCTTGAAGACAAGAAAACAGTGGCCTTTTTGATTATTAAAAACGATACTATTCAATATGAAAAATATTTCGATGGCTATGACAAACAAAGTATCGTTCCTTCTTTCTCAATGGCAAAGGCTGTCACATCAATTTTAATTGGTTGCGCCATTGACGATGGTTTTATAAAATCTGTTGACGAGCCTGTCACTAATTATATTCCTGAATTGGAAAAAAATGGATTTGGCAAAGTAACTATCAAACACCTTTTACAAATGACATCCGGCATTAAATTTAATGAAAGCTATGTAAATCCATTTGGCGATGCCGCTTCATTCTATTACGGACTTAATCTTAGAAAAAAAACTGGAAAGATAAAACTGAAATCTGAACCAGGTAAAAAATTTGATTATGTAAGTGGAAATACCCAACTATTAGGTTTGGTTTTAGAACGTTCGTTAAAGGGAAAAACAATTACATCATACCTGCAAGAAAAATTATGGACACCGCTGGGAATGGAATATGACGCATCCTGGAGTATTGATAGAGAAAAGAATGGGATGGAGAAAACATTCTGCTGTTTAAACGCAAGAGCAAGAGACTTTGCCAAGATAGGCCGGCTATATAAAAATAAAGGCAATTGGAATGGGAACCAAATTGTATCGCAAAAATGGGTTGAAGAATCTACAAAACTTGACACATCGGAAGGAAGTGCAAGTTTTTATCAATATCAATGGTGGTTACCTACACCAAATGAGGACTTTATGGCGGAAGGTATTTTAGGCCAATTTGTTTACGTTAATCCAAATAAAGACCTGATAATCGTAAGACTTGGAAAGAAAGAAGGCAACGCAGACTGGTGGAGAATTTTCACGTCGTTGGCAAAAGCATATTGAAAATGACAAGCCGCTGGCTACAATAGTTAAGGAAAACATCGTCAGCATTGCACAAACTGAGTGCGGGCGCCGATAACCTTGCAGCGGTGAGCGCGAGCCCCACCGCTGCAAGGCATCTATGATCAATTCTGATTAATCCTGTTCATCTCGTCTTCCGTGGCGGTGCTGCGGCGGCGGGCGGCCTTCACGTTCGAATTGCCGAAATTATAGGTAAACGTCAAATTCGCTTTGCGCGACTCGCGGTAGTTGAGCACATCGACATCGAGATTTCCCTGGCGGACTTTCACCGCAAATTGCATGGTATTCAGGATGTCGTTTACGTTGAAGCGCAGGGTACCTTTGCCCTTGAGCACTTTGGCCGACAGGCCGGCGTCCATGAAAAATTGCTGCTGCATTTGGAACATGCCGTAGGCGCTGGGCGACTGGTAGAAGGCGGTGAGTTCACCGCTCATGCCCAGCGGCAGGCTGAATTGCTGGCTGATATGGGCATTGGCCGACCACTGTTGCTGGCTGATGGTGCTCCCCTGGAACGGCGACTGAAAGTCGTTGTAAAAACCCGTCAGATTGGCCCGCAGGGTCCACCACTTGGTCAGCGTGAACGGCGCAGAAAAGGTGATGCTGAGATTGTCGAACTGCGCCAGGTTTTCTACCGTCTGGTTGGTGCGCTGCGTGACGTCGTCCTGCTCCAATACTTCGGTGATCACGTCGTTGGTGCGGCTGTAGCTCACACTCACAAAAAAGGCCTCTTTGAAGCCGTAATTGGCGCTTACCGAATTGGTGTATTGCGGCGTAAGGAAGGGGTTGCCCTTGCCGAAAGTGTACTGGTCGAGGAAATACACAAATGGGTTCAGGTTTTCGTAGTTGGGGCGGTCGATGCGGCGGCTGTACGACAGGCTGAGGTTGTGTTTTTCGGCAATCTGGCGCGACAGGCTCAGGCTGGGAAACCAGCTCAGGTAGTCGCGCTTGACGCGCTGGTCGAGCGTTACCGACATACCGTCGGAAACGGTGTATTCCGCGCGCAGGCCGGCCTGTATCTGGATGCCTTTGTATTGGGTGTTCATATTCACATAACCTGCGTGAATGTCTTCTTCATAAATAAAATGATCGCTGCGCAGGCTGTCGCGCACCCATTGGCCGTCTTGCTGCTGGCCGAAATCGAGGCTGTTGTCCGTGCGTACCATGCTGCTCTTGAGGCCGGCTTCGAGGCGCGTCGACTCGCCGAGGGGATGCGTATAGTCGGCCTTTGCGGCTTTGATCGTAATATCGGAATTGGTCAGGTTGCGGATCAGGTTGGGCGGGGCCGTTTCCTGGTTGTTTGCATTATAAAAATAATTAAAATTGAACTGACTGTTGTCATTGTCGAACGTCGAATAATCTACGTCGAAGGTCAATTCGCGGCCCTTGTCGTTGAATTGGTGGCGGAAATTGGCATTGTACGAGTTGTTGTTCCAGTGCTCTGAAATATCGCCGTCGGCGCGTACCTGGCTGTGCGCCCAGGGGCTGAGTCCGCTGATATCGCTGGTAGTATTTGAAAGGGCATCCCAATCGCCCTGACGGCCCGAATACAATACGCCTACCGTTGTGCGGGGCGACACAAACCAGTCGGCGCCGGCTTTGTAGTTGTGGCTGTTCACCCAGTTGATTTCTCTGCCGATCTGGTCAAAAGCGGTAAATCCGCCCTCATACGGCACTTTGCGGTCTATTTCGATATTTTGCCAGCGCTGGTTGTTGTAGTTGTTGTAATCGCCAAACAACTGAAAGTTTTTGCTGCGATAATTGAGGCGCAGTCCGCCGTTGGCTTTGTAATACCGTCCGTAGCCGCCGCCGATGGTGGCGCTGCCGTTGAAACCCAGGTTTTTATCGCGTTTCATTTTGATATTAATGATGCCCGCATTGCCGGCAGCGTCGTATTTGGCCGAAGGGTTGAGCATAATCTCAATTTTATCAATAGCGTTGGCGGGGGTCGATTGCAGCATTTTTACCACATCTTCCATCGACATATAGGTGTTTTTACCGTCGATCATCACCTGAATACCCTGTTTGCCCTTGAGGCTGATGCGATTGTCCTGATCGACATTGACGCCGGGCGCCTTGGCCAATAATTCGAGGCCGTTGCTGCCGGCGGCCACCGGGCTGCTCTCTACATTGAGCACCAGCTTGTCGGCCTGCATCTCGATAAAAGGCCTTTTAGCGGCTACAACTACCTCCTTGAGCGCAATAGCGCCGTTAGACAGGGCAAGCAGCGGCACGGTCAGCGTTTCGCCACGGGTTTCAAACGCCTCGGAGCGAGCGGCTGTATAACCGATCAATTCGGCAGAAACGAGGTAGCGCCCCGGGGCCACCGATTCGAATTCGTAATATCCCGTTGAATCTGTGAGCGTTCCTTTTACCAACGTAGAATCGACGGCATTCAGCAGTAGTATATTGACAAATTCAACAGGCGCTTGCTTGTCGTCAACAACGCGGCCGCTGAGTTGGGTCAGGCCGACCTGGCCTGACAATTGAAAACAGGTCAATAACAGTAGGGTGATTGATAATCCAAAGGTCTTCATGATACTATCGCGTTTTTTGGGAAAGACGAGCTTTTTTTCAGGCAGGTTACACCAAAAAATTCATTCTACGACGAATAGCGCTTTTTACCGGTCAAACAACTACAAGCGCCGGATAAATATTTTTATCGCCACTTCCTGTTACTTTTTAACCCTCTTGCATTATGCTATTGTAATAAATGGGAATGCGAATTGAGCGGAAGGAGTTCTTAAATAATCGGCAAACCATTATCTTTGATGTTTTCCATTCAACTGACCAGTAGTCGACATTTGGCAAAAGACACAGGGATGGATATCCAGAAGAGGACTGTTTCCGCTGAACGCATGCAGGAGGAGTGGCTTGAAATACAAGCCGCTCAGAGTGATCCTGCTATGTTCAGGCCGCTGTACACAAGGTACTACGAAGCAGTTTTCCGATTTATCTACCGGCGCACCACCGATGAAGAACTCACGGCCGACATCAGCTCGCAGGTATTCCTTAAAGCCATGCAACGGCTTGGCGACTACAGTTTCAAAGGCGTGCCGTTTTCCGCCTGGTTGTTTCGCATCGCCAGCAATGAAGTAGCCCAGCATTTCAGGCAACAACAAAAAAACCGGGTGCTGAGCATCGAAGAGACCCAACTCGGCGATATGGCCGACGAAATAGACGAGGAAGACAACGAGGCCATGCGGGCCGCCCTGCTCCTCGCCCTCGACGACCTCAAAGAAGGCGAAATGGAACTGATCGAAATGCGTTTTTTTGAACAACGCTCTTTCAAAGAAATCGCAGACATAACAGGTATGACCGAAAGTAACGCCAAGGTTAAAACGTACCGAATCCTGGAGCGACTGAAAAAACGGCTTTCTACGTAACGAAACATCTGAAGAAAAGGACAGACAGCATCGTTAGTACACGATAATTTTGTCAACGATGGGAAAAAACTACAACATTAAACTCAATCCTGATTCCCCCTCCCGGGAACGCATCGAAAACCATATGGACTTTGATGCGCTGCTCCGGCAATATCAGGAGTCCGCCGCCCCCGCGGCGCGAAAACCCCGCGTGATTAAACTGGCCTATGCAGCCCTTGCAGCAGCAGCAGCACTGGCGCTACTGATGGTGGTCAATATTTGGAACAGCCCCTCTTCGCCAATTTCAGAAGCAGCTTATTTTGCAAAACAACCCTTTGTAAATCCCCCGCTCAGCGAATGGGAACCCGAGTTTACTTCCTACAAATTAAATGTTAACCAGGGCGGCGTCTATGAATACGAAAGCGGCTCCCGCCTGGTGGTGCCCGCCGCCGCGTTTATGAACGACCGCGGCCAACTGGTGCAAGGCGATGTGGCTATCCACTACCGCGAATTACACGATTATGTGGATTTCTTCCTCTCCGGCATCCCAATGAATTACGATTCCGCCGGCAGGCAATTTTACCTCGAATCGATCGGTATGGTGGAAATTTATGCCGAGCAAAACGGCGAACGCCTCCAAATGGCGCCCGGCAAAGAAATCCAGGTGGAATTAGTGACCCGCATGCGTACTACCATGGACGCCCCCCTACCCCATTACTACGTCTATACCCTCGATACCATCAACCGCAACTGGGCCTACCGTACGGAAGCCCAAATAGAGGTGCTCGAAGAACAACTCGACGCCGGTAATACGGCCTACGCCGGCCTGCAACAGGAATGGCTGGAATCGCGCCAGTCAGTAGAAAAAAATTACGGCCGCCAACTTGCCGCCCTGGAAGCTTCGGCGCCCAAACCGGCAAAACCGGTGAAACCCCAGCGCCAACTTAGCGGCCAACCTACGATAGAACTCAACTTCCAGGATGATAATTTCGTTTTTGAAGGCGATAATACCGATGAATCCGCACTCAACCGGCAACTTAAAGGCGCTATCTGGCAGATTTCCCCCAAAAGCCCGGCATACGACGAAAACGCCTTTAAGATCACCTGGGAAAATATGCGCCTTAAACCCATCAATGAATGGGATTACGCCTTGACGCTCATCAACGGCGAGCGCCAGTTGCAACTGATCGTCAACCCCGTACTGGTAGGCGAAGCATACGAACAAGCGATGACCCAATACGAGGCCAATCTGGCAGAGTACGAATCGCAAATGTCCTACCGCGAATCGCAACTCAAAACGCGCCGCGAAGTATTGCTCCAGCAACAGTCCGACGAAATCCGATTCCTCGATGAAGCTTTCGCCGAACGACTGGCAGAAGCCGGCGCCCCGCAGGGTAAACCCACCCTGACAGCCAAGGTGATTAGCCGATTCAAAGCCCACCAACTCGGCGTGTGGAATTGCGATCGCCCCATCCCCGTCAGCGATGACAAACAACGCTTGCGCTTTGTCGACGAAAACGGAGAGGAGTTCTCTCCACGTACAGCCTATTTCGCCGGCAAAACCCAAAATACAGTTCATCGCTTCCTGGCCGGCCACAAAACCGCCCTGGCCCTGCCTAATGACGAAACCCACCTCATCTGGCTGCTCACTGATGATAACCGAATCGCACTGTGCCGCCGGCAAAATATGGAGGCTCAAGGCCGCAAAACCCAGGAGGTGGTGCTCTCCGTGGCAGCAGAACCCCTGCGCAGCGAAGCCGATGTTCGCGCTGTGCTGCGGTTTGAGGAGTGATGGGGGTTGTAGGTTGTCAGTTCGTTTATAAGTTTATGCGACTGAAAGCAAACGAAGTGAGTCCCGACTAAAAGTCGGGGGAGTCCCGTACTGACCGTAGGGAAGTCGGGAAGTTTATTGGTTTATGAGTTTATTGGTCTACTCTTGGTTTATTCATAAACTTATAAACTGGTGCTGCCCGGAAAAAGTTGACAGAAACGAGTTGTTAACAACTCAGAAAG
>DAINSQ010000211.1:0-7234 GCA_036741235.1 Saprospiraceae bacterium | reverse complement strand
TTTGGGTTTTTGTGGGTTTTTGAGGGGTTATGTGGGGTTATGGTTATATTTCTCCTCCTGCCGGGTAATCTCCGAGTGTTTCCTTGAGTTGAGAAAGTGCCAGTATGGCTTGTTCCTTGTTAGGAGCTACGCCGTGCCATTTGTGAGAGCCCATCATAAAATCAACGCCGAATCCCATTTCGGTGCGCATGAGGATCACCAGGGGGCGGCCGTTGCCGCTAAGTTCTTTGGCGTGGTGCAGGGTGCGGGATATGGCTGCTATGTCGTTGCCGGGGGCATGCAGGACCTCCCATCCGAAGGCTTGCCATTTGGCGGTGAGGTCGCCTAGCGAGATTACCTCGTCATTGGGGCCGTCGATTTGCTGGCCGTTCCAGTCCACGGTCACAATCAGGTTATCCACCTTGTGGTGGGCGGCAAACATAGCGGCCTCCCAAATTTGGCCTTCCTGGAGCTCGCCGTCGCCGGTGAGGGCGAATACCAGGTGGGGATCGCCGTCGAGTTTTTTGGCCAGTGCAACGCCGATAGCCACCGAGAGGCCCTGGCCCAGGGATCCGGAAGCTACACGCACGCCAGGGAGCTTTTCGTGGGTAGCGGGGTGCCCCTGCAACCGGGAATTAAGTTGGCGGAAAGTAGCGAGTTCTTCAACAGGGAAATACCCTGCCCGCGCCAATACGCTGTACCACACCGGCGAGATATGGCCGTTAGAGAGGAAAAACACGTCTTCACCCTTGCCCTTCATATCGAAGTGAGGATGGCGGCGCATAACGTCAAAATACAACGCCGTTAGAAAATCGGCGCAGCCCAGCGAGCCTCCGGGGTGGCCGCTGTTGGCATAGTAAGTTTGCCTTATTATATCGCGTCTGACCTGAGCGGCGATGTCTTTAAGATGAGCTATATCGGCCATAGTTGAATTGTTAATGAGAAAGGGCAATCCAGACTAGCCCCGGATTGCCCTTTTGATGTATGCTAACGCTTTAGTCAGCAGATTAATTGAGGGCGTCGTTAAGTTTCTTACCAGGCTTGAATTTGGCTTGCTTCTTGGCAGAAATTTTAATCGTGGCGCCAGTTTGCGGGTTGCGACCGCTGCGAGCCTTGCGCTGAGAAACAGAGAACGTACCGAAACCTACAAGGGTAACGGAATCATCTTTTTTGAGTGCATCGGTGACACTGTTCAAAACGGCATTAAGTGCATTTTCTGCCTGAGCTTTGGTCAAACCAGCGCTTTCGGCAATTTTGTTGATCAGATCTCCCTTGTTCATTTCAATGGTTTTTAATTAGAAAGATGCGGCAAATTTATAGGCTGCATTGGTGAAAACCAAGCCTTTTTAATTAAAAAAAGTTGCGAAAGCTAAGAAATACGGGCATTTCACGAAAAATACCTTATCTATGGTATACCTTTGGCCGTTGAAATTGACGTTGTATCTCAAATTGTTTAAATTATGAAGCGAAAAATTCAGCTATTGTTGTTGTGCAGCCTGTTGGTATTTACCGGCACATTGACTACAAGTTGCAGTAAAAAATCGGGCTGCCCGGCCTATGAAAGCGCTCAAACCAAAACCGACCGCAAAGGCCGGCTCTCTAACAAACGAGGCAAGTCGAGCTTGTTTCCCAAAGATATGAGGAGGTATAAGTGATGATGGAAGGGGGGGAGGAGCGCCTCGGGTTGGTTTAATGATAGGGTTTAGTTCAAAAAAAAACTACAACCTACAACCCACATACCAACAACCTACAAACCGACAACCGACGGAGAACGGCAGCAATTAGTCGAAAACAGACGTTAATAGGTTGAATAAACAATGGAATGCCGCTAACTTTGCGGGGCTTAAACGAAGCGCCGTAAAATAATCCAAATTATACTATGACATCAGTTGCAAGTTCGCTGGTAAAAGGCGGGGTCAAACTAGTACAACAACTTGACCGCCCCTATTTGTCTCCTGAAGCGCAACAAAGAAATGTGCTGCAGCGCTTGATGAAAAAAGCCGAGTATACGGCGTTTGGAAAGCGGTACGGCTTTTCGCAGATGTTGATGCACCCCGACCCGCTTTATGCCTTTCAACAAGAAGTCCCCCTGCACGATTACGACAAGATCTTCGACGAATGGTGGCATCGCAGCCTCGCCGGCGAACCCGACGTGGCTTGGAAAGGCTTCGTACGCCACTTCGCGCTGAGTTCAGGTACGGCAGGCGCCGCCAGCAAATACATCCCCGTCACTCCCGATATGACCGCCTCGATGCGACAGGCCGCCCTGCGCATGTTTTCCTGCCTGCCCAAATACGATATACCTGCACACCTATATATTAAAGATTGGCTGATGATCGGCGGCAGCGCCACCCTGCAAAACCTCGGCCATTGTTACGCCGGCGACCTCAGCGGTATCAACGCGAGCCGTCCGCCGATCTGGATCAGGCGTTTTTACAAACCAGGCACCGCAATTGCGCGAATTCCCAACTGGGATGAGCGTACGAAGGCTATCGTAGCCAATGCGCCCAAATGGGATGTGAGCATAATTAGCGGTATTCCTTCGTGGGTGCAGCTCACACTGGAGAGCATCATTGACCGCTACAAGCTAAACAACATCCACGAATTGTGGCCCAACCTCAGCGTTTTTGTATCGGGCGGAACGGCATTCGAACCTTACCGACGCAGCTTTGAACGCTTGTTGGAAAAACCGCTGATCTACCAGGATTCTTACCTGGCCAGCGAGGGCTTTGTCGCTTTCCAGGCCCGCCCTGAAACGCACGCAATGCGCCTGCAACTCAACAACGGGCTTTTCTTTGAATTTGTGCCGTTTAACGAACTCAACTTCGACGCCGACGGCTGCCTTCGCAATAATGCCGAGACGCTTACCATCGACGAGGTGGAGGAAGGCGTCGATTATGCGCTGCTGCTCACTACCTGTGCCGGCGCCTGGCGTTACCTCATTGGCGATACCGTGCGCTTTGTCGACAAAGACCTCAGCGAAATTGTTATCACCGGCAGAACCAAGCACTTCCTGAGCCTGTGCGGCGAGCATCTTTCGGTAGACAATATGAACCACGCAGTGAGCGAAGTATCAGAAGAAATGGGCATCAATATCCGCGAATTTACGGTGTCGGGCGTCAAGTCGGGCAGCCACTTTGCCCATCACTGGTATCTCGGCGTTGATCAACCCGCTGACAACAAAGCGCTTGTAGCAGCGCTTGACAACAAACTCAAGGCCCTCAACGACGACTACCGCGCAGAGCGCTCAGCAATGCTTGATCAACTGCAGATCACTACCGTGCCTTCGCATTTCTTTTACGATTGGCAGCGCATTCATGGCAAAATGAACGGGCAAAGCAAGGTGCCGCGCGTGATGAACGCCGCTCAATTTGAAAAGTGGATACGTTTTGTAGCCGATCAACAGGCTGCTTTGTGAGTGATGCGCTATGGCAGGGTATGTTGCTCGGGTTCAGCATGAGCTTGCTGATAGGGCCCGTGCTTTTTCTTTTTTTGCAAACCGGCATCGAACGCGGCTTTCGCGCCGGCGCCATGGCCGGGCTGGGCGTGTGGATGAGCGATCTGCTATATGTGTTCAGCTTTTATTTCGGCGTGTCTTATGTGTTAAAACTGATCCATTGGGACGGTTTCAAAGCCTGGGCAGGCTTCCTGGGCGGTATACTGCTTATCGGCATTGGACTCCACAGCATGTTGAGCCCCCCACCGCTTATTCACAGCGCAGGGGCTATTCCGACTTCCAATTCTTCCTATTTTAAACTTTGGGCAAAAGGCTTTTTTATCAATACGCTTAACCCCTTCGCCGCTTTTTTCTGGCTGGGGGTGATCAGCACCGTATCCGTAAGCTACGTACAGAAACCCTCGCACACTACTTATTTCTTCAGCGGGGTGATGGGAATTATCATCCTGACCGATCTGCTTAAAATACTGCTCGCCAAACGGATTAAGCCCTGGCTCAACAACACGCATATCCTGCAAATGCGCCGACTATCGGGCATAGCAATGTTGGCTCTCGGTATCATATTGATAGCAAGAGCCATGTGGTGGTAAGATGTTCGTTTGAGAAGAAAAATACAAGGGAGGCCAATACCAAATGGTTTTGGATATTTCACCCTTGAAGATTTTTCACGGTGCAATCGGGAAGTTCCAAAACGCTTGTTATAAACTTGCGCTGAAGAGCCCGTTGAGCCAGCTTCTGAAAGCAAAGCGCTTGCGGGCAACTTCTTTTTGGTCCTGTTGAGCCTGTGTAGCCGACAGCTTTTCGGCAGCGGCTTGTTGCTGGGCTAAAAGAGCGGCGGCTTTCCTTTCCTCCTCTTCTTTAAGCGCTACAAAAGGCTTCATCTCTTCCCCGCAGAATTCTTCGTAATCTTCCGGGAACATCATGGGATTGATAGATTTCTTGACAGACATTGCTGTAAAATTTAACGTCGAAAAAAATGTTTAGTATCAGTCGTATGTTCAGTTTCGTTCAAACCATCTCATGGCCACTCACTTGCAAGTGGCTGTCATTTTTCAAGTTATCGCTTTAGGTGTTGTGGGAAAGTCAGATAGTCGCTGTCTCTCTTTCTTAAAGTGTATAACCTGAGGATTGGCAAAGAGTTTCAGTAATAACGAAAAAAAACGTCGAAACCGCAGCTTATTTTGTTAAAAATGTAACAGATGCCAAAATTTGGTTGTACAACTCGCTCTTAATACCCCAATATACGTTGTTTTATTGCGTTAAGCCGGTGGATTAATTTAATTTTAACATTAAACCTTTTCGCAGCATGTTTATCCAATTCAAAAAACGATAACGTTATGGCCAATTTGTTAAAATCCTCAGCACTATTCACCCTGCTATTTTTACTCGCACTGGCGCCTTTGAACGCCCAGGAAATGATTGACTCTACCGGCTTGCCCGGCGACCACTTCAGCTTGCAAGGCGCACTGGAATTGTTCAAGAAAGCACAGTCGCCCGAGGACTTTGAAAACTTGATCAACAAAGAAGACAACAGCGTCAACAACCTCGACCTCAACGGCGACGGTGAAACTGACTATGTACGCGTGATCGACAACCAGGACGGCGACGCGCACGCTATCGTACTACAGGCCGTTGTGGCTAAAGACGAATTCCAGGATATTGCCGTCATCGAAATCGAAAAAGACGGCGACGAATCGGCTATCCTGCAAATTATCGGCGACGAAGATATCTACGGTGAAAATGTAATAGTCGAACCCTTCGACGAGGAAGACGCCGACGACGGCAAAGGGCCGCGTATGGTGGAAGAAAGCGTCCGCATTGTTGTGAATGTTTGGGGCTGGCCCAGCGTGCGCTTTGTATACGCGCCGCGCTACCGCGTATGGGTATCGCCTTTTTATTGGGGCTACTACCCCGCCTGGTGGCGCCCCTGGCGCCCGCATCCCTACCGCGTATTCTGGCCCCGCACTACGCGCTATCACGTGCATTACCATGTGGTGGGCGTGCACCGCGTAACGCGCGCGCACCGCGTATACACGCCCGTGCGCCGCACCTCGGTGACGGTCACCCGCACGCATTCGGCTTCTGTGACCAAATACCGCGCCGACCGCGGCGTGACGGTCAACAAGTCGACCACCGGCGTGAAATACACCGGCACGCGCGGTAATACGGTGAGCGGCAAACGCTCGAAAACGACGGTAGAATACCACGGCAAAAACCGCGATGTGAAAGCCACGCGCACTACTACGCAGGGCCGGGCCAAGGCCAACAACGGCGGCACGGTAAAAGGCCGCAAGACGACTACAAGGGTGAAGACGAAGCGCCACTGATGTATGGAAGAGGCAGTGGAAACCGTTGCATCGGGGGAGCCGGTGCAACGGTTTTTTTTATTTTTTTAAATGATTTATTGCTTGTATTCCTTTCTGACTGTTTTTACGCTGATATATGTCATTGACAATTTAATGAAAATTAGATATAGTAAAAGCTGAAAAGTAGTTATTTATTAACCTCAAAAACTTGAGCCATGAAACATTCATTTTATAGGTACACGGTGAAGTTCATCTGCGGCAATTCTGATGGAAGCATTTTGGCAAGAGGGAAATACTGGACAGCCATTAATGTCCACAATCCTAATGAGAAGGTGGATGTAAATTATCGTAAAAGGTTCTCCGTTGCCAAACCAGGGGAGAAGGCCGGCCCCATTTCGGCTTGGATCGACGATGAAATACTCCATCCATGGGAATCAATGGAAATTGACAACCAGGATATTTTCAAGCACCTTAATCTCAATCAGCCTTTTGTCAAAGGATTTGCGATTATTGAGGCTCCACTGCCGTTGGAAGTTGTAGCCGTATACACCTCCGGTATCTTGAGTGGGGTTGTTTCTTCAATTGATGTAGAGTACGTGGAAGGGAAGCAAATCAAATGACAAAAGTTTGATAACTCATCTTGTTCCCGGGGTGGCGATTGGGCTTGGCGCAATCGCCACCTTTTCAGGACGAAAAAATTACAGGCCATGAAAACAAGATATTTCATAGCGATATCCATTGCGCTACTAATGGCGGTGGTGTATTTGATATTTCAAAATAAGACGGCGTATTATATCGTCCGTCATGCTGAAAAATCGGGAGATATGCTAACCGGGGAGGGGCAAAACCGAGCCGCCACATTGCGCGATTCGCTGATCGGCAAAAACATCAAAAACGTTTGGGTTTCAACCACAAACCGCTCTCAACAAACTGCGGCGCCCCTGGTAGAGGCTTTGGCAGCTGCAGGCAGCTTCGATGAGGCCGAACAATACCATATTTATGACTACCCAGACAGTGATGGAGGGGCATCTTTCATGACATCACTAAAAGCAAACAAGGGCAATATGCTGATTGTAGGGCATACGGATAACATTAATGCCATAATAGATTCTCTGATTCACAAAGACGATGAGATTGACATAAATCCAGATGACTATGATAATATGTTTGTTGTAGTAATGTGGCCAATCTTGAATATAAACCAACTGTTCTACACTTCATATGGAGAGGAATCGCCGTAGTGTTAGACAAGGGCATGACTGCGCTATGGAGCATGCCGGGTTGACCGGGGCTGTCGGGTTCCTCAAGGTCCGTCGGGTATAAAACCCGACGCTATGGAGCTGCCATGCGCTCCTGGGTAAACCGGGGCTGCTCCCTATCGCAGGGTATGAAACCCTGCGATAGGGAGCGCGGGGATGATCTGCGTTATCATGGTTTTCGTTGCGCTCCGTAGCGATGGTGTTTTATACCCATCGCTACGGAGCATTCCGGG
>DAINSQ010000210.1:2010-7291 GCA_036741235.1 Saprospiraceae bacterium | reverse complement strand
CCCGACTTCCCTTCGGTCAGTACGGGACTCCCTTCAGTCGCATAAACTTATAAACTTATAAACCCATAAACAGAGAATACCTCATAACATCCAACATCCAATGGTTCATTCGGAATAAAATGAGTAATAACAGCGATACCCCCGAGTGGCGTTGCCTTCGCAGCGCTGCCGGGCCGGATTACAAGCTATTTTCGATGCGTTTCGACGAAATGATGAACCCGCGCAACGGCCACAGCGAAACCATGATCGTACTGGAATCGCCGGATTCGGTGAATGTTGTGGCAGTGACTACGGGTGGGGAAATTGTGCTGGTGCGTCAATATCGCTTCGGCACGCGCACATATACCCTTGAGTTGCCTGGCGGCGTAGTTGATTTTGGAGAAGACAACGGCGCCGCCGCGCGTCGGGAATTGCTGGAGGAAACCGGCTATACGGGGTCTGACTGGCATTACCTGGGCAAGGTTGCCTCCAACCCCGTTTTTATGAGCAGTTATATTCACCATTGGGGCGTGAAAGGCGTTGTCCAAAGCGCCCTTCAACAGCTTGATCCCAGCGAGCAAGTGGAGGTAATTGCCATGCCGGAAGCGGACGTCTACCGGCGTCTGTTGGCCGGCGAGTTTGAGCATCCGCATACGATAAGCGGTTTGATGAGGTATTTTTCAGGCGGTTTGTAGGCCGAAGGTATCATTTATCATTTTATTGTATTGCCGCATAGTGTAAATTGGGGTATCATCTCAATAAAAACCTGTTAGCCATGAAAAACAACTTTCAAGTGGCGGCGTTATTTGCTGCACTGTTAATAGGGATTGCCGTTGCGGCCATATCGTGCGGCAGGTCTTCGGAAAAACAGCAGGAAGATGCGCTTGAAAACGCCATTGAGCAAGGCGGCAACACCAATGCCGATGTAGACATTGACCAGGACAAAATCTCCATTGAAACCGACGAAGGAAAAATTGAGATCAGTAATACGACCGGCAAAAATTGGCCCGAAGACGCGCCGGATATAGTTCCGGAGTTTAGGGCAGGCACGATAACCGGCATAACCAGAAGCGAATCCGACGGCAACAAAAGCTGGATGATTCGCTATGAAGGCGTGCCGGAATACGAATTAGACAAATACAATGCTTCGCTGAAAGTAAAAGGATTCAAGACAATGATCGTTAAAAGCGGCAAAGGCGGCATGGTCAACGGGAACAAAGACAACGTGACCGTTATTATGACCATCGGCCCCGAAAGCGGCGCCATTTCTATTTCGCAGCAAGCGAAGTGACGCGAGTTGGGCAGTTGGCTGCCGGTTGCCGATAGCCAACTGCCGGCAGCGGGTTATCCCGCCAGCACCAAAAATTTATTTTTCTTTCCATTTTCCACCATCAGATACTTGCCGTGAAGGAGGGCTTCGTGGTAGACTATCGTTTCGTGGGTGGTGATTTTTTCCTTGTTTACACTAATGGCGTTGTTCTGGATAGCCTTGCGGGCTTCGCTTTTCGACGCGGCTATTGAAGTATGTTCGGCCAGGAGATCGACCACGTTGACGCCGTTGGCCAGTAAGTCGCGGGCGACTGAGAAATGCGGGATTTCCTGGGCAACGGTATCCAACTCGGTTGTGCTGAGCTCCAGCAACGCAGATTTGTCGGCTTTGCCGCCGAAGAGCAATTCCGACACTTTGAGCACCGACTGGTAGTCTTCGTCGGAATGCACGCGTTTGGTGAGTTCTTCAGCCAGCAGGCGTTTAAACTCGCGTGGGTTGTCGGCCAGATCGCGTTCGAGCGCTTCCACTTCATGCCGGCTGCGCAGCGTAAACGTGCGGAAAAACCTCGACATATCGGCGTCGGCGGCATTGATCCAGAATTGGTAGAATTTGTAGGGCGAAGTCATTTGGGGGTCGAGCCATATATTGCCCGACTCCGACTTGCCGAACTTTGATCCGTCTGCTTTGGTGAGCAGTGGAGCGGTGAGGGCATAGGCTTTGGCCTCCAGGTTGCGGCGAATAAACTCCGTACCTGCCGTAATATTGCCCCACTGGTCGGAGCCGCCCATTTGCAGGTGACAGTCGTACTTGTTATACAGGCATTGGAAATCGTAGGCCTGCAGCAATTGGTAGCTGAATTCGGTATAAGAGATACCCGTTTCGAGGCGTTTCTGCACCGATTCTTTCGACATCATATAATTGACCGTGAGCGTTTTTCCCACATCGCGGAGGAAATGCAGCACGTTCATTTCGTTATAAAAATCGAGGTTGTTAACGATTTGGGCTTTATTGGGTACGCCTTCGAAGTCGAGGAACTTCTTCATTTGCTCCTGCTGGCGGGCCAGGTTAGCGTCGAGTTCGTCGTACGATTTCAGCTCGCGTTCTTTGTCTTTGCCCGAGGGGTCGCCAATCCTGCCGGTGGCGCCGCCCATCAAAACGATAGGCTGGTGGCCGGCGCGTTGGAACAGTTTCAGCAGCATAATGGGCACAAAATTGCCGATTGTCAGGGAGGGCGCCGTGGGGTCAAAGCCGATGTAGCCGGTCATCGGACCGGCAGCCAGGGCTTCTTCGAGCCCGGGAGTGACGTCTTGCAGCATACCCCGCCAGCGCAGTTCTTCGATAAAATTCATAACAAGGATAGTTAGCTTGTAAGGTCGCAAAAATAGTATTTTATGTGAACAACGCCAGAGGCGGGGGCGTTCCCAACCTATTTAATAGTTTTTATCGCTGATTCATATTTTTTGCTGGTATAGAAAATACCCCCTACCTTCGCCTTGCCGATTCAATATGAACTTCGAATACTTCATAGCGCGCAAAGTTGCCCGGGCCGGGCAGTGGTCGTTCTCGCGGCTCATCATTCGCATTGCGGTGATAGCGGTGGCGCTGAGCGTGGCGGTGATGATCGTATCAACGGCCTTGATTACAGGATTTAAACGCGAGATCAGCAGTAAAATCTTCGGCTTTTGGGGGCATATTCACATCACCGACCCCGATATCAACCGCTCGCTGCTCGAAATATACCCCATCAGCAAACAACAACCTTTTTATCCATCGCTCGACACGCTGCGCAAAGTTACCTACATCGAAACCCGAGATATTTGGGGATACGAATGGGAACGCGAAAAAGATACCAAAGGCGGCATCCACCACATTCAGGTGTACGCCATCAAACCCGGCATTATCAAATCAAAAAAAGAGATTGAAGGTATTATCCTCAAAGGCGTAGGCAGCGATTTCGATTGGCAGTTTATGCAGCGCTTTATCCAAAAGGGCCGCCCCATCGAACTGTCTGACACAACAGCCTCCCAGGAAATTCTCATCTCGCAGCAAACCGCCGACCGCCTGAAGGTGGATGTTGGCGACCGTTTTATCATTCACTTTGTGGAGCGCGGCGAGCAGGTAAGGCGCCGGTTTACAGTGAGCGGCATTTACAAAACCGGCCTGGAGGAGTACGACCGCAAATTTGCGCTGGTAGATATTCGCCAGGTGCAACAGATATTGGGATGGAAACCCGATGAGGTCAGCGGCTTTGAAGTTTTTATCGACGATATTGACGACCTACAGATTTTGAATGAATATATTTATTTCGAACAATTGCCCACCGACCTGTACGCCGAAACTATCCGCGACAAGTTTCCCGAAATATTCGAATGGCTAGAACTCCAGAATATCAACGAGGTGGTCATCCTCGCGCTGATGGTGATTGTGGCTATTATTAATATGGTTACGGCCCTCCTTATCCTGATCCTCGAGCGCACCAATATGATCGGCATGCTCAAAGCTATGGGCAGCACCAACTGGAGTATCCGCAAGATTTTTTTGTATTACGCCGGCTATATTATCCTCGTCGGCTTGTTTTGGGGCAATCTTATCGGCATCGGACTCTGCCTGATGCAAGACCGCTTCGAACTGATCAAACTTGACGAGGCCAATTATTACCTTTCCGTAGCGCCTATCGATTTGCAGTTTTCCGCCTTGTTGCTGATCAACGCCGGCACGCTGCTGATCACCCTTTCTTTCCTGGTTATTCCCTCTTATCTGGTTACCCGCATCAGTCCCGTGAAGGCAATCCGGTTCAAGTAAGGCGGCTCTTGCCGTTAATTTATTTTTAAATGAGCATGCACTCTTAATCCTCAAATAACCCAATAACCAAATCCGACTCCTTTCCAACAGTGACTTTTATTACCCCTTTTGTGATAAAGATCACTAAACGACTGTCCTTTTGTCATTCCCATAGAGGGGCTGGGCGGCTTAGATTTGTGCCATAATCAATTGTTAAGACAATGAAAAAGCATTGGACATCTTTCCTGATTATGGCGCTCATGATGGTTAGCGTCGGCGTACAGGCTCAGTACGAGATCAAGGACAAGCAAATGGCGATTCAGGGTACTTCGAACCTTCACGACTGGGAGTCAAAAGTTAACACAGTGAAGGCCGGCGGCGACATCCAACTGGAGGCCGGCGTGTTGAAGGGCATCAAGAGCCTCAGCGTTGAAATCCCCGTCACCTCGATCAAGAGCCCGAAAGGTTCCATCATGGACAAGAAGACGTACGACGCGCTGAAATCTGACAAACATCCGAACATCAGTTTCAAACTCGCAAAAGTAAATTCGCTGAATAAAACCGGCGACAGCTACGCCATAAACGCTACCGGCAACCTCACTATTGCCGGCGCAACAAAAAGCGTTGACCTTACCGTAACCGGCAAAGTTGCCGCCGATGGCAGCGTGAAATTTGAAGGCAGCAAGAAACTCAAAATGACCGATTTCGGTATCCAGCCGCCTACCGCGCTGATGGGCACCATGAAAACCGGCGACGAAGTAACGATCAAATTTGCCGTAACACTGGGCAAAACCAGCGGCAGCTAGTCAGCGCATTACACTCACTTTTCATAGAAACTTAATTTTTCACCTAAATACTAATGGTATGAGAACGGCTTTACTGAAAGTGATTGCAGGATTCGTATTTTCTATCCTCTTCACTCAGGCTTTCGCACAACAACCTGAACTTCAATATTTCCGCGGATGGGACAAAGACGCGATTAACATTTTTGAACCCTCCAAATCGGCAGACCAACCGGAATATACAGGTTTCAAAATTCGCATCGGCGGTAGCTTTACGCAAGACTATCAGTCGCTGACCCACTCAAACAATCCTACTTATGTGCCTGTATCAGGTACCAACGCTACCAACAAAAACTTTCTTTATGGGGTAGTTGCCAAGGAAGACTCTACTTCTGCTCCGTTGAACGGCTTCAACCTGGCCATGGCCAACCTGAACCTCGACTTCCAGATCGAAGACGGTATCCGGGTT
>DAINSQ010000210.1:0-1963 GCA_036741235.1 Saprospiraceae bacterium | reverse complement strand
GTCTTCGCGCCACCACTCTGAATTTTGGGTAAAAGGCGGCTACATCCAGATCGACAAACTGCCGATGCTCGGCAACCCCGACTGGTTTGCCAAGTACCTGCGCGTGAAGATCGGCCACTTCCAGCCCAACTTCGGCGACATGCAGTTCCGTCGCACCGACGGCGGTAACGCTATCTTCAACCCGTTCGTTGAAAACTACATCCTCGACGCTTTCTCTACGGAAATCGGCGGCGAAGTATATGTTTTCCCGGTTAACGGTTTGATGTTGATGGCTGGTATGACCTCCGGTTTGATCAACGGCAACGTGGAAAACTATCCCGATGATCCTACCGGTACTAACAAAGAAGCCACCAAGAGAAATCCTTCCATTTTCCTGAAAGCCGCCTATGACAAATCTTTGGAAAGCGGCCTCCGCTTCCGCCTCTCGGCTTCTATGTACAACAACGGCAGCATTCAAAGAAATACGATGTATGCAGGCGACCGCACGGGCTCGCACTACTTCCTGGTGATGGAACCCGCATTGCAAGCCAATGGTACCGCTACAACGCAGGCTGCCCAGTTCACCTCCGGCCGTTTCAACCCGGGCTTGACCAACAGCATCAACGCCATCATGATCAACCCGTTCGTGAAGTTCAAAGGCCTCGAATTCTTCGGTTCTTATGAAATTGCCAAAGGCAAAACTTACGCAGAAGACGCCGATCGCGAGTTCACACAATTGTCAGCTGAATTGCTGTATCGCTTCTTCAAAAATGAAAGCGTATACGTAGGCGGTCGCTATGTATCAATGACCGGTCGCCCGACAGGATTCCAGAATGACATCTCTATCAACCGCCTCGCTTTTGCAGCCGGTTGGTTCCCGACCAAAAACTTGCTGCTGAAATTCGAATATGTAAATCAGGAGTATGTTGACTTCCCCACTACGGACTACCGCAACGAAGGTAAATTTAACGGCTTCGTAGTAGAAGCAGTAGTTGGATTCTAATTACAAAGGAAATCGCTTCTGGCATTAAATTTTTACAGGTCATCCCGAATCTTTGACTCGGGATGACTTGTTTTCATTATAGGAAAGTATTGTTTTTTTGTAACGCATTTTGAATTTGGTTGCATAACATCATATTCATATTAATCACACAATAATTGCAATGAAACGACTAACCAAACGCTTATTGCCAGGGATTCTTTTGTATTGTTCAGCCGCCAGCCTGGCGTTTGTAAACACAAAAAGTAATGTCACCAAAACTTTTTCGGTAAGAATCGAAGAATCGAGCAAGCTGGCTATCGACGGCTCCAGCAATATCAATACGTTTAAGTGTGTGTGTAAAGAAACTTTTACAGAACGAAAAGCTATGCTGGTAGTAGATACCGAGCGGGCAACAGCCGATTTTCAAGGTACTACGCTTGCTCTTACTACCAAAAAACTCGATTGCGGCAAAAAGCCCATCAACCAGGATATGTACAATACCCTGCGCGCCGACGAGTTCCCCCAAATCAAAATCGATCTCGACGAGGTGAGCCGAATGGCTACTTTGCAGATGGAACAGGGCAAGGGCGAATCGTATATGCAAGCCCATACCACCATTACGATTGCCGGCGTAGGAAGAGCGGTTAATCTCGATGTGTCAGCCCAAAAAATCGGCGACCAGCGTTTCCGCTTCCGCAGTTCCAAAAAACTGAAAATGACCGACTTCGGCCTCACGCCGCCTCAGCCCCTTTTCGGGATGATCAAGGTGAATAATGAAATTGTTATCCACCTCGACTTGACACTTGCGGTGAAGGAATGAGGGAAGCTCCGTGGTTGTTAATTTTAGTCAGCGCCGCCAGGTTTGTGCATGACCAGAGCTCGGGCACGAACCCCGCCAAAAGCGGGGCGCTATGGCGGAAAAGTTATGACCAACTTGTCCGGTACCGACAGGTCGGGATAACCTGACGGCGTGTGGTATAAAACATGCGCTAAAACTGCACG
>DAINSQ010000209.1:0-7383 GCA_036741235.1 Saprospiraceae bacterium | reverse complement strand
CCCGCCGGCATGACCCATACCCAGTGGCGCGACAATTACAACGAAATCGTGCCGGGGCGGGCCATTGCTTACGGCAGAGATAATGGCGTTTTTGTGCAAAACATGCCCTTTGAAAATACCTTTGGCCACGGCGCTATGCTGACCACCGTCGAAGACCTCGAAAAGTGGAATTTGCGCTGGAAAACCGGGGTATTGGGTGGGGAGGTCAACGACCTGCAGCGCCAAAAAGGCAAACTGAACAACGGCAAAGAAGTGAGCTATGCCCGCGGCGTGGTCATCGGCAACGTCAACGGCGTTACCCAGATCAGCCACAGCGGCGCCACGGCGGGCTACCGCGCCTGGCTGGCGTATTACCCCGAAAAAGACTTGTCGGTGGCCCTGCTCAGCAACGACGGCACTTGCGCCCCCGAACAACTGGGTGTGCAGGTGGCGGAGGTGTTTTTTGGTAAAAAAGAAACCAAAACGCCCGATTTTCCCGAAGTGGCTGCAGCTACCGAGGTGTTAATCGAAAAAACGGGCTTTTATGTCAATAAAACCAATTACGATACGCTAAACGCCGTTTTGCGCGAGGGCAAATTGTGGTTGAACCCCCGGGGCGCTTTTACATACATCGGCGATAATAAGTTCCAACACGGCGGCCATATCGTCACAATCGCCTCGCCCAATCAATTGACGTGGAAAAATCCCGACGGCAATACCCAGACTTTTGATAAAATTACGCCTTACCGCCCCAATGCCGAAGAACTGGCGGTTTTTGCCGGCGCTTATTTCAGCGATGAAGCCGAAGTCAAAATCGCGCTCCGTGTTGATAAAGACCGCTTGCTGTTTTTCCGCGCACCCGATTTCTCTACCCCGCTAACCCCCGTCTACCCCGATGTCTTCAAAGACGAGGAAGGCAATACTTACGTATTCTCCCGGCATAGCAAAAACAAAATATCCGGCTTCGCTTTTTCTACGGGCCGGGTGCTGGAGTTGTGGTTTGGGAGGATGTAGGTTGTAGGTTCTAGGTTGTAGGTAGCGGGTTGTAAAAGAACCTACAACCTCTACTCAGATGACGAATCCGACTTCTTCCCCCAAACAATATAAACAATTACAGCGGGAATACCGATGAGTGCAAGCGTAGTGAATATCATCAGTAAATTTGCCTGGAACCAGTTGACGAGAAACATAATAGGGCGTATTTTGGTGAACCGTGAAAATACGATCTGAAAAATGGCTTTGCATATGATATTCATCAGAAGAATAACTGACAAATGTCAATACAGAAGTATGAAAAAGAATCAAATTAGCGAAGCAGCACATACTCGCAAATTCGCAATGTCGCCAAGTCTCGGTTCGACTCCGCTCAACGACAGGCAGAGATGGCAAAGTCGCATAAAGTCGCACCCTCCCACCCTCTCACCCTCCCACCCTCTCCTCCAGGCCGTCCTGGCCTTATTCCTTGCCTTCCCAGCCTGGGCCCAGCAGGAAAAACTCGCCATCAAACCCGTCAACTTTGCGGCGGTACGCTTCGACGACGCCTTCTGGAAGCCACGTATGGACAAGGTCGCCGCCGTCACCGTACCGGTCTGTATCACATATACCGAAGAAAAAACCGGCCGCATCCGCAATTTCGACCGGGCCGCCGGCCAACTCGACGGCCCCCACGAGGGTATCTTCTACGACGACTCCGACGTATACAAAGCCCTCGAAGCGATGGCCTATACCCTCAAAGTGCAGCCTAACCCCGCTATTGAGCAAAAAGCGGACGAGTGGATCGACAAAATCGCCGCCGCCCAGCAACCCGACGGCTACCTGAATACTTATTACACCGTCACCGGCCTCGACAAACGCTGGACCGACATGAGTATGCACGAGATGTATTGCGCCGGCCACCTCATCGAAGCCGCTGTGGCCTACTACGACGCCACCGGCAAGCGCAAGCTGCTCGACGTGGCGATCCGCTATGCCGACCACCTCGATGCGACATTCGGCCCCGGCAAAAAAGGTTGGGTGCCCGGCCACCAGGAAATCGAACTGGCTTTGGTCAAACTCTATCATACCACCGCCGATCAGCACTACCTCAGGCTGGCCAATTGGCTGCTCGAACAACGCGGTAAAGGACTCGGCAAGGGCTACACCTGGGATAACAAAACCTGGGGCGGCGTCAATTATTGCCAGGATAACGTGCCCGTCAAAGACATCACCGACATAACCGGTCACGCCGTGCGCGCCATGTACATGTACACCGGCATGGCCGACGTGGCCGCCGAAATCCCCGGCGCCGGTTACGAAGCTGCCCTGCAGCGCGTGTGGGAAGACGTGGTGGGCCGCAATATGTACGTCACCGGCGGCATCGGTTCGTCGGGGCAAAACGAAGGTTTCACCACCGACTACGACCTGCCCACCGAAAGCGCCTATTGCGAAACCTGCGCTTCGGTAGGCATGGTTTTCTGGAACCAGCGCTTGTTTCTCATGACCGGCGAAAGCCGCTATTTCGACGTGCTGGAACGCAGCCTTTACAACGGCGCCCTCGACGGACTGTCGCTGTCGGGCGACCGGTTTTTCTACGGCAATCCCCTGGAGTCGGATGGCCGCCATGCGCGCCGCGAGTGGTTCGGCACGGCCTGCTGCCCCTCCAACATTGCACGGCTGATCGCCTCGCTGGGCAACTACTGCTACGCCCACAACGACCGGGCAGTTTGGGTCAACCTCTATGCCGGCAACAGCGCCAACGTACAACTGGCCCAGGGCAAAGTGGGCATTGTGCAGCAAACCAACTACCCCTGGGACGGCGCCGTCAGCCTCACCGTCAAACCCGAGAAAAAAATGGCCTTTGCCCTGCACCTTCGATTGCCCGGCTGGACCGGCAATGAAGCCTCGCCGGGAGGTTTGTACCGGTTTATGGACGTGATGAGCTCCCCTGTGCAGTTGCTCGTCAACGGAAAACCCGTCGAATGGCGTCAGGAAAAAGGTTATGCCGTCATTCAGCGCAACTGGCGCTCCGGCGATGTCGTATCGCTATCCTTGCCCATGTCCGTGCGGCGCGTCGTTGCTGCCGATAACCTGGCGGCATGCGCCAACCGCACGGCCTTGCAGCGCGGCCCCCTGGTGTATTGCTTCGAAGGCCCCGACAACGACGGCGATGCATTCAATATCATTGTGCCCGATCACATACCATTTAGCAACGCCTGGCGCGAAGACCTGCTGGGCGGCGTTATGACCCTCATCGGCGATGCATCCGTGATATTGCCCAGCCCCGACGGACAGTCGGTCGCTACCTGGCGACGGCAGGTCACCGCCATTCCCTATTACGCCTGGAATAACCGCGGCCCCGCCCGCATGCAGGTTTGGATGCCGCGCGCAGCAGTGCGGGCGCGGGTGTGGGGGGATTGATTTATTTTTATGGTAAATGAAAAATTGCTCTACAGGTGGGAACCATTATTTTGAATAAATCATTGAATATTACAATCAACATCAAAAAGAGCTTCTTATGGAAGAACAATTGACAATAGAATCTGAACTCGTAGGCGGAGATTCGTTAGAGATATTGGCCGAGTTTGAAATGTTAGGAATGGAGTTTTGATCTCAATGAAGAAAATCAATAAGCAATACCACTTTCAACCCTGTTGATTATGCGCCTAAAACAACTGCTCTGGATTTACTTTGCATTAACCGGCCTGGCATTAACCGCCCAAAACACCCTCCACGTAGGTCCCGGCCAGACTTACCCTAACCAGAATGCCGCCGTAAACGCCGTCGAACCCGGCGATACCATATTAATCCATACCGGCATGTACCCGGGCGGACTGTTTTTCGGCAACCTGCAAGGCCAGCCCGGCGCCTGGATCAGCATCCGCAATGCGCCGGGGGAAATGGTGGTGTTTCAAGGCGGCAACAACGCCATACAGTTGAGCGACCCGACCTACCTGCATATCAGCGGACTCATCTTTCAAGGGCAAACCGGCAACGGATTTAATCTTGACGACGGCGGCACGTACGACAGCCCCGCCCACCATGTCGTTTTTGAAAATTGCACCTTTCGCGATATGGCCGCCGCGGGCAATAACGACCTGCTCAAATTATCCGGACTCGACCATTTTCAGATTGTGCGCTGTACCATCCAAAACGTCGCCGCCGGCGGCAGCGGCATCGACATGGTGGGGTGCCACCACGGTCTCATACAGGATTGTTATTTTGAAAACCTGGGCTCAAATGCTATACAAGCCAAAGGCGGCTGCGAGGATATTCAGATCGAACGCAGCTTTTTTCGCGACGGCGGCCAGCGCACGCTTAACATCGGCGGCAGCACCGGACTGGCCTTTTTTCGACCCGATACCGCCCACTTCGAAGCAGCCGATATACGCGTGTACGGCAATATCATCATCGGCTCCTGGGCGGCCGTGGCCTACGTGGGCGCCGTCAATGTGCGCGTGGAAAACAATACCATCTACAACCCGGAAAACTGGGTAATCCGCATCCTCCAGGAAACCGTAGACCCCGACCGCTTCCTGGAATGCGGCGACAATACTTTTCACAATAATATCGTGTACCTCGACCACAATTTGGGTACCGAAACCAATATCGGCCCCAATACGCGCCCCGAGACATTCAGCTTTTCGAATAATCTGTGGTTCAATAGCGCCCTGCCCAACTGGAGCGGCCCCGATATTCCCACGCCCGATCCGGCTATGGTACTCAATCAAGACCCCCTGTTGGAAGACCCCGGCATGGACGATTTTCACATCCCGCCGGGTAGTCCCGCCGCAGGTGCAGGACTGGGCCCCGCCGGTACCGCCCTCGATTTTTACGGCCAGGGCTACGCCGATCCGCCTGCTATCGGCGCTGCCGAGGCCAACCCCGTGTCGGGAATTGAGATGCAGGGCAACATCGATTACGTGTTGAGCATTGCGCCAAATCCCACCCGCGAAATAGCGTACATTCAATTTGAGCTGCCCCAGGCCGATGGCGTTTATTTAACGATAGTTGATGCGCAGGGGCGGCAGGTACAGCGATTATTCAATGGCGAAAAACTCCCCGGGGGAGCGCATGTTCTTCAATCCGCACGATTAAACCCCGGAATTTATGTGTTGCAATTAAACGCCGGTAGCGGGTGGATTTCGCGCAAATTTGTAGTTGCACGCTAACCGGAGGATAAACAGTTGTATTAATGCGATTAGCGGCTGTGGCCATTTTTTTTAATATAGAATAGAATGCAAATTATTCATCCTCATTGATTTTTCTCACCAATAGCAGCATTGGGCGAAAGTAAACGTTTATAATAAAAACATTACGGATGAAATGCTTATATCCGCTGCTATTATTTGCCATTGTGCTTTCTGCCGGCGGTTGTTTTCCACCCAAGCAGGAAATTCCCGACGAAGTAATGGGGTTGGCGCCAGTATACAGCACAGGCGACTGGAAAGAGGTCCGTTTTACCGAACCCAGGGCTATTCGCTCGCTGGGCAAAATATACTACAAAGACGGTCTGATTTTTGCCGGTGAAGGCGGGCAAGGCGTCCACATCATCGACAACTCCAATCCGGCGCAGCCGCAGCGCATCAAATTCCTGCAAATTGCCGGCAATACCGACATTGCTATAAAAGGCAATATCCTGTATGCCAATAACCGTGCCGATATGCTGGCCATCGACCTGGGGCGGCTCGACACCGCTGTTGTATTGTCGAGAATTCCCAACGCCCTGCCCAACATGGAAAATGCCGGTACCGCCCCGCCCAATTATTTCGGCTTTTTTGAATGCGTCGACCCCTCGCGCGGTATTGTAGTGGGCTGGGAAGAAAAACTATTGCAAAAACCCCAATGCTGGCGATAAATCCAATTCATCATGACACGTTCCTCCTTGTTTCGATATAGTTTGTTGTTGCTGCTGGCCTTTTTTTCGGTGCGGTGCGCCGAAGACAGCGCCGATATTAGCGCCGACAACGGCACGGGAGTAGCCGGCTCGCTCGCCCGTTTTGCCATCAAAGGCAACTATTTGTACACCGTCGATTTTACTTCCCTGCGTTATTACGACATCAGCGCGCCGGCCACGCCCGTATTTAAAAAAGAAATCAGGCTGGATGCGGGTGTTGAAACCATCTTCCCGTTGGAAGACTGGCTGTTTTTGGGCACGCAATGGGGCATGATCATTTATCGCATAGCCGAAGACAACGGCGAGCCTACGTACGTGTCTACCTACACCCACGTGCGCAGTTGCGACCCCGTAGTAGCCAACAGCGAGTATGCCTACGTAACCCTGCGCGCCAACGGCTGCAATGCCGCCACCGGCAACTTCGCCGACGACCGCCTGGAGATCATCTCCCTGGCCAACATCCAAAACCCCCAGATTATTGCCGAATACGACCTCGAAGAACCCTGGGGTATGGGTCTCGACGACAACTGGCTGTTTGTGTGCGACGGTCAGTTTGGACTTAAAATGTACGATGTTACCGACCCGCAAAATATCCAATTGGTACAGCACATCAACAACATCAACGCGCGCGACGCCATTGCGCTGGGCGGCCTGCTGCTGGTCATCGGCCCCGACAGCGTGTATCAATACGATTATAGCCAGCCGGGTACCCTTGTTTTTGTATCTCAATTGCCTTTTGGCGTATGAAAAAACCGCTATTTCTGCTGAGTATCTGGCTGGCGCCCTTTGTATTAAACGCCCAGGAGTCATCCTCGCCGGGCTGGATCTTCAAGTTATCGCCGTTGGTAGCCCTGCATCCCTATACGCCGGCCATCGACATAGCCGTAGAGCGGCGTATAGCCGGCAACTGGTATGCCGAGCTCAACCTGGGCCGGATGGTCAACCTCGGCTATGCCGACAACCCTGTATTGTCGGATGTCGACGGCAACCGCGTTCAATTTGGGCCGAGGTATTACCTCAGCGCGCCGGCAAGCAGGCGGTATGTCCATTATTTTCAGCTATACGGCCTCTGGCATGACACCGATGCGTATATCGAAGGCGATTTCTGCCGTTTCGACTGTGCGTTTGTGCAACGCCTCGACTACCGGCGCACCGAGCGCAGGCGGGCCCTAATAGCTGCCTACGGTGGCAGCCTCTCCTTCGGCAAACGCTTTATTTTCGAGTTTGACGCCGGACTGGGCTACGCACAGCGGGTTATCCGCTTCGGCGACATCCCCCCCGACGCCTCTTTTAATACCAACGGCTCGCTGATTTGGCACTACGGCGCCGGCGGCGATAGCGAGCAGATAGAACCCAATGTGCGATTGAAACTGGGCATTTTTATTGCCGGGTTTTGATCTTGATGTTTGATTAACTATCCACCATCAAAAATCCAACATCTTTCCACATCTTAGTTCAAAAAACCTGAGGCGGGGGGTGCCTTGCACTCACCGGAGGCCCGGGGGGCGCCAGGCGGAGGCCCCACCCCCGTC
>DAINSQ010000208.1:0-7586 GCA_036741235.1 Saprospiraceae bacterium | reverse complement strand
AATCCTGTCACCCCTTCGGGGTTGGGTTTTCTTCCCTGCTTTTTGTGCTCCATATAAATAATCAATTAGCAGGTCATTGTTTGTATCGCTTAATAATATGTGGAACAATTTCGCTTGTTCTGCTCAGTTTCATATTAGTACTTCCAGATCTAATGATATAATACTCTTTTTCTTCCAGTTGGATAAATTCTTTAAAGAAAACTGGAGAGTCTGATGCAAAACAATCTATTCTCATCACATAATGATCATTAACATCTTCCCAATCAATTTTAACAAGATCTAAAAAATACTTGTCGATTTTTGTCTTTAAAGAATCTAAAATTTTCCGTTCATATTCATCTCTGATATTATTTAATCCAGACTTATCACGAGGTAATTTAATCCCTTTAATATCACCACTATCTTCGACTCCGATTAAAATAGTACCGCCATTTAAATTCATAAATGCTGTTATTGTCTCTAATACCTTTTGCTTGTTCTCATTCAAATCCCGCTTAAATTCAACAGTCTCACACTCTCCTCGAGCAATTAATTCTTGAATACTAACATTTTCATCTGTGTATAAGTATTTTGCAATTTTTTTTGTCAATAACATACATATTTTCAATGCAACTTGTGAAGAAATATATTCTCGACTTAATATTTTGTCCTTATTGAAAGCAACCAATATGGCATCTTCTTTACATTCAATAGTACCCAATCTATATTTTTCACTAAATATGGCTATCTCCCCAAACAAGTCCCCTTTTGTTTCTATGTCTTTGGAAACACCTCTTCTACCCTTTAATGACAAAGATAATTTACCTGAAAACAATATGTAAAAATATTGATTACCAGGTTGATCCATTGAAAATACTTTTTCTCCTTTTTTGGGTTCAAGTATTTCAGCCAATACAGCAAGCATACCAATTTCCTCCTTGTTTAACTCAGAAAAATCGATACAGTTTGTTAATGCCAAAAATGCAATATCATAATGATTCATTGTAGTTATGTTTTAATTAGATATTTTTTATTAGAAAACCCCAGAGATATTTAACCATAAAACATCCTCCAATAATATCAACTAGTTATAGTACAGGTTGTATCACAGGTGCAAATTTTCACACCTGTGACACAACCTACAACCTACAACCTACAACCCACAACATCACCACTTCGGCCAACGGCCCGGTGTATATGGCGCATTATTCTTTTCAAGCTCTTCTTCCAACTTTTTCAAGTCGGCATCAATGGTTTTGAGCTCTTGAAGTACCGGGCCGAATTGCTTGTTGGCCACCTCATAGGCGTCGCGGAAAGTGGCGGTAGGCGCCGACGTGACGGTCCACATGCCGCCTTCGACGATGCCTACACGATCGCTGATAGAAGGCGAAGTTTCAAACTCGCGGCGTGCGCGGGCAGCGTCGCCGTTGAGTTTGACGCCGGCGGCGGCCAGGCGCTGCTCCAGGCTGTATACCTGCTGCAGGAGCGATTGCACCGGCGCGGGCATATCCTGTATGGCGGTTTTAATTTGGCCCAGTTTGTACGACATACTGCCGTGGATATCCTGCGCGGCGCCGACGGCCCGGCGCAAGTCGGCTACTTTTTTGCAGAATTCGTCGTAATCCTTCTTATCGGCAGCGGGCAGCGTGGCAATGTTGAGCGACTTGCATTCGAAGCTCACGGGGCCTGCCAGCGTAGTCAAAGCGCCGTTTTCGTAGAGTTGCATGGTTACGTTGTAAGTACCGGGCATGGCCAGGTGACCGGTCTCGGCCCCGCCAAAAAGCTGATCGGGTTCGGGTGTATAGCGCTGGTTGGTGGGCGCCGGCGTAGCATAGCGGAAATCCCACACGATGCGCTTGAGGCCCTTCTTGGCGGGCTCTTTGAGGTGGCGCACCACATTGCCTGCTGCATCGGTAACGGTAAAGAGCAGATATGGCGCCGGCTGCAGGTCTTCCATACGCAGGCTGTCGATACTAGGATAATATACCTTTTCGCCTTTCTCAATTTTGGCCTTTTCGGCTTCGCGTCGTTTTTCTTTGATGGTTTTGACGTCTTCTTTCAGATAATAAGTGAAGACGGCGCCAACCGGCGGGTTGGGTGTAGCATAATAGCTGGACCCCTGGTGGCCCTTGTCGCGAACGCCCAGCGGATAGCTTTCGATAAACATCCAGGCTTCTTTTTCCGCCATGAGCAAGGCGTTTTTCTCCAGGTCCGCCTTTTTCAGGCTGCGCAGCGGCGTATAGTCGTCGAGGATATAGAAGCCGCGGCCAAAAGTTCCTAGTACCAGGTCGTTTTCGCGGCGCTGGATTTCGATATCGCGTACGGCGATAGTGGGCAGGCCGGCTTTCAGTTGCACCCACTGCTTGCCGCCGTCATTGCTGAAAAAGCAGCCGAATTCGGTACCTACAAACAACAAATTGGGATCAACATGATCTTCGGCGATCGAATACACGCTGCCGCGCTCGGGCAGGTTGGAAGCGATAGAAGTCCAGGTTTTGCCGCCGTCGGTAGTTTTGAGCACATAAGGCTTAAAATCGCCGTAGCGGTGGTGGTTAAAGCACACGTAAGCCGTATTGGGATCGTGAAGCGAAGCGATGATCTGATGCACATAGCTCATCTCGGGCACGCCGGGCAGCTTGTCGATGGCCGTCCAGGTGGCGCCGCCGTCGGTAGTGCGTTGTATAAGGCCGTCGTCGGTACCTACCCACAACACATTGGGGTCGAATTTTGATTCTGCGATACTGGTTGTCTGACCAAAGATATCGGTACTTTGGTTTTTGGCAACGGCATCGACGCTCCACACACGGCCCATGAGTTCGAACGTATTGCGGTCCAGTTGGCGCGTCAGATCGGGACTGATGACTTTCCACGACTCGCCGCGGTCGTCGGTGCGGAACAGGCGGTTGGCGCCGAAATACACGCGGGTAGGGCTATGCTGGCTGATAAGCAGGGGCGCATCCCAGTTCCAGCGGTAGGGCGCATCGCCTTCGCGTTCAACGGGTCGGATGTAGAGGTATTCGCCGCTGCGGCGATCGAAGCGCGACAAGCCGCCGTATTGGCTTTGGGCATAGATGATATTGGGATCGTTGGGATCAACCTGGGTTTCAAAGCCGTCGCCGATGGAAGTTACGTACCAATCGGAATTGGGAATGCCGTTACCTGAAGTGGTGCGACTGGGTCCGCCGAGGCTGAAGTTGTCCTGTGTTCCGCCATGAACGTGATAAAAAGGCGTAGCGTTGTCGGTAGATACCTTATAAAACTGAGTAACCGGCAGGTTGGGTTTAAAATGCCAGGAAGCGGCAAAATCCCATGTTTCGTAAATACCGCCATCGCATCCCACCAGCAGGTGGTTGGTATCGTTGGGGTCAATCCATATACAGTGATTATCGATATGTTTGTTCAATTCGCCCAGGTTGCGCACCGTTTTACCGCCGTCGTCGCTTACTTTATAATAGGTATCGGTAATAAAAATGCGGTTGGGGTTGAGGGGGTCGCACACGATTTCGTTGTAGTAGTTGCCGGAGGTATACACACCGCTTCTTTTCTCCCAGCTGGCGCCGCGGTCGCTCGAGCGGTAGATGCCGCCCTTGCCTTCAGAAGCTTCCACCACGGCGTAAACGATATCGGGTTTGGAAGGCGCCAGGGCGATGCCGATGCGGCCCAGGTCGCCGCCGGGCAATCCGCCTTCGAGTTTGGTCCAGGTAGCGCCGCCGTCAGTAGTTTTATAAACAGCCGATTCGGGGCCGCCGCCGATGTAGGTGTATACTTTTCGCATGCGCTGGTGGAAAGCCGCATACAACACTTTGGGATCGCGGGGGTCCATGATTAAATCGTTGCAGCCGGTAAAATCGCTGACGGACTTCACGTTTTTCCAGGTAGCGCCGCCGTCGGTCGACTTATAGACGCCGCGTTCGCCGCCTTCTTTCCAAACGGGGCCGTAGGCTGCTACCCAGATAATATTGGGATCGGTGGGGTCTACAATAATCTCGGCGATATGTTCTGAATTTTTGAGCCCCATGTTTTTCCAGCTTTTGCCGCCGTCGTTGCTTCGGTAAACGCCGTCGCCGTATGCCACCGATCGCTGGTTGTTGTTTTCGCCCGAGCCTACCCAGACTACGTTGGGGTTGCCGGGGTCAAGCGAAACGCAACCGATGGAATACGAGCCTTCTCCATCAAAAATGGGCGTATAGGTAGTACCCCGGTTGGTGGTTTTCCAAACGCCGCCCGATGATACGGCCACATAATATTCGTTGTGGTTGTTCGGATTCACGGCAAAATCGGAAATACGGCCCGAAGTAACCGCAGGGCCGATAGAACGGAAAGAAAGCCCCGTAAAAGTCCCGGCATTAAAGGGATCCTTCTTTTCAGGTTTTTTCTCTTCTTTCTTGGTAGTAGCTGTTGCTCCTTTTTTTTGAGCAAAAGCGGGCGCCGCTGCAAAAACAGCGGCCAAGGCGAGTAGCCAAAGCTTTTTGCGCATGTCAGGTGTGTTATTTGTTAATAAAATAAGCCCCAAGATAAGCGTTAACCGCCATTTAATCTATATAAAAGCGCTGCCATTGATAATTGTTACTGAAATCCTTGAGCGAAGTCATCTATCGCTAAGTTAAAGCAGGATTAATTTTGGAATCAGTTACAGCAATACATTATTGCCATAACAACTAATTGGCCTCAGTCATTTTTTAATAACAGCCAAAATCACCACCATCAACTGGCATAAAAACGAAAGTCATGGACGCAACTGCTAGTCTAACTCAAGAAACGGCCGAAAAGGCCGCAAAAGTAAAATACGTATATTCTTTTCGCGAAGGAGACGGAAAAAACAAACACCTGCTTGGCGGCAAGGGCGCCAACCTGTGCGAAATGACCCAAATAGGGTTGAACGTACCTCCCGGTTTTGTGATTACAACAGAAACTTGCCTTACCTACCTGGCCAACACCAACCGCGAGTTGCCTGCGGGCGTGTTGGAAGAAGTTCACGCCCAAATGGCGGAAGTAGAGCGGGCCAGCGGCAAGCGTTTTGGCGATGCGCACAATCCGTTGCTTGTATCGGTACGCTCGGGTTCTGCCATGTCAATGCCGGGCATGATGGACACCATCCTCAACCTGGGCCTGAACTCCCAAACCCTGCAGGGCATGATCAAGCAAACCGGCAACGAGCGGTTCTGCTATGACGCTTATCGCCGCTTTATACAGTTATTTGGCAAAGTAGCCTTGGGCGTGCCCGATGAAAAATTCGACGCTCACTTTGAAGAAGTCAAACACCGTGCCGGGGTGAAAGTAGATATTGGATTGAGCGCCAACGACTTGCAAGAGATAAGCGAGCGCTTCCTGATGGTCGTCAAAGAACACACCGGCCGACCCTTCCCGGAAGACGTATACGAACAACTGGAAATCGCCATCAAGGCCGTTTTCAACTCAAGGATGGGCAAACGCGCCGTCGACTATCGCCGTGAATTCAACATCACCCCTGACATGGCCAACGGCACCGCCGTTAACGTAGTAGCCATGGTATTCGGCAATATGGGCAATGACAGCGCCACCGGCGTAGGTTTTACCCGCGACCCCGGCACCGGCGAAAACGTGATGTTTGGAGAATACCTCACCAATGCGCAGGGCGAAGACGTGGTAGCCGGCATACGCACCCCAAAACCCGTTCACATGCTGGCAGAAGAAATGCCCGACATGTACCGCCAGCTCGAAGAATTGCGCAACAAGCTGGAAAGCCACTACAAAGAAGTCCAGGACTTTGAATATACCATAGAAAAGCAAGTATTGTACTGCTTGCAGACGCGCAATGGCAAAATGAACGCTACGGCCATGGTGCGTACCTCTGTGGAAATGGTGCAGGAGGGCCTGATCACCAAAGAACAGGCCCTGCTTCGCATCAAACCCGAGATGTTGGAGCAATTGCTATATCCGCGCCTCGATCCTAACCACAAACATGTGCCGTTGGCGCAGGGCTTGCCTGCCTCGCCCGGCGCCGCCTCCGGCCACTGCGTATTCGACGCCGACCGCGCTGAATTACTGGGCCGCAGCGGGCAAAAAGTGATCCTCGTTCGCGAGGAAACGAAACCCGAAGACATTCACGGATTTTTCGCCTCTCAGGGCATTCTCACCAGCCGCGGCGGCAAAACTTCTCACGCCGCCGTTGTAGCCAGAGGCATGGGCAAACCCTGCGTAGCCGGTGCTGAAGGCATTTCAGTCGACGTCAAACTGCGCCAGGCGGTTATCGGTGAAAAAATACTGCACGAGGGCGATTACATCACCATTGACGGCGGTACGGGCCTCGTATACCAGGGCGAAATCGCCACGGTTGAACCCACCTTCTCGCAAGAGCTTGAAACTTTGCTCCAGTGGGCCGACGAAGTAGCCCGGCTACAGGTAATGGCCAACGCCGATACGCCCGACGCAGCCCACAAAGCGGTTCAATACGGCGCCATGGGCATCGGTCTCTGCCGCACAGAGCGTATGTTTAACGCTTCTGAGCGACTGCCGATCGTGATTGATATGATTTTGGCCAACAACACCGAAGATCGCAAAAAGGCGCTTGAGCGACTGCTGCCTATTCAACGCGAAGACTTCAAACAGATCTTCAAGGCGATGACGCCCCGCCCGGTTACGATTCGCCTGCTCGACCCGCCTATTCACGAGTTTCTGCCCAGCGAAGAAGAACTGCGCGACGAGCTCGAACACTTGCAACAACTCCGTACCACGGTGCTGGGTGTCAACAACCTGTTTAGCAGCCTGCGCCTGCTGGAAGCCAACCCCGATATTGCCAAGGGCTCCCCTACTCCATTTAACATGGAAGGCAGCGAGTTGGTCAACCAGGCTATTTTGAAAAAAGAGCGCATGCTCAAGAAAGTCAAAGAGTTGTACGAAGTCAACCCCATGTTGGGACACCGCGGCGTGCGGCTGGGCTTGACCTTCCCGGAAATTTACCGCATGCAAATCCAGGCTATCCTGGAGGCCGAAGCCGAATGCCGACAGGAAGGCATAGAGGTACATCCGGAGATCATGGTGCCGCAGGTTTGTACGGCCGAGGAATTGCAACAGGTTAAAGTCCACGTTGATTACCTCAAGGGGGAAATTGAAAAGCGGAGAAACGTCAAGCTGATGTTTAAATTCGGTTCAATGATTGAAGTAGTGCGCGCCTGTATGCAAGCCGATGAACTCGCTAAAGAAGCGGATTTCTTCTCCTTCGGTACCAATGACCTTACGCAGGCTACCTTCTCGTTTTCGCGTGAAGACGCCGAAAACAAGTTCTTGCCGATGTATACCCAGCTCAACCTCTTGCACGACAACCCGTTTGAAGTGCTCGATACCAACGGCGTTGGCAAGTTGATGAAAATAGCGGTAGAATGGGGCCGCAAAACCCGCCCGGATCTGAAGATCGGTATCTGCGGAGAACACGGCGGCCATCCCGAGTCTATCAAGTTCTGCCACCATATCGGCCTCAATTATGTATCGTGTTCAGCGCCCCGCGTGCCCATCGCCCGCCTGGCTGCCGCCCACGCCAAATTGGGTGAACGCAAGGTTAGTGCGGATTGATAGCGGTTGTAGGTTCTAGGTTGTAGGTTCTAGGTTGTAGGTTCTAGGTTGTAGGTTCT
>DAINSQ010000207.1:0-7691 GCA_036741235.1 Saprospiraceae bacterium | reverse complement strand
ATCTCAGGCCTTTCTTTGAAGAATCTCGGTCAGGAGTTCGTCGGTATACTGTTTCTCGTCCCAAATCTGGTCAGCTTTGGCTCTGGCTTTGGCGAAGAGGAAACGAGCAATCAAGATTTTAAGATCATCAAGGTACTTGTCAGGCACACCAGCAGCATACAACTTGAGCAATTCAAGCTGAAGATTGGAAAGCGGTGCTGTGCGTTTTGTTGTATCCATGAGTATATTTAGCCTTTAATGATAAAGGTCATTATGACAAATTTAGTTCATTTTTTTTAATTCTAAACCGGTATATAACAAAAACAGGAAATGATGTTCTATCGCGATCAACAATTAGTGGTTGGCTGTAGGTGAAAAAAAACTTTTTCCCCATCCAGCGGTTATTGAAATCGACATGAGAACGGAAGATATTCGCATAGCAGATTATACGTACGAATTGCCCGATGAGCGCATCGCCAAATACCCTTTGGCGGAGCGCGATGCTTCGAAGTTGCTGGTTTACCGCGACGGCGGCATTTCGGAGGATGTGTACCGCCATTTCGACCGGCATGTGGCGCCGGGGGCGATGCTGGTGTTTAACAATACCCGGGTGATTCCCGCCCGCTTGTTGTTTCACCTGCCCAGCGGCGCGCAGATCGAGTGTTTTTGCCTGGCGCCGGCGGGCGAGCTCAATACCGGGCTGACGGCTACCGGCGAGGCTACCTGGCAGTGCCTGGTGGGCGGCGCGAAGAAGTGGAAGTCGGGGCCGCTACAGCTGCCGCTGTCTTATGATGGCGGCGAGGCGCTGTTGGAGGCGACGCTGCTCGAGAAAAGCGGCGATCATTTCCTGGTGCGGTTTCAGTGGCGCCCCGATTCGCTGTCGTTTGCCGAAGTGCTCAGTCTGGCCGGACAGGTGCCCCTCCCACCCTATTTGCACCGTGCCGCCGAAGCGCTCGACCGCGAGCGCTACCAGACGATTTATGCCCGCTACGACGGCTCGGTGGCGGCGCCGACGGCGGGATTGCATTTTACAGATGATTTGCTCCAGCGGCTGTCCGACAAGGAGGTGACGAACGAATATGTGACGCTGCACGTGGGCGCAGGTACGTTTCGGCCCGTGAAGTCGGAGACTATCGCCGACCACGAGATGCACGCCGAGTATTTTGACGTGAGCGCAACGTTTATCGAAAAGCTGCTCGAGGCGCAGGGCGAAAGGCAGGTGGTTGCCGTGGGCACTACTTCGCTGCGCACGCTGGAGAGTTTGTTTTTGATGGGTTGCAAACTGCTCGAAAATCCGCAATTGTCGCTTGAGGAATTGCCTGTCAGCCAGTGGGATGCCTACCAGGGCCGGCTTGCCCAGGCTTCGGTTTCCGCTTCGCTTAATGCGTTGCTGGACTGGATGGGCGAGCGGGATATGGACCGCCTGGTGGCGCCTACGCAATTGCTGATCGCTCCGGGGTATCGCATCCGCACGATTGATGCGCTGGCTACCAATTTTCACCAGCCGTCGAGTACGCTGCTTTTGCTGGTGGCTGCTGCGGTGGGGGATGATTGGCGGGGTATTTACCGGTATGCGCTGGATAATGATTTCCGGTTTTTGAGTTATGGCGATGGGTCGTTGTTGTTTTTATAGCTGTTTTTTTTTCCACAGAGTTAAACGGAGTAAAACGGAGTGACACAGCGTTTATCTTGTCCTCTGTGGAACTCCGTTTTACTCCGTTTAACTCTGTGGTGAAATATTAATCGCATCTTCTCCCCTACTCTCTCGTTGCATAAAACAAGCCTGCGTTTGACAGTGCGGGCGGGCCGAGGGCGCCGTCAATTACAATTCTTACTTTTCCCGATTTTATTGTATCAAATCGCAGCAGGCGTTTATAGCCGATGGTTGTTCCGCGGGCGATGGTAACCCAGTTGCCGTCAATATCGGCGTCGATGTGGAAGGCGGAGACGCGTTGTCCGAAGCGGATGGGTTCCTGCAGCATCATGCGGTTGAATTTGCGCGGTTTGTTGAGGCTGATGGTCAGTGTGGCCTGACGGTTATCATCGTCGGCGGCCCAGTAGGTTTGGTTGTCGGCGTCGGTCAGGTGTCGGGAGGCAAAGCGGGGGTTTTGTCCGCGAAAGTGGTCGGCTTCCGCCGTTTGGTGTTGGGCCAGGTTGTTGCGGAAGGTGTGGTCGATAATTTTGCGAAAAGCTTTTAACGAGCGAATGTCATTTTCGTGGATCAGTCCGCGGCGGTCGGGGGGCAGGTTGAGCAGCAGCACGCCGTTGCGGCCCACCGAGTTGTAATAGATTTCGACCAATTGGCGGGGGGTTTTTACCAGGCTATCCTCGTGCGGGTGGTAAAACCAGCCCGGGCGGATAGACACGTCGCATTCGCCGGTGAGCCAGCGTTTTCCGTTGGGGTCGCCGGTATTGAGGTAGGCCATGTCTGCCTTGCCGATGACGATGCCGTCGTTGTTGATCGTCGACCAGCAGGTTTCGCCGGCATAGCCGCGTTCGTTGCCGATCCAGCGGATGTCGGGGCCTGCATCGGAGAAAATCAGGGCATTGGGCTGCAAGCGGTAGATGAGGCTGCGCCAGGCGTCGAAGTCGTATACCATGTCTTTTGCATTTTCGCCGCGGGCGCCATCCATCCACACCTCCGATATTTCGCCGTATTGGGTCAGCAATTCTTCTAATTGATTCATATAAAATGAATTATAGCTATTGCTGCCGTACGAGGGTTCGTGCTGGTCCCAGGGAGAAAGATAAACGCCGAGGCGCAGTCCGTACCGGCGACAAGCGGCTGCCAAATCGCCCACGACATCGCCCTGTCCGTTTTTCCAGGGGCTGCTTTTCACGGAGTGGGCGGTATAGCGGGAGGGCCACAGGCAAAAGCCGTCGTGGTGTTTGGCCGTGATGATCAGTTGTTTCATACCTGCCTGCCGGGCCACCCGCGCCCATTGGTCGGCAGACAAGCTACTAGGGTTAAAAATAGCGGGGTCTTCCTTGCCGTTGCCCCATTCTTTATCGGTAAAAGCATTAACCGTGTAGTGGATAAAGCCGATCAGTTCCTGTTCCTGATAGGCGATTTGCTGTGGCGTCGGCGTCACCGGCATGGGCGGAATATCCTGTGCCCGGGTTGTCAGGGAGCAAATAACAGCTGTCAACAAGGTAATTGTGCGCATAAGTTAACGGGTTAATCGTGGATAGCAAATTTAGCCAGGAATGGCAAACTTGCCGACAAAATCGAAATAGAGGGAAAAAGACGATATGTCCTATGCATTTTCGGATTAATTTTAACCACAAATTAATAAACAGGATACATTACATATGCGCATCAGGAATTTTACACTAACTACTCTCCTCTGTTTGCTCATTGCCGGCTCGCTTGCAGCGCAACTGCGCATCAATGAAGTGAGCGCCGCCAACAGGAATACGTACCAGGATTACTACGGCGAATTCGAAGACTGGATCGAGTTGTATAATTCGGGCGCCACGACGATCAACCTGGAGGGGTATTATTTGAGCGACAACCTCAACATCCCCGCCAAGTGGGCTTTTCCTGCCGGCGCTTCTTTGGGCCCCGGTCAATACCTGGTCATTTTTTGTTCGGGGCGCGACGGGTATTTCTTCGGGCAGTGGCATACCAGCTTCCGAATTACCCAGACTTCGGAAGAAGACGCCGTATTGGCCGACCCGGCGGGTAATATTATCGATCAGTTTACCTTTGAAGATCCCAACCGCGTCAACCATTCTTTTGGCCGCAATCAGGCGGGCGACTGGAAGATTTACGCCCAGCCCACTCCCGGCACGGCCAATACGACCGCAGCCTTCAACGATTATACGCCCAGGCCCATACTCAACGTGCCTGCCGGTTTTTACGACGCACCGGTGAGCGTGTCGATATTTGGTCCGGCCGGTATGACCATCCGCTACACCACCGACGGCTCGGAGCCAGTGGCTAGCTCTCCTGTGTACAGCGCGCCGATTAACATCACGGAGACTACTGTAGTGCGGGCGCGGGTATTCTCCAGCGATCCCTTGATCTTGCCGGGGCTTACGCAGACCAACACCTATTTCATCAATGTATCGCACACCATACCGGTCATCTCTGTGGCCGGCGGCGAACTCGATGAATTGCTCAACGGCGCTTATAGCAGTCCATTTGGTTCTATCGAATTGTTTGAAAACAACGAGTTAATTGACGAAGCCGAAGGCGAATACAACAAACACGGCAACGACAGCTGGGCCTATGCGCAGCGCGGCATCGACTACATCACGCGCGATGAATTCGGCTACGACGACGAAATCGAGCACAAAGTCTTCGACAATTCCGACCGCGAAGAATTCCAGCGGCTCATCCTCAAGGCTGCCGCCAATGACAACTACCCCTTCCACGGCAACGGCGCCCACATCCGCGACGCCTATGCGCACACGCTGTCGCAACGCGCCGGCATGGAGCTCGACGAACGCACCTATAAACCTTGCGTATTGTATCTCAACGGCGAATACTGGGGCGTTTACGAAATAAGAGAAAAAGTAGACGACAGCGACTACACCGAATACTACTACAACCAGGGCAAGTACGAAATTGACATGATCAAGACCTGGGGTAACACCTGGATTGAATACGGCGACTGGGCCGATTGGTATACGCTGCACAACTTTATCACCACCAATGATATGTCGGCGCAACCCAATTACGAAATCGTCAAAGATCAGCTGAATGTGCTGAGCCTCATCGACTACATGATCCTCAACACGCATGTAGTGTGCAAAGACTGGCTCAACTGGAACACCGCCTGGTGGCGGGGCCGCAACCCGGAAGGCGAGCAGTTGAAGTGGCGTTATTTGTTGTGGGACCTCGACGCCATTTTCGGTCACTACGTCAATTATACCGGTATACCCGATATAACGCCGTTTGCCGATCCATGCGACAACGAAGAATACGGGCCTAATTCCGACCCTGAAGGCCACGTCGATTTGATCATCTCGTTGATGGCCAATGAAGAATTCCATGCGCTGTACGTCAATCGCTATGCTGATTTGAATAACACCTATTTGTCGTGCGAATACATGATCGCCCTGCTCGACACGATGGTAAACACGATAGCGCCCGAGATGTACGGCCAGGTAGCGCGCTGGGGCGGTTCGTACCAGAGCTGGCTGCTCAATGTGCAGACCATCCGCGACTTCATCAACACCCGTTGCACCGTCATCAACGGCGGCATCGGCGATTGCTACGAAGTATCGGGGCCGTATCCGCTGCAAGTGCGGGTTGAGCCTGCCGGTTTTGCCAACAAAGTGTTAGTCAACACAATTGCCCCCGACAACTACCCTTACGATGCCGAATACTTTGGCGACATCCCCATCACCCTCACTGCGCAGCCGGCGCAGGGTTGGAAACTGGATTACTGGGAAGTGGCCAACCAGACGTTTGGACCTGATGCTACGGCAGACGCCATTACCCTGAGCATGATCATGGGCGATACCATCACCGCCTTTTTTGTACCGGAAGTGCCGTGTGCTGCGCCGGTTTCCTTCGAAATAGATTCTACAGCCACCACCATTTCGCTGGCCTGGAACGGCCCCTTCAACTCCATCAGCTACATTGTGCGCTGGCGCGATACGGAAAGCGGGCAATGGGAGACCAACTCCACGCTCGACCCCGAGTATCTCATTGAGGGGTTGAATAATTGCTCGAGCTACGAAATAGAAATCTTCAGCGTATGCGGCAATGCCATCAGCGGCGACATAGCGCTGACTGTGTCGACGGCCTGCGTGAACAGCGCCACCGAGCCGGCAGGATTGGCGGAGGTAGCGGTATACCCCAACCCGTTCCGCGATCAGTTCACCTGCGAAGTCGACCTGCTGGAGTCCGGCCCCATGCGTGCCGTACTGCTCAATGCGGCGGGTTCGGTGGTAGCGCAGCAAAGCTGGGCCCAGCTATCGGCAGGCCGCAATTTGCTGCCGCTGGATATTCCTTCAGCTGCCAGTGCGGGGGTGTATATTTTGCGGTTGCAGACGGAAAGGGGGATTTATACTAAAAGAATTATTAAACAGTGAGTTTTTTTTACCACTGAGTACACAGAGTTTCACAGAGGCAATCGTTCTCTGTGAAACTCTGTGTACCTCTGTGGTGAATAATAAGGAGTTTGTTGCGGAGTTTTTACTTCAATATTTCAATTTTTTTATATGCGTTTAAATTTTACACTACTCGTTGCATTTTTTTGTTTTGTGACATACCAGCAGGTAAACGCCCAGGTTTATGGGGACGGGCTGGTCATCAACGAATTCATGGCTGTCAACGACAGCACCTCCAGTATTGTGGATCAGGACGGTGAGCACGAAGACTGGATAGAAATTTACAACAACAGCAACCAGAGCTACGACATGGCCGGTTTTTATTTGAGCGACAAGCTCGACAATCCCACCAAGTGGACCTTCCCGGCCGGAACTACCATTGCTCCCGGCGGCTACCTGATCGTATGGGCTGACGAAGACGGCGAGCAGGCGGGTTTACACGCCAACTTCAAACTATCGCGCGACGGCGAAGACATCATTTTGTCAAATCCGTTTGAAGAAGAATTGGATGCGGTGACATTTGGATTTCAGGAGGCCAACATCCCGATGGCCCGGGTACCCAATGGCACGGGTAATTTTGTAATGCAGGCGGCGACGCCGGGGTATAGCAACGACGAGGCCAGCAGCGTTATTACACTGTCGGACTTCATGGAAGTCAAGCTCTATCCCAACCCCGTTGCGGATAGGCTGTACCTGTCGCTGCGTCCGCTTTCTGCCGATACTGCCATTCCGGTATATACAACGAGCATCTTAACGGCAAGCGGCCAGGTGATTCGCCGCTACCCGCAGGATCAGACGCCTGCAACATCATATGACGTGAGCGCTTTGAAGCCGGGGGCATATTGGTTGACCATCGCCATTGAAGGGCGGCAAAGGAGCGTTTTGTTTATTAAGTGACCCGCTTAAGGTCTCATCGCGGAAGGTCGTTGCCCAAATTCCTCCAAAAAGGCATCCGAGAAATAGCTGACGGTTGAAAAACCAACCTCAAAAGCGATTTCCGATACGGTGAGGTTGGTGGTCTGGAGCAAGTGTTTGCCGTGGTGCAAACGCAGCGACCGGATGTACTGGCTGGGAGATTTGCCAGTCAGGGCCTTCACCTTGCGAAAAATCTGGCTTCTGCTCATAGACAGCGCCCGCTCGAGCTGCTGCATTTCGAAGTCTGCATTCGAGAGGTTTTGTTCCACAATATCTCGGATTTTTTGCAAAAAAGCATCCTCCGGATCCACATCGGCCTGCGGATTGCGGGCTGCGGGCTGCTCAGGGAAGGCGGCGTATTTTGCCTGTAGTTTCTTTCTATTTGCTAACAGATTTTGAAGCGTCGCCAGTAATTCCACCTCATGGAAAGGTTTGGCGAGATAGGCGTCGGCGCCTATTCGCAAGCCGGCGATTCGGCTGCTTACGTCGGCTTTGGCGGTAAGCAAAACGACGGGGATATGGCTGGCGCGCTCGTCGTTTTTCAAATAATCGCATACCTCAAACCCATCTTTTTCGGGCATCATCACGTCGCTGATGATCAAATCGGGCACTATCTCCAATGCTTTTTCGATGCCGGCTTTGCCGTTATAGGCGAAGTCGAGCCGGAAATATTCGCAGAGACAGGCTGCGAGGTACTCCACCACATCGGGGTTGCCTTCGATGATGAGGAC
>DAINSQ010000206.1:0-7878 GCA_036741235.1 Saprospiraceae bacterium | reverse complement strand
CATCACCGTCATTTGGCCTACGCCGCCGGGCACGGGTGTAATATACGACGACTTTGGCGCCACGCTTTGAAAATCCACATCGCCGGTTAGGCGGTAGCCTTTGGGCAAAGCGGGATCGTCAACGCGGTTCATACCAACGTCAATCACAACAACACCTTCTTTTACCATATCGCCGGTGATAAAATCGGCTTTACCGATGGCGGCGATCAGAATATCGGCGCGGCGGGTATGTTCGGCAAGGTCGCGGGTGCGGCTGTGGCAGATCGTTACAGTAGCATCGCCTGGATAACCTTTTCTGGAGAGCAAAATACTAATAGGCGTGCCTACGATATTACTGCGTCCTACTACGACTACTTCTTTGCCGGCGGTAGGAATATCATAGCGGCGCAACATCTCTACTATTCCGTATGGCGTAGCCGGCAGATAGCAGGGCAATCCCTGGGCCATACGTCCGAAATTAGTGGGATGGAATCCGTCCACATCCTTTTTGGGGTCGATAGCCAGTGTAACAAGGTGTTCGTTGATATGGCCGGGGAGGGGCAACTGCACGATAAAGCCGTCGATATCGGGATTCTGGTTGAGGTCGCGCACAATATCCAGCAGTTCGGCCTCAGTGGTATTTGCGGGCTGCTTGATTAGCGTTGAGCTAAATCCTGCGGCTTCGCACGATTTCACTTTATTGCGCACATACACCTGGCTGGCGGGGTCTTCTCCCACCAAAACGGCTGCCAGGTGGGGCGGCCTGTGCCCATGAGCAGCGCGTTGGACTACTGCGGCGGCCAGTTCCTGCTTGATCGTCTCTGCCAGCCATTTGCCATCGAGTAATTGCATATTTAATTCATAAATAGGTGAAACAAAGCGCAAAGTTAGGAAGGAGCTATCTAAAGATTTGTCGTACAGACTAAAATTATTATCATAAATAAAATACAAATGCTCGTATGAAAAAAATAATTTTGCACAAACAGGCAAAACACAAGTTATATGAGAAAAACTTACACCTATTTACCATACTTTTATTTATCTTTGCCCCGGATTCCTTCTATTATCTCCAACAGACGACCGCCCTTAACACAACAAGCAGTTTAATGCTATTGGATAAATTACGCCCTTGCCTGTTCGGCGCGAACAGGGCTTCTCATTCAATGTGGTACTTTTAATTGGTTGTTAAAATGTTGCAAATGACAACACACTACAAAATGATCGCCTTTCTATTGGCGGTATCTTACTGGAGTCTGGGCGCTTTGTCTGCGCAGAATTACATCATGAACGGCAATCCTATCAACGATTGCAGCGGTTTTTTCATTGATAGCGGAGGTAATAACAGCGGCTACGGCCCGAATCAAAACATTACGACTACGATTTGCCCCGACGGTTCTACCGGCACTCATATCCAACTGTTTTTTATAAGCCTGGATTTGGGCGACGGCGATGAATTGTGCTTTTACGATTCGCCCACAGCAATGCCCGGCAACGAATTGTCATGTGCAAGCGACTTTTTTACCGGTCCCCCTTTTATTGTGCAAGCCACCGCCGCCAATCCCAGCGGTTGCATTACGGTTGTTTTCACCTCTGACGGCGCCGATGAAGGCGCCGGTTGGAGCGCCCAAATGGGGTGTATCGCCGCCTGCCAAACAATTCTCACCGATCTGGTGAGCTCAACCCCGGCAGTGGCGCCCGCCGATACCGGCTGGATCAATGCATGCCCCGACCAACGCATTTTCTTTAACGGCCAGGGTATCTACCCCCAAAACGGATTGATATACAACCATTCCGATTTTACTTCTTCTTTTGAATGGAATTTTGGCGACGGTGTTACGGCTGTCGGCCCCAATGTATCGCATACTTATGACGAACCCGGCGGCTATGTAGTGCAGCTCACCATCACCGACCAGTTCGGCTGCCGAAGTTCCACTTTCCTCAATCAGCGCGTGCGTATTTCTACCCGCCCCGACTTTATCATCGGCGGCGCGCTGCCCGCCCAAATCTGCTCGGGCGATACCATCAACCTCGACGCAGCTATCAATACCATGCAAAACAGCGCCGAAGTATCGGTTATTCCGTTGCCCGGCAGCTTCCAATCCGGCGGCGCCGTATCCGACTCGCTGCCCCTGCCCGACGGCACCGGCGCAGTATATGAAACGAGCGTTAACCTGACCAGCTTCTCGCCAGGCCAGGTACTCACCGATATCAACGACCTGACAAGTATCTGCGTAAATATGGAGCACTCCTGGATGCACGACCTCGACGTGCTTATCCGCTGCCCCGACGGCACTACCGTTAAACTCCAAGACCAGGAGTTTATCGGTAATCTCGTGTTCCTGGGGGTTCCCTATGAACTCGACGATTTTACCAACCCTAACCCGCCCCTGCCTGGCGTCGGGTGGGATTATTGCTGGACTGCCGATGCCCAATATACCTGGACGGAATACACAGAAACCTTTGACCCCCCTACCCTGCCCAGCGGCAATTACGCCTCGTTTGAACCGCTCGAGAACCTGATCGGTTGCCCGCTCAACGGCGAGTGGACCCTGATTGTGCAAGACCAGTGGGCCTCCGACAATGGATGGGTGTTTGAATGGAGTATCAACTTTAACCCCGCTATTTACCCCGAACTGGAGGTCTTTACCCCACAAATTGTGGACTATACCTGGCTCCCCAATCCTTCTATTTTTCAACTTGCTCAAGATTCTATTTCCGCCTCTCCCCAAAATGCGGGAACGGCCAGCTATACTTTCTCCGTGACCAATGATTTCGGCTGTACCTATGATACTTCGCTTCAACTGATCGTGTTGCCGGAAACGCACCCCGACTGCTACGACTGTCAGCAATTATTGGCCCCGGAAAACGATATCGTCATTTGCGACGACGATACCGCCCCCCTGGATGTCAATGCCAACCTCCCAATGCAAACTGCCGTAACGTTTGAAGCATTTCCCAACTACCCTTTGGGCTTTTCCAACCATCCCTACGCCAATCCCTATTATTCATCCATAAGCGTAAACAGCGTAAGACCGCTAACGATCACGAATGTCAATACGCAAATTGTTTCGGTCTGCGTCAATATCAGCACAGATTGGAACAGCGATCTGCGCCTCTATCTAAGAGCGCCTTCCGGCCAATTGCTCGAATTGTCGACCAACAACGGCGGTAGCAGCGATAATTATATCAATACCTGCTTTACTACCGCTGCCGCACCGCTGATTACTACCGGTACCGGGCCTTTTACAGGCAGCTTCCGCCCCGAGGGCAACTGGTCTGTGCTCAACGGCGCCACTATCAACGGCAACTGGCAATTGGTAGTATCTGACGGATTCGGCATCAACGAAATCGGCAGTGTTAATTCCTGGTCGATTACTTTTAATTCTACCAATAACATAACCTATACCTGGACGCCGACGGCGGGGCTGAGTTGCAACAACTGCCCTAACCCGGTTGCCGACCCCAACAACACGACCAGCTATATCGTAACAGCCAGCGACAGCTACGGCTGCACTGCGCGCGATACGATCGTGGTGGGCATCATCAACAACCTTCCGGCGCCCGTGGTGATTTGTCAACCCACTGCTGATGGAGAAATCACCTTCAGTTGGTCGCCCATTGGGGGAATCAATGACTACGAAATCCGCTATACGATAAACGGATCGACAGGCCCGTGGCAAGGTCCCATCTCTGATCAATTCTTTGTTGCAACCGGCCTCGTGGTCGGCGATCAGGTCACCCTGGAGGTGCGCGCCAATACCGGCGGCGCTTCCCTCGATTGTACGGTCGGCGTAGGCTCGGCCACCTGCGATTACGGCGCCTGTACGCTGGCGGGCAGCGCCAACAACCTGCAACCCAGCAGTTGTTTCGGCATAGCCGACGGCGCAGCCACTATTGTAGCCGCAGGAGGCGCCTCGCCTTACCAGTTTTATCTGGATGGATCCCCCAACAGCTCGTTTAACGGTGTCTTTAACAACCTGAGCCCCGGCAATCACTTTGTGATCGTACAGGATATTGAAGGTTGCCGAGATTCCGTATTTTTTACTATTCAACAACCCGCTCAATTGACGCTGGGGCTCAATATCACCCAGGCTATAAGCTGCTTCAACGGCAATAACGGCGTTATCACCGCTACGCCACAGGGCGGCAACGGCGGCTTTACATACACCTGGAACGGCGTATCTTCAGGCGCCAATAATGTGCGCTCCAACCTGGCGCCCAATACCTACCAGGTGATTGTCACTGATAGCGAAGGCTGTACGGCCAATGCAAGTGTCAACCTCGCTAATCCCGCCCAACTCACGCTTAGTATAGATGGCCAGGATCCAAGTTGCTTTAATACCCAGGACGGGCAGGCGCTCGCCATCACATCAGGCGGCACGGGGACGCTCAACTATCAGTGGTCTTCAGGCGCCCAAACCGCGTTGGCAACCAACCTGCCGGCCGGCAATACCTGTGTAACCGTTACAGATGCCAACGGTTGTACGATCAATAATTGTACTAACCTCGTAGCTCCACCGCCATTGGTGATCACTTCAATCACGTCAACACCCGTTGATTGCAACGGCAATAATACGGGTACGGCCATGGTGAGCGCCAGCGGCGGCGCCGGCGGGTTCACTTATGAGTGGGACGACGCCCTGCAGCAATTGTCAAGCCTGGCCCTGTTCCTCGAAGCCGGCACTTATACGGCACAGGTAACTGACGTCAATGGCTGTAGCATCACCGGTACAGTAGAAGTCACCGAACCGGCGCCGCTGACGGTAAATGTAAATACTATCGCCGCACTGTGCTTCGACGGCGCCGATGGCCTTGCAACCGCCGTCGTGTCAGGAGGGGTTAATCCATATTCCTACCAATGGAACACCAACGCCGTAACGCCTGCTATTACCGGCCTCACAGCAGGCGTCTATTCCGTTGTGGTAACCGATAATAACGGCTGTCAAGCACAGGCAACAGGTAATGTAACCGAACCTGCAACGCCCGTATCGGTAACCTTAACCCAATCGTACCGCAGTTGCTTCGGCGAAGGCAACAACTCAGCTACCGCAGTTGCCGGCGGCGGCACGGGCAACTTCTATACCTATACCTGGAGCAACCAACAGGCAGGCGCCACAGCCTCCGCCCTGGCGCCGGGTATCTATTCCGTAACCGCTACCGACCTCAACGGGTGTAGCGCCCAGGGCAGCATAACGCTCGACGATTGGCCCGCCTTCGGCGCCAATATCATTGCCAACCAGCCCACCTGCTTCGGCTACAACGACGGCGAAATGGGCATCAATCAATTCAGCGGCGGCGCCGGCGATCCGAATGACGTAGCCGACTATACCTTCCTGTGGAGTAACGGCCAAAGCGGCCTCACCTCCCAGGGTCTGGCCGGAAATACCACCTATATGGTGACCATTACCGACCAGCAGGGGTGTTTCGGCGTTATCTCACGATTCCTGCCCCAGCCAAATTTGATCACGTTTGACATAACGCCCGATGCCGTAAGCTGCTTTGAAGGCGCCGACGGCACAGCTACCGTTGCTAATATTCAGGGTGATGTTGGCGGTTATACCTTCCAATGGAGCAGCAATGCCAATAACCAGACCGGCATTACTGCCACCGGCCTCGCCGCAGGGGCCTATACAGTAACCGTTACTGATGGCGACGGCTGTTTCAGCACAGGATCGGTACAGGTAGATCAACCTCCCGTATTAGCGGTCAAATTGGAATCAGAAGATAACAAGTGCTTCGGCGGTAAAACCGGCGAAATTTCCAGCATCATAACCGGGGGCGTGCCAGGGTATACCTACCAGTGGTCGAACCAGCAAACCGGCGCCGGTATTACCGACCTGCCCGCAGGCGACTATCAGGTGACCGTTGCCGACGCCAACGGCTGTCAGGCAACCGCCAATATTACGGTAGGCCAACCTGAAGAACTCACCGCCTCCCTGTCGGCACTCAATCCCGACTGTTTTGGCTTTAAAGACGGCTCCATCCAGGTTGCTACGCTGGGGGGGACTCCCCCTTATCGGTATAGTCTTAACAACCAAACCTGGACGGGCAGCTCAACGCTTATCGGATTGGGCGCCGGCAACTATACTGTTTATGTGCAAGATGTATACAACTGTACATTTTTCAGCAATATAGCCATTACTGAACCCGCTGAATTTACCGTTGACGCCGGCCCTGATATTCAAACGACACTGGGCGACACTATCCGCTTGCTGGCCAATGCCTACAACCCCAATGGCCCGGTCACTTTCACCTGGTCGGAGCCTTACGAAGGCAACCTGAGCTGCACTGCTTGTCCCGATCCGCTGGTTTTTTCGCAAAACACCATTTCATTCGAATTATACGGCGTTGATGCCAACGGTTGTGATGACACTGACATCATTCATATATTTGTCAACAAACCGCGAATTGTGGCAGTGCCAACCGGCTTTTCGCCCAATGGCGACAACCTCAACGACCGGTTGTTGGTACATGGGCAGGAAGGCACGCAGATTGAATTATTCCAGGTATTTGACCGCTGGGGCGAATTGTTGTACGAAGCGCGCAATTTCCCTGCCAATGACCCGAATACTGGTTGGGACGGCTCCTACAAGGGTCAAATGCTCAACAGCAGCGTGTATATTTGGTTCGTTCGAGCAGTTTATATCGATGGCGAACGCGAAATATTCAGAGGAGAAACCACTTTAATCAGATAACATCCATTGATTTCATCATTGCCTAAAAAATAGTTTTATGCAGTTGAATTTTACGCACTCCATAACTGGTAAAATACTGGCAATAGCCGTTGCGATAGTTGCCGGGTTTATTAACGCCCAGGCTCAGGATACCCGTTTCGCCCAATTTTACGCCGCTCCGCTACAAACCAACCCCGCCATGATCGGCGTATACGAAGGCCAATGGCGTTTTGTTGCCAACTACCGTTCGCTATATGCCAGCGTATTGGCCGACAAACCCTTCCGTACGATGGCTGCCAGTTTTGACGCGCGCCGCCGTGTGATGAAGGGCGACTATGTGGGTTTTGGCATCAGTGCGCTGCGCGACCAGGTGGGCACCTCTCAGTTTAGTCAAACGCAGGTAATGATGGGAGCTTCTTTTATGAAACAACTGGGTGGCGGCCGCTATTCCCGAAACGATCAATACCTCATCGCCGGGGCGCAGCTCGGCTTCGGCCAGCGTAGTTTCAACTGGCAGGAATTGTGGTTTTCGAGCCAATACGATAATGGCAACAATGTCATCGATTTCGGCGCCGACTCGGGCGAGGGTTTTGCCGACCGCAATTCCAGGCAATACCTCGACTTCAGCGCCGGGTTGCTGTGGTATGCCATCGCCGACGATAACCTGAGCATTTATTTCGGCGGCGCTATGCACCACATCAATACGCCGAATGTGTCATTTCGCGACCTGCCCGATGAAAAATTGTATTCACGCTGGGTAGGCCATGCAGGCGGCGAGTTGCCCCTGGGCGACAACCTGAGCGTACTGCCCGCCGTAGCCGTTATGAAGCAGGGGCCTTCGTTCAGCACCACTGCCGGCGCCAATTTCCGCTATACCAGCCGCGACTGGCGAGAGTTGGCCATTCGCGCAGGCGGCTGGGCCCACTTGTCGAATCAACTTGACCAGAGTATGACCATGGACGCCGTGATCGTTTCCGCTATCCTCGAAATGGAACGCTGGAACCTCGGTATCAGCTACGATATTACCACTTCCAAACTGGCGTCCGTCAATAACTCCCGTGGCGCTTTCGAGGTGTCGCTCATTTATACGCACCCGGAGAAAACCAGGTTTAAGGTGAATTGCCCGAAGTTTTAATGCCAGGGGGATGAGGGGTTATGAGGGGTGATGAGGGGTTATGAGGGGTTATGAGGGGTTATGAGGGGTTATGAAGGGTTATGAGGGGTT
>DAINSQ010000205.1:1063-8036 GCA_036741235.1 Saprospiraceae bacterium | reverse complement strand
TGGATGATATGCTTATCATTTATGAAAAAAAATATTGATATCAATAGCTGGGAGCGAAGGGATCTCTTCCTTTTTTTTAAGCAATTTGAGGAGCCCTTTTTTGGTATTTGCGTAGAAGTAGACGTTACTGCAGCGTATGACAGGTGCAAAGCGCGGGGTATTTCTTTTTTCCTGTATTATCTCCACAAAGCCCTCGCTGCCGCCAATGCCGTCGATGCATTTCGATACAGAATTGATGGGGAGCAGGTCGTATTGTACGATGTAGTAAACGCCTCTCCGACCATTAACAGGCCCAACGGCACGTTTGGTTTTGCGTACATGGACTACCTGCCCGAATTCGACGCTTTTGCCGAGGCGGCGCAACTCGAAATAGCGCGGGTACAGCAAAGCGAGGGTTTGCAGCCTGCCAACAGCAGCGAAAACGTCATACACTTTTCGTCGCTACCCTGGTTGCGCTTCACCGGCTTGTCGCATGCGCGAAGTTTTTCTTTCAACGACAGCATACCCAAAATTTCCTTCGGGAAAGCCTCCCGCGACGGCGAGCGGCTGTTGATGCCGGTGTCTATCCATGCACACCACGGCCTCGTCGACGGTTACCATGTTGGTTTGCTTATTGATCGGTTTCAGGAATTGCTGTCGTAAAAATTAGTATCTTACCGCCTCGAAATCACCTATGACTATGACAGACAAAAGGCTTTTCCTGCTCGACGGCCATGCGCTGGTATACCGCGCCCACTTCTCGTTTATCACCAGGCCGCTCATCAACTCTAAGGGACTCAATACCTCGGCCGTGGCGGGTTTTACCCGTACCTTGTGGGACCTCATTCACAACCAGCACCCCACCCACCTGGCAGTAGCTTTCGACCTGCCCACGCCTACCTTCCGCCACCATATGTACCCCGAATACAAAGCCAACCGCGAGCAACAGCCTGAAGATATCACCATAGCCATACCCTACATCCAGGAAATTCTGAAGGCCTTCAAAATCCCCATTCTCACCGTCGAAGGCTACGAAGCCGACGACGTCATCGGCACCTTGTCGAAACAGGCTGCCGAACAGGGTTACAAAGTATACATGGTCACCCCAGACAAAGACTACGGACAGTTGGTATCCGACCAGGTGATGATGTACAAACCCTCGCGCCAGGGCAACGGCGTGGAAATCTGGGGTGTAAAAGAAGTACTCGAAAACTGGCAGATCAAACGCGTCGACCAGGTAGTGGATATGCTGGGGTTGATGGGCGACAGCGTCGACAATATACCCGGCATTCCCGGCATCGGCGAAAAAACAGCCGCCAAGCTACTCGAACAATTCGACACCGTGGAAGGGCTCATCGCCAATGTTGACCAACTCAAAGGCAAGCAAAAAGACAACGTTATCCAGTACACCGACCAGGCCCTGCTGTCCAAAAAACTGGCCGCCATCGACATCGATGTGCCTATCCAGCTCGACTCGGAGGCCTATACCCTCGATCCGCCCGACCACGAGCGGCTGGCCGAGATTTTCCGCGAACTCGAATTTCGGACCCTGGCCCAGCAAATCCTGGGCGAAGGGCAGCAAGCCGCACCTGCGCCGCAATCGGCGCCAAAACCCGGCGTACAAGGCAGTCTTTTTGGCGACGACGACCCGCCGGCGCCCAAAGTTCAGCGATTGCCGTCGCATTCTATCGCCGAATACCATATTGACAACACCCCCCACACTTATCACCTCGTTGAAAACGCCGCCCAGCGCAGCGAATTGATCAAAACGCTGATGCAACATACCCGCGTTTGCTTTGACACCGAAACCACCCATATCGACCCCAATATGGCCGAATTGGTGGGTATGTCGTTTGCCGTAAAAGCCCGCGAAGCCTGGTATGTGCCCGTACCCGAAAATCGCGACGAAGCGCAGGCGCTGGTAGAGGAATTCAGGCCTTTTTTTGAAAATAAAAAAATTGAAAAAGTTGGTCAAAATATCAAATACGACGCCATCGTACTGAAGTGGTACAACATAGAATTAAAAGGTTATTACTTTGATACGATGTTGGCGCATTACCTCATCGAACCCGAGTTGCGCCACAATATGGACTACATGGCGGAGACCTATCTCAAATACAAACCCGTCTCCATTGAAACGCTCATCGGCAAAAAGGGCAAAAACCAGCTCACCATGCGACAGGCGCCAATCGAGCAGGTCAAAGACTATGCTGCCGAAGACGCCGATATTACCCTGCAGTTGGCCGACTACCTGGCGCCCCACCTCGAAAAAAACGGGCTGCGCGAACTCTACGATACCATCGAGGGACCGCTGGTACCCGTATTGGTCGACCTGGAATACGCCGGCGTGCGCATCGATGTGGATTATCTCGAAAAGTATTCTGCCGAACTGGCAACAGAAATTGCCGACCAGGAGAAAAAAGTGCACGACCTGGCCGGCGTGCGCTTCAACCTGTCTTCGCCCAAACAAGTGGGAGAAGTATTGTTTGAAATATTAAAAATCCCCTACCGCTGGCGCAAAACCGCTACCGGCCAATACTCCACCGACGAAGAGATCATGGCAGAACTGGCCCTCGAAAACGAAGTAGTGTCGCACATCCTCAGGCACCGCGGGCTCACCAAGTTGAAAAGCACTTACGTCGACGCCCTGCCGGCGCTGGTCAACCCCCGCACGGGCCGCGTACACAGCTCCTTCAACCAGGCATTGGCCGCCACGGGGCGCCTGAGTTCCAACAACCCTAACCTGCAAAATATTCCCGTGCGCACCCCCGAAGGCGCCCGCGTTCGCGAGGCTTTTATTCCTCGCGACGACAAGCATATAATTTTAGCGGCAGACTACTCCCAGATCGAGTTGCGCCTGATAGCCGAGATCAGCGGCGACGAAGCCATGCTGGAGGCCTTCCAGTCTGGCAAGGACATCCACACCGCTACGGCGGCCCGCGTATTCGGCATTTCGTTCGACGAAGTAACCAAGGAACAGCGCTACCGCGCCAAAACGGTCAATTTTAGTATCATCTACGGCGCCGGCGCCACCAACCTGTCGCGCCAACTCGGCATTAAACGCACGGAAGCCAAAGAACTTATCGACAACTATTTCGCCCAATACCCCGGCCTCAAACATTACATGGAGAAAACGGTAGAGGACGCCCGTAAAAACGGTTACGTGACCACGCTGATGAACCGGCGCCGCTATCTGCGCGATATCGATTCCCGAAGTTCGCTGGAGCGCAGCAACGCCGAACGCATTGCAGTCAATACGCCCATCCAGGGAACGGCTGCCGATATGATCAAAATTGCTATGGTACGTATTCACGACACGCTGAAAAAAGGAGGGTATCAAACCAAAATGATCATGCAAGTGCACGACGAACTCGTTTTTGACGCGCTGCAAAGCGAGGTGGCAACGCTACAACCATTGATAATCGATTGTATGAAACATGCCATCCCTGATTTAAAAGTGCCTATAGAAGTAGGTGTCGGTGTTGGTAAAAATTGGCTGGAGGCGCATTGAGTCGGTTGTCAGTTATGTGTCTTCCCGCACATTGGGGTACTGAAAGCATCATTCCGATACAAAGGCGGCCTTCAGGCCCTTGATCCAGGCTGCGGCCTGAGGTGTCAGTTCATTAGGGGTAATAGTTGCGCGTTGCCGCAATATTAAGGCGCCGACTTCTTCGCCTTGTGCAATGCGGGTATCGGGGCCCGACACATTCAGCCAAAAAGCTTCATCGGTATCATTAAGATCGCAAAAATCGGTAGTAAAGCGGCTCAAGGCGACACTGCCATCCGGTTGGAGGCAGTAGATTCCCGTTGGCGGGGCTTTGACGACTGTATCATCTACATGGCAAAAATAAAACAGCGAAAGGGGTGCAAGCTTGTCTTGGTCGGCCCAGCGGGCATTGAGGGCGGCCACATCCAGTTCGTAGTCCACATCCATCCACTCCAGCAGGTGCAGCAGCATGAGGGGCAAGTCTTCCCGAGCGAAACTGGCATTATTAGTCAGTGGTGAAATGCCCGAAAATCGGGGATTCATTTCGCCGAGATACAACCGGCCGTCTTCTTTGTCTATGAGAAAATCAAGTTCGAAATAACCTTTGTAGCCCTCTTTGCGCAGTTGTTCGCCCATTCGGATAGCATAATCGACCGCTTGTTCTGTAATACTACGAGGGAAAGCATGGGCATATAGTTCATTGCCGCACCAGCCGCCTTTGTGCAAGGTGAGTTCCGGGAAGCCGATGAGCTCGGCAGTCAGGGGCGCCACCACAACGCCGTGGCGGGTCACACAGGCCTCCAGTCCGGTACTGCGGCAATCGATAAATTTCATGATTTTCAACTCTTCGCCACAAATGATCTCCGCATGATGGGCGATAAAATCGGCTTCATTATTGACAAAATAAGTGGTAGCGCCCGAATTGCCGAAGGGTCTTTGCAGCACCAATTGCCCGCCCAGATGCGAAGAAATGCTGCGCAGGTGTTCATAGCTAACTACTGCCGACAGCACATAAGGCACGCATGGCACGCCGGCTTTTTCGGCAATGCGGTTGGTATTGGCCTTGTGGTCGCAATACTGGCGTAGGGCTACCGGCGGCAGACACAGTTCGAGGCCGAGATTGCGGGTTTGCAGCTCGGTAGCCTCGTCGAGCATCATGAACATAGCCTTGCCCCCAGCGTCATTGTATCGATGAGCATCGATGTAACGGGCTACAAAGGGGTCGGATATCAGCAGCCGGTTGACCTTTTCCAGGGCATCCTTGTTAACGTATGGAAAGTTCGGCGAAGCAATGATACGCGGGTGCTGTCCGCCAAAATTGTCAATGGCGCACAAGTATTTCAACGAGCCGATCCATCGGTCCATGCCCAGGGCGGTGAAAAGGCACCAGTCTATGAAATAAACCGGGGTTTTGACGTTGAGAAAGAAGTCGCGGATGGCCTTGATCGAATCGAGGCAGATCGTTGTTCCCATCAATAGTTTTAGTGAGCAAGCAAATCGGCATCTAAGGTCAGTTTTTTTTTTATTCAAAACAATAGGACAAGTCGGTTGGTATCTACTTGTTTGGTGTTATTCTTTCGTTAATCCCGGGGCGGATACACACTGGTAAAGTGGGAAAGCTTAGTTTTATAGTTAGTCTGTAGATACGCATAAAACTGTATGCGGGAAAATCGTAAAATAGGCTGGTTGAGCGCGGCGGCTATTGTTGTGGCCAATATGGTTGGCGCCGGGGTATTTACGGGGCTCGGCATGCAGTTGAAGCACCTGGAGAATACGTGGACTATACTGTCATTGTGGATAATAGGGGGTTTGATATCTCTTTTCGGCGCCTTTTCCTATGCAGAGCTGGGCGTTCGCCTTCCCAAGTCGGGGGGTGATTATCATTTCCTTTCGCGCATTTTCCACCCCATGTTGGGCTACCTGTCGGGGTGGGTATCGCTCACCGTTGGTTTTTCTGCATCGGTAGCACTTTCTGCAATGGCTATGGGCGCTTATTTGTCTGACATCTTTTCGCTGCACGGCGAGCTCATTGCCTTGCTGGCTATTGCAGGTATTTCGGCGATGCACTCGTTCAGCCTGCGCCATAGCAGCCTGTTCCAGAATGCCCTCACGTTAGTCAAATTACTGCTCATTGTATTGCTCATTTTTGGCGGATTTTCGATCGCCCAGGATACCAACGCCCTCGACTGGAGTGCGGGATGGCGGTACGAAGTTGGGCAGCCCGCCTATGCCGTAGCCTTGATTTACGTCATGTATTCGTTTTCGGGGTGGAATGCTGCGGCCTATATAGTAGACGAAATCAGGCACCCTGCCCGCAACCTACCCCGCGCGCTGATTGGCGGCACCCTGCTGGTAGGCGTATTATACGTATTGCTGCAACTGTCCTTTCTGCGGCAGGCGCCCCGCGAATCGCTGCTCGACAAGGTAGAAGTGGGGCAGGTAGTGGCTTCTTTTATGCTGGGCCACGACGGCGCGCAAGTAGTGAGTATTCTCATTGCGGCCCTGCTGCTTGCGGGCATTAGCGCCATGGTGTGGGTAGGCCCCCGGGTAGTGCGCGCCATGGCCGACGACCACTCCTTCTGGCGTTTTTTTGCCAATGACAATAGCTGGGGTGTGCCGGTACGCGCCATTTGGCTACAAACGGGCATCAGCGTGTTTATGGTTGTCACCAGTTCATTTGAGCAGGTATTGTTGTACAGCGGTTTTGTACTGCAATTGTTTACAACGCTTACCGTAGTCGGATTACTCGTATTGCGGCGGCGAAGCACGCCTTACGAAGGCTACCGCAGCCCGGCCTACCCCTGGTTGCAATACCTGTTTTTGGCCTTTAGCATTTGGGTGCTGGGATATTTACTGTGGGATAAACCCCGGGAGAGCCTGCTGGGGCTCGTCAATATTGCGGCAGGCGCGGCTTCCTTCTGGTGGAGCAGGAGAACGGGGGGAAGTTGAGGGATGGTTGTAGGTTGTGCGCAATAATCTTTTATCCGCCAATTCGCATTTGTTTTTTATTTTTCATCCGGATTACGGCATATTACCAAAGAAAAAAGGCGCCTCGTTTGAAGCGCCTATATCTGTAGACCCACAAGGTTTTGAACCTGCTTCTTTTGTGGTTTTTTACACTACCTTATAAAACATCTAATTACTTGAAAATAAAGAATAAGTAGGCAAACCAAAAGAATAAGAAAGAAAATAAGCGAAAAAAAGTATTCACATCAAAGTGAACGTTTCAAGGTGTTACCCTATCTTTGTAATGCAAACAAAAAAAAACGGATATGGGTAAACCGACGTTTCAACTACGAAAGCAGCCAAGCGGGAATTGCAATCCCTTGATGCTATTTCAATTCAAGGGCCGCCGCGTATATGTAGGCACGGGGTTAAACATACCTGAAAAGTATTGGAACCCCCAAACCCAGCGAGTAAGGGAAAACGCATCATTCCCAAATTATCGCCAATACAATGAGCGCCTTAATGATATGGCCGCCAAAACTGTGGCGCTTTATGCCGAAT
>DAINSQ010000205.1:0-1053 GCA_036741235.1 Saprospiraceae bacterium | reverse complement strand
ATCAAGCCAAAGTCATCATTCCCACCGCTGAAGAATTCAAAGAACGCCTGCTGGCAATACTTTTCACTGTTAAGCAGGTAGGGCCGGAACTACTCCCCTTTATTGATAGCGCAATTGAAGGCTATAAGCAGCTAAAAACAAAGCCTGGAAGCCTCAAAGTTTACGTGAATTGCCAAAAGCACATAACAGCCTACCAATTGGCGCAAAAGAAGCCTATAACCTTCGACAGACTAAATAAAGCCTTCCTGAATGATTTTGCAGCCTACCTTATAGCCCTGGGGTTGAATGACAACTATTGTCACAAGCTTATCAAGACGTTGAAAATGTTTGTCAGGCAGGCTTTGGAAGAACAAGGCCTGGAAGAAGTAAAGCCCGCAATTGAAAAGTTTTTAGCCCTTCCAAATCCTTTTGAACTCAAGGAAACAGATAAGGTATATTTGAATGAAGCCGAAATTCAACAGCTATTTGATATGAAGCTGGAAGAACGCCTGGCCAACGCAAGGGATTTATTGCTTGTCGGCTGTTTAACAGGCCTTCGATATAGCGACTTTTCAACTATCAAGCCTGAAAATATCCAACGCATAGAACACGGGGGCCAATCTGTTTTGTCACTGATTAAGACAAATCAAAAGACAAAGCAACGTGTTGTTTTGCCCCTGGTACATCCTATCCTATTGGCTATTTTGGAGAAGAATAACTGGAAAGCCCCCAGGCCTATATCAAGCCAAAAATTGAATGACTATTTGAAAGAAGTTTGCAAGCTGGCAGGCTTTACCGGGAAGGTAGAAGTAAACTACTATCAAGGCCAGGAACATAAGCAACGCGTATTTGAAAAATGGGAACTGATAACTACCCACACAGGAAGAAGAAGCTTTGCCACAAATGCGTATAAGCGGGGAATTCCAATCAAGGAAATAATGCAATTCACTGGCCATAAGACAATTGCAAGCTTTTTGCAGTACATCAAGACAACAGGCGAAGAAACAGCCGTCATTTTATCCGAACATGAATTTTTCACGGGGAAAAGCCCCCTGAAGCTGGTAAATTGAAATA
>DAINSQ010000204.1:0-8300 GCA_036741235.1 Saprospiraceae bacterium | reverse complement strand
CAACCTACAACCTACAACCTACAACCTACAACCTACAACCCACAACCCACAACCGAGAACCAACCCCCGGCAGTTATTGTTCTTCAAGTTGTATAAAAAAAACTTGGCAGCTCCCGCGGATTTGTTGCAATTTTGCACTTTCAAGCGATTTTTTGCATAAGCTGACCAAACGCATTACTAACACGTTTATTTTTTTCAAAAAGCAATTGAAACATCCTTTTGATATGGGCGATTTCTCTTTTATAGCCAATGCGCATCCCGCATACATCGAGGCGTTGTACCAGCAATATCAACGCGACCCTGAACAAATCGAACCCAGCTGGCGTACTTTCTTCCAGGGTTTCGACTTTGCGCAAAGCATCAATGGCGTACCTGCCGCCGAAACCGGCGGGGCTGCCGTAGCCAAAGAGTTACAAGTATTGTCGCTCATCAAAGGGTACCGCGACCGGGCCCACCTGCTTTCCAAGACCAACCCCATCCGCAAGCGGCGCGACCGCAAACCTGCCTTGAATCTGGAAGACTACGGCCTGAGCGATGCCGATCTGGATTCCGTTTTTTTTGTATCAAAAGAAATCGGACTGGAAAATGCCACCCTGCGACAAATTGTAGACCGCCTCAATACAATTTACTGCGGCAGCATCGGCTTTGAATTCCACCATATCGCCGACCGCGACAAACGCCGCTGGCTGCGCAGCCGCATCGAAGCCGTAGATCCGGTCAATAGCTACGGCCTGCCGCTGGAGAAAAAACGCCGTATTCTCGAAAAACTCAACGGCGCCGTTATATTCGAAGAGTTCCTTCACAAAAAATACGTCGGCCAAAAGCGATTTTCACTCGAAGGCGGCGAAACGGCCATCGTAGCCCTCGACGCAATTATCAACCAGGCCGTAGAAGACGAAGTGGAGGAAATTGTAATTGGAATGGCCCACCGGGGCCGCCTCAATGTGCTGGCCAATATCATGGGCAAAACTTACGCCCAAATCTTTAACGAATTTGAAGGTACCGCCGAACCCGACCTCAGCTTCGGCGACGGCGACGTGAAGTACCACCTCGGCTTTTCTTCTCAAATCCAGACGCCGCAGGGAAAAATCGTACAGCTCAAACTGACGCCCAACCCCTCCCACCTCGAAGCCGTCAACCCCGTAGTGGAGGGTTTTGCCCGCGCCAAAGCCGATATCCTCTATAGCAGTAACTTCGACCGCATTCTGCCCATCCTCATACACGGCGACGCCGCCGTGGCCGGCCAGGGTATCGTTTACGAAACCGTACAGATGAGCCAACTCGAAGGTTATTATACCGGCGGCACCCTGCACCTGGTGATCAATAACCAGATCGGCTTTACCACCGACTTTGACGACGCCCGCTCGTCTACCTACTGCACAGGCGCCGCTATGGTGGTCCAGGCCCCGGTATTCCACGTCAACGGCGACGACCCCGAAGCTATGCTGTTTGCCGTTGAACTGGCAGTTGATTACCGCCAGCAGTTTAACTCCGACGTGTTTATCGATATGCTCTGCTACCGCCGCCACGGCCACAACGAAGGCGACGACCCCATGTTTACTCAACCCGAAATGTACAAGATCATCGCAGGGCATAACAACCCCCGCGAATTGTACTCCAAACGCCTCATCGAACGCGGCGACCTGGACCAGCAACTCGCCGAAGAAATGGAGCGCTCGTTCTGGGGCCACCTCCAGGAACGCCTCGATATGGTACGCGAAACTCCCCTGCCCTATACTTATCAGGAGCCCGAACAGGCCTGGCGCAAACTAAAAAAACAAGTCGACCCCAAAGAATACGATCACTCGCCGGTGACCGGTATCGACTCCAAAACTTTTGACCACATCATCAAACACCTGGCTTCGGTGCCCGAAGGTTTTATTCCCCTGCCCAAAGCCAGTCGCGTTTTGGCCAGTATGCACAAGCTGCTCACTGAGGGCAAACTGGACTGGTCGCTGGGCGAAATGTCGGCCTACGGCTCTATCCTGCTCGAAGGCCGGGACGTGCGGATGAGCGGTCAGGATGTGAAACGCGGTACTTTCTCGCACCGCCACGCCGTAGTATACTCCGCCGAAACTTATCAGCCTTATAACCGCCTGAACAGCCTCAGCAAAGGCCAGGGCCGCTTCAGGATATACAACTCGCTGCTGTCGGAGTTTGCCGTGCTCGGCTTTGAATACGGCTATTCGCTGGCTACTCCCGATGCCCTGGTACTGTGGGAAGCTCAGTTCGGCGATTTCTATAACGGCGCTCAGACTATCGTCGACCAGTTTATCTTCGCAGGCGAAAGCAAATGGCAACGCATGAGCGGCCTGGTGATGTTGCTGCCCCACGGCTACGAAGGCCAGGGCCCCGAGCACTCCAGCGCCCGCCTCGAACGCTTTTTGCAAAACTGCGCCGAATTTAATGTGACGGTGGCCAATGTAACTACCCCCGCCAACTTTTTCCACCTGCTGCGCAGGCAACTCACACGCCCCTTCCGCAAACCGCTCATCGTGATGTCGCCCAAATCGCTGCTACGCCACCCCAAATGCGTGTCGCCCGTAGCTGATTTTACCGGCGATACCCGCTTCCAGGAAGTGATCGACGACGCCGATATCACCCCCCGCAGCGCAAACAAGGTTAAACGCCTGTTGCTGTGCTCCGGCAAGGTTTACTACGACCTGTTGGAGCGCAAAATTAACGACAAACGCGACGATGTGGCTGTTGTGCGACTGGAACAGCTTTATCCGCTTCCCGAAAAGCAACTCCGCCAGATTTTGAACAAATACAAAAACGCCGGGGTATATTGGGTGCAGGAAGAACCGCGCAATATGGGCGCCTGGCAGTACCTGGCGGTCAATTTGCCGGAAGCCGCCCGCTTTACGCCGATAACCCGCAAAGCCAGCGCTTCGCCGGCTACCGGCTTTAAAAAAGTGCACGACCAACAGCAGCGCGATATCGTGGATGCGGCGTTTGGGGAGTGATGGAGTGAGGGAAGTTGTTTTTTGCAACTTATTTAGCGCAAGTACGTTCAAAGGGAAGAATATCTTGCATCTTTAATACCATACGCTATGAGAAAGCGGGGCTTACTCGTTATTGCCTGCGCATTATTTTTGTGCAGCGCGCCTGCGCTATACGCGCAACAGGCCAAACTCAAAAAAGCGCAAAAATACATGGAACTGCTCGACTACAAATCGGCAGCCGAATTGTATATGCGCATCCTTGAAAGCAACGACGTGCCCGAAGCCAAAATTAATCTGGCCGAAGCCTATCGCAAACTCAACGACTACCCCAACGCCGAATATTGGTACCAGCAGGCCGTTTACCTGCCCGAAGCCAAACCAATCCACTATTACTACCTGGGGCTGATGAAACAGCGCAACGGCAAATGCGATGAAGCCCAGGAATGGTATAAGCGATTCCTGACGCTAAAGCCCTACGACGTACGCAAACCCCAACTGCAAAACGCCTGCGCTTATATCGACCAGCTACTGGCCCATTCAGCTACCGCCACCACAATTGAACCGCTGGAATTGAATTCGCCCTATGACGACCTCGGCGCCGCTTTTTATCGCAACGGCCTGGTTTTCGGCACTTTTCGCTCACCTGACGGCTCGGCACGGCAATTCCTTGACCTGTATTTTGCCCTGATGCAGCCGGATTCATCCCAAACCAAAGGTTTTGTTTTCAGCGCCCCGGAAAAATTCGCCCCCCAACTCAATACGCCTGTTCACGAAGCCATCGTCACTTTTAGTCGTGACGAAACAGAATTATTTTATACTCGAAACTACATCGTTGAAGACGAAACAGGCCGGGAGAACGTCATGCGGCTGGAAATACTTCACGCCCGGCAAACCGGGGCCGACTCCTGGGGCAAACCCCAACCGCTGCCCTTCAGCAGCCCCCGCTTCTCAGTGGCGCACCCCAGCCTCAGCCCCGATGGCAAACGCCTGTTTTTTGCCTCCGATATGCCCGGCGGCTTCGGCGGTAAAGACCTCTATGTGTCTTTCCGCGATAGCTCCGCCTGGGGCCCGCCCGTCAACCTCGGCCCTGCCGTCAATACCGAAGGCGACGAACTGTTTCCACACTACGCACAAAACGAGGGCCTGTATTTTGCCTCCGACGGGCTCTTCGGCCTCGGCGGCCAGGATATCTATTTCGCCCCCGAATTGACGGACGGCGAGTGGGGGCCGGCCAAAAACCTGGGATACCCCGTCAATAGCGCCTACGACGACTTTGGATTTATCATGCATCGCGACGGCAACTACGGCTTTTTTACTTCCAACCGCGCTGGAGGCGCAGGCGAAGACGATCTGTATTATTTTAGAAAAACAAATATCGATACCCGCCTCCGAACCCAATTGCGCGTGCTTGACGCCGCCTCGGGCAGGCCTATTGCCGGCGCAGCGTTGGCTTCGTCCTGCGAAGAAGCTATAGTGTTTACCGATGCCGACGGCAATTACGCCGTTCTGCTTGAACGCGACCGCTGTTGCACTACACGTATAGATGTAGACAACTACGATTCTTATACGCTTACCATTTGCGCGGGCGAACAACAGGAGATCCGCCTGACGGCCCGCCCTGAACCTGTAATCGATCAACCACGGTCGCCGCTGTTGAGCGGAACAGTCAGCGATCTGGCCACCGGCGCCCCTATCGAAGGCGCTACAGTGACCCTCACCGCCCTGGCTTGCACCGCCCCTGCTACCGCAATCACCGACGCCAACGGCGGCTTCCTGCTTTCGCTGCAATCCCACTGCTGCTATGCCCTGCGCGCCGAAAAAGGCAACTATTTCGCCCGCGTTTTACCCGATACAATCTGCACCGATAACTGGGGTGAAGCAGCCCAGTCGAGTATCAACCTCTATTTGCAGCCCTTTATCGCCTCGCCGACTACGGCGTCTTCGACCCGGCAATCCGGCAGCGATTTTGCCATGGGCATCCGCACCGATCAGCAAAACGATACCATACCCTTTTTACTGAATCTCTACTACGACCTGGGCCGCAGCAGCGTCAAAGCAGAATCGGTGCCCGAATTGTTCAAATTGCTGCAACTCCTCACCGAAAATCCCAAACTGATTATCGAAATCAGCTCGCATACCGATTCCCAGGGACCCGACGAATATAATCTGCAACTCTCCCAACGCCGCGCCGACGCTATCGTGAAATGGCTGACTTCAAAAGGTATCCCCACCTACCGCCTTAAAGCCAAAGGCTACGGCGAAGGCCGCCCGGTGAATAAATGCGAGGACGGCGTGCCCTGCTCCGAGGAGGAATACCAACTTAACCGCCGCACGGAATTCAAGGTGCTGGGAACTACGGAATGAGAGGGTTGTCGGTTCGTTTATAGGTTTATTGGTTTATTGGTTTATGAATAAGTATGAACCATAAACCCGTGAGATTGAGCTGGGGTGTAGTGTGTAAATTATGAACAAACATACAACCTACAACCTAGAACTGATAACCGACAACCGACCAAATCATTTCCCTATCAATATAAACGGCGACCAGAAAAACGGGTGGCCATACTCGCCTTCGCTTATCAATTGTAGTTTCGCCTGCTGCAAAGCCGGCGCCAAATCCCGCCCGCCTTCGGCCAAATGCTTATCGTAAAATGCGATCATCAAATCGGCGCTGGCTTTGTCTTGTACTTTCCAGAGCGAGGCCAGCAAATTGCGTGCCCCGGCATACAGAAAAGCGCGGGTAAGCCCCAACAGCCCCTCTCCGCCCGAGATACGCCCCAGGCAAAGATTCCGCCATCATCGTATTGAAATTCGACGTAGACCAGCACATTGCCCAGTATGATAGGCGATTGTATTTGAATAAATACGGATGAATTGCTGGCTACTTTTACCGGGATTTTTGTAACAGCAGCCTAAGCGATTGAAAGTGTACTCATAACAGAGGTAGTTTTATTGTTGGTAAATATAATGGCAATAAAGCGGGCTATCCCGAGGAAACGCCTTTTTTACGATAAGAGAAGAGGCCCTGTCTTTTTTTATGAAAAATATTAGGAGGAAAGCTAAATAGTGTGATAAAAAATTATGCTCTGGTTTTTATTTTTCAAATTATTATTGCTTTTTTTTAGAATAAGCTAAAAATACGCTGCTGGGCCCATTTCGAATCGCTATTTTTACACGCAACAACACAAAAATTATATGCCTGCTAATACTTACAAACTTTTGCTGGCTACCTGCCTTGCCCTGGCCCTCTCCCCTGCCCTGGCCCAAATTGCCGAAACGCCCGCCCAGCACGACCAGCGCATGGCCTGGTGGCGCGAAGCCCGCTTCGGCATGTTTATCCACTGGGGGCTGTATGCCATCCCCGCCGGCGAGTGGGGCGGCGCTACCAATTACGGCGAGTGGATTCGGCATTCGGCGCAAATTCCCCTGGAAACCTACGACAAGTTTGTAGGCCAGTTCAACCCCACCGCCTTTAACGCCGAAGACTGGGTGCAAATGGCCAAAGACGCCGGCATGAAATACATCGTGATTACGAGCAAACACCACGACGGCTTTTGCCTGTGGGATTCCAAAGAAACCGACTTCGACGTGGCCTCCACGCCCTTCCGCCGCGATATCCTAAAAGAACTCGCCGACGCCTGCCGCAAAATCGGCGGGGTGAAGCTGTGTTTTTACCATTCCATCATGGACTGGCGCCACCCCGATTATACGCCGCGGCGCGGCTGGGAAAAAGACCGCTCCAGCGCCGGCGCCGACCGCCAACGCTATATCGCTTATATGAAGAACCAACTCAAAGAGCTGGTCACGAATTACGGCGATATCGGCGTGTTGTGGTTCGACGGCGAATGGGAGGAATTCTGGACGCACGCCGACGGCAAAGACCTCTACAACTATGTGCGCAGCCTTAAACCCGATATTATTGTCAATAACCGCGTCGACAAAGGCCGCGGCGGTATGGCCGGCATGACGACCTCCAGCGAATACGCCGGCGACTTCGGCACCCCCGAACAGGAAATCCCGGAAACCGGACTGCCGGGCGTCGACTGGGAGAGTTGTATGACGATGAACGATAATTGGGGCTACAACAAAAATGACCTCAATTTTAAAACTACCGAAGACCTCATCCGCAAACTGGTCGATATTGCTTCCAAAGGCGGCAATTTCCTGCTCAATATCGGCCCAAAAGCCGACGGCACGTTCCCCCAACAAAGCATCGACCGACTCAAAGCTATCGGCGCCTGGATGCGCCTCAACGGCGAATCGATCTACGGTACCTCGGCAAGTCCCTTCCACCATACCAACTGGGGCCGCGTTACCCAAAAACAGGATGGCGACAACAGCAAACTATTTCTGCATATTTTCAATTGGCCTGAAAACAAACGTATCGAAATCCACAACCTGGGCAATCCGATTACAAAGGCTTATTTTTTAGCCGATAAAAAAAACGTTTCTTTTCAAAAAAATGGTTTTTCATTGAGCCTGGAGCTGCCCGACAAGGCTCCGGATCCTGTTAATTCGGTGATTGTACTGGAATTAAAAGGCGCGCCCGAGGTCTTCCAGTCGCCGGTCATCAAAGCCTATCACACCGAATTTATCGATACGATGAAGGTAACGATCAGCGTGCCTTCCGGCAATGCCAAACAGGCTGTCGTGCGTTATACCCTCGACGGATCAGCCCCGGAGGCCCAGTCGCCTGTTTATAATACGCCCTTGTACCTGGTCGAAAACACACTGATACAAACCCGCAGTTTTGTAGGCGATGTTCCCGTAAGTGAAATCGTACAGCAACAGTTTTATAAGGTATCGCCAACGCTGCCCCTCATCAGGTCGCAAGCATTAGTGGCCGGCATAAAAGCCTCGTATTATGAAGGCAACTGGGATGTGTTGCCCAATTTCCGCAATTTGACGCCTGTCGGCTCGGATGTTTTGCCTGATGTAGGCCAGGGCGCCAAGGCTGGCAAGGATTATTACGGTGTTGTACTCGAGGGCTACCTCGAAATCCCCGCTACCAACGTCTACCGCTTTACCCTCACCTCCGACGACGGCAGCCGCCTGCTGATCAATAACCAATTGGTTGTGGACAATGACGGCTTGCACGGCGCCCGGGCATCAAGCGGAGTAGCCCCCCTGAGGGAAGGCCTGAATTTGATTCGCATCGAGTTTTTTGAAAAAACCGGCGACGATTCGGTGTCCCTTGCGGTCGAATCCCCCAAAGGCCCACTACCCCAAAAATGGAGCTGTAATTCGAATTAGGGATGTTGTCGGTTTATAGGTTTATTAGGTTTATAGGTTTACATTCCAACCTACAACCCACAACCCACAACCTACAACCTACAACCTACAACCTACAACCTA
>DAINSQ010000203.1:0-8328 GCA_036741235.1 Saprospiraceae bacterium | reverse complement strand
GACTTTGCGACTGTGCGACCTCTGCCGGTCGTTGAGCGGAGTCGAAACGACCGATACCGGGCAGGCGACCGTGCGACTTAGTGACTTTGCGTAAACTTATAAACCAATAACCCAATAAACGAACCTACAACCGACAACTGACAACCCACAACTGACATCAATAAAACCTAATCATATGATCAACAAAATATCAACAATCATTCTGGCGGCAGCGGCATTGGCCATCGTCGTATGGGGATGTAAAACCGCAGCCAAAACGGCGGCTGGTACTTCGGATGCCGGCACGACAGCCGTCGTAGATACCTTCAAATGGAATCCCGAAAATTTTGGCGACAAAAAAATCATTCGCTACCAGATTCCGGGCTTTGATAAATTGACGCTAAAGCAAAAACAATACGTCTATTACCTGGTACAGGCCGGCATGTCGGGGCGAGATATCATCTGGGATCAGAACTACCGCCACAACCTCGCCATCAGGCGGGCGCTGGAAAAAATTGTTTCGGGATACAAAGGCGACCGCAACTCCAAGGACTGGGCGGCATTTATTTTGTATGCCAAACAAGTATGGTTTTCCAGCGGCATTCACCATCATTACTCCAACGACAAATTCATTCCCGGTTTTAGCCTCGACTACTTTGCCGGCTTGATGAACGCGGTCGGCGCCACGCTGTCAAAAGAAGCGCTGGAAGCTATGTTCGACCCCAATGTCGACCCCAAACGCGTAGATCAAACGCCGGGGCTGGATATTGTAAAAGCCTCAGCCGTCAACTTTTATGATCCGGATATCACCGAAAAAGAAGTCGCCGAATTTTATGAAAAAAAACGCGCTACTACCGATCCCAATCTCTCTATCGGGCTCAATTCCAAAGTAGTGCGCAACCGATGGGGCGCACTGGAAGAAAAAGTCTGGAAAATCGACGGCATGTACGGCGCAGCCATCAAAGAGATCGTCATGTGGCTGGAAAAAGCCGTGGGCGTTGCCGAAAACCAGGAACAAGCCGACGCGCTTAAATTGCTCATCAAATATTACAAAACCGGCGACTTAAAAACCTGGGACGACTACAACGTAGCCTGGGTAAAAGCTACCAAAGGGGATATCGATTATATCAATTCGTTTATCGAAACCTACAACGACCCGTTGGGCATGAAAGCCAACTATGAAACGATCATACAGATCAATGACTTTGAGGCCTCCCAGCGCATGAAAGTAGTGTCTGACAATGCCCAGTGGTTTGAAGACCGCAGCCCTGTTTTGCCCCAACACAGGAAAAAAGTAGTAAAAGGCATCACCTACAAAGTCGTTATGGTTGCCGGTGAAGCCGGCGACGCCTCGCCCAGCACACCCATCGGCGTCAATCTGCCCAACGCCAACTGGATAAGGGCCGAACACGGCTCCAAATCGGTGAGCCTGGGTAATATCATCGAGGCCTATAGCCGCGCCGACGGCCCCGGACTGCTCAACGAATTTGCCCACGATGAAGAAGAGATCCGGCTGGCCAAAAAATGGGGCGAACTGGCCTCCAAAATGCACACCGCCCTGCACGAAGTATTGGGCCACGCCTCCGGTCAACTCGAAGACGGCGTAAACACCGACATGCTCAAGCAATACGCCTCGCCGCTGGAAGAATCCCGTGCCGACTTATTTGCCCTTTATTACCTGATGGACCCCAAACTCGTTGAACTGGGTCTGGCAGAGTCTGACGAGGTGGGCAAAGCCGCCTACGACCAATACCTGCGCAACGGCCTTATGCTGCAATTGCGCCGCATAGAGCCGGGTAAAGATATCCAGCAAGCACACATGCGCAACCGCCAGATGGTGTCAAAATGGGTGTTTGAAAAAGGCCAGGCCCAGGGCGCCGTGGAAATGGTGACGCGCAATGGCAAATCTTATATCAATATCAAGGACTACGCCAAGCTGCGCACCCTCTTCGGCGATCTGCTGCGCGAAGTACAGCGCATCAAATCGCAAGGCGATTACGAGGCCGGAAAAAATCTCTTCGAAACCTACGGCGTCAAGGTTGATCGCGCTATACACGACGAGGTGCTCCGCCGCTCAGAGTCGCTTCGCATTCCTCCATACGGCGGCTTTATCAACCCGCGCCTGTCACCCGTAAAAAATGCAAAAGGCAATATTGTAGATGTAAAGGTGGAATACCCCGCCGATTTCGTAGGCCAAATGCTGGAATACGGCAGAAATTACAGCTTCTTGCCGGATTATAATTAGGTTGTTGTAGGTTGTAGGTTGTAGGTTTGTAGGTTGTAGGTTGTAGGTTGTAGGTTGTAGGTTCGTTTATAAGTTTAAGAGTTTATGGGTTTATGAATAAGAGTATTATAAACCTATAAACCTTATAAACGAACCTCCTCCCCACCTCACCCCACCACATTCCGGGGGGCGCCGGCCAGGAAAGCCCTGACATTCTCGACCGTGCCTTCCATCAGTCGACGGCGGGCTTCCACGCTTGCCCAGGCGTTATGGGGCGTAATCAGGCAGTTGTGCATGCCTGCCAGGGGATGGTTATCGGGTGGCGGTTCCTGGCTCAATACATCGAGAGCGGCGGCGGCGGGCCGGCCGGCGTGCAAAGCCCGTTGCAAATCCTGCTCGTTGATCAGTCCGCCTCTCGATGTATTAATCAACACTGCGCCGGATTTCATTTGCCGCAAAAACGACCAACTCACTATGCCTTGATTTTCAGGAGTTAACGGCGCATGCAGCGACAAAAAATCGCTGCGGCTGAATAACTCGGACAGAGATACTTGCTCAATATCTTCCGTAATAGGGCTTCGATTCGTCGCAATAATCATCATACCAAAAGCGGCGCCAATCCTCGCCACAGCCCGGCCTATGCGGCCGTAGCCGTATATCCCCAGCGTTTTGCCGGCCAGTTCGCGGATAGGCGACAACGTATAACTAAAATCGCGACAACGCGACCAATCGCCCTGTTGCACGCTGGAGTTGTGTTCGTATACCCGGTTGGTAAGCGCCAAAATCATGGCAAATACGTGTTGGGCTACGGCCTCCGAGCTATAGCCGCTCACGTTGCACACCGTAATACCGCGTAACCTGGCCGCCGCCGTATCGATGTTATTATACCCTGTAGCCGTTACGCTTATACAGCGCAACTTCGGCAGTTGGGCCATTAATTCGGCGTTGACGGCGGTCTTGTTTACGATCAAAATATCAGCGGCTGCCGAACGCGCTACGACATCTCGATCGGCGGTGAAATCGTATCGCCGTACCTCGCCCAGCGCTTCCAGCGCATCCCATTGCAGATCGCCGGGATTGAGGGTGTATCCGTCAAGTACGACAATGAGCGGTTTTGATGTCAATAATTCCATGATTTCAGCGTAATTTCGGCCGCAAAACGGAACAATGGATTTTATAAAAAAGCTGCTCAGCGACTGGCGCGTATTGGCCGGTTTATGCGCTACCATCGGCTTGTCGCCCTATATTCCTGAACCGCATATCTTGGGAAAAATCAAATGGCTCCTGGGCGGGGCCAGGGGTATGGGCTGGATCGACTGGCTCGACTTTGCCTGGCATCTCTGGCCCTGGTTGCTGCTTGTCAATTGGCTCAATAAAAAATTGACAGAGTAGACATATCAGGCAAAATCCTCCTCATCGCCTAGTTGGACGCGAGCGCCTGCCAGTTCGCTGTATGCGTGATGATCGCTTAACTTGCCGGCAACTTCCATGCCGCGCGTATAAGTATCCCACGATAAACGAGGTTCGCCCATTCGCTCGTACAACTTGCCCAGGTGATAATATGCGCCGACATAATCGCCGTCGCGCGTTAGCAGTTGCTTGTAATAATCAAGCGCCTGAATGTCTTCGCCCCTGCCTTCCAGTTCTTTGGCTATGGCAAACATCAGAAATAGATCGCCGGGGCTTTCTTCGAGTAATTGTTGGAGCCGGGAGAGTCTTTCCATATTTTTATTTATTTATCGTTTTGTCAGCGGTTCGCCCCAACCGCAGAGCTTTCCAGCGAAAATTCGCTGGCCTTTATTGACAATATCCGTCTGCAATAACTATATTTGCAGCGCGAACAGCAAATCGCTCCAAACATAATTAATAGTTTGGGGTTATCCATAATACAACGAAACATAAATCCTGAACCGCATGAAGTTATTGGTTTGCGTAAGCAAAACGCCTGACACGACAAGCAGGATCGCTTTCACTGCCGACGGCGCCCAGTTTGACGCCAACGGCGTGCAATACATTATGAACCCCTACGACGAGTGGTACGCCCTGGTGAGAGCCCTGGAGCTTAAAGAAACCCTGGGCGGCTCGGTGACCCTCATCAACGTAGGCAACGAGAGTAACGACCAGGTGATACGCAAAGGGCTCGCCATCGGCGCCGACAACGCCGTGCGCGTCAATTGCGACCCGCAGAGTTCTTTGTTCGTGGCTAGGCAAATCGCCGAATACGCCCGCAAAGAGAATTTCGACATCATTTTTTGCGGCAAAGAGACGATCGACTACAACAGCTCGGAAGTAGGCGCCATGGTGGCCGAATTCCTCGACCTGCCCTACATCTCTTATGCCAGCAAACTCGATGTTAGCGGACAAACTGCTACCGCTTACCGCGATATTGAGGGCGGCACGGAAATCCTGGAGGTGGGGCTTCCTTTTGTGATCAGTGCGGCGAAAGGTATGGCAGAACAACGCATTCCCAATATGCAGGGTATTATGATGGCCAAACGCAAACCGCTCGACGTGATTGACCCCGTGCCTTTCGACGACTTGTCGACGCCGGTGCAATATACGCTGCCTCCAGCCAAAAAGGCCGTGCAGCTCTTCCAACCCGACGAGATGGACGAACTGGTGCGACTCTTGCATGAGGAAGCGAAAGTCATTTGAATGTTTGATGTTGCATGTTGAATGTTGAATGTTTGATGTTGGATGTTAAATGTTGGATAATAATAAAATAATCAGCACAACTTGTCCCGAATGAAGTTCGGGATCAGCACATCAGCACATCAGCACATTAGCAAATTAGCAAATTAACAACAATGATACTAGTCATAGCAGAACATCAAAAAGGGCAATTCAAAAAGGCCGCATTTGAGGCGGTGACTTACGGCCACAAAACCGCCCAACTCATGGGCAGCACTTGCGCCGCCCTGGTATTGGGCGAGGCGGATAATGCGGGGGAATTGGGCAAATACGGCGCCGGCGCGGTCTATCAGATCAACGACCCTGCCTTACAGCAATTCGACAGCCAGACCTATACGGCGGCCATTGCCGAAGCGGCGGGGCAATTGGGAGCAAACGTGATCATTTTGAGCCACAGCTCCAGCGGCAAATCGCTGCTGGGCCGCCTGGCGGCGCGCCTGAATGCCGGTTCGGTTGCAGGCGTCAACTCAGTACCCACTATCGACAGTGGATTTAAGGTAAAAAAGGGCGTTTTCTCGGGCAAAGCCGTCGCTGAATATGCCGTCAGCTCGCCGGTCAAAGTGCTGTCGCTCATGGGCAACGCCATTCAGCCCGAAGCAACAGGCGCCCCCGTAAGCGTTAGCGCCTTGCAGGTGAGCATCCCGGCGCCAAAGGTAAAAGTCAAAGAGGTAATCCGCGAAGAAGGCCTGGTGCCCCTGCCGGAGGCCGAACTCGTCGTATCGGCGGGCCGCGGCATGAAAGGCCCTGAAAACTGGGGTATCGTGGAAGAACTCGCCGAAGTGATCGGCGCTACTACCGCCTGCTCGCGCCCCGTGGCAGATGTGGGCTGGCGCCCTCACCACGAACACGTGGGCCAAACCGGCATCGCCATTCGCCCGAACCTGTATATCGCCATCGGTATATCGGGAGCAATACAACACCTGGCCGGCGTCAATAACTCTAAAACTATTGTTGTTATTAACAAAGACCCGGAAGCGCCCTTCTTTAAAGCAGCTGATTACGGCGTGCAGGGCGATCTTTTTGAAGTAGTGCCAAAATTGACAGCAGCTTTCCGACGTTATAAGGAACAGCAATAATATTTTGGCATACCTATGAAACTACACAACTTTTTCGCACTGTGCGCTCTGTCGGGGCTGCTACAGTCTCTCAACGCGCAAACAAGTTGCGACGGCTACTTCCCCTTTGTGGAAGGCGCCAAGCGGCAATACAAATACTACGACCAGAACAACAAGCTACTGAGCGCCAGTACTATTGAGGTCACCGTAGTAGAAGACGCCGACGACGGCAGCCTGGAAGCGCAACTGGAGGAAAGCGCTACCAACGACCTGGGCAAACCCATGCTGGAGGCTTTTTACCAGGTGCGCTGCAAAGACAATACCTTGCTGATCGATCTCCCCTATAAACTTCCCCCCCGCTCGCGAGAGTCATTTTCGGGGATGGAAGTCGATATCAGCGGCGATCCTTTTGCCCTGCCGGCCACGTTGCAGGCAGGGCAATCGCTGCCCGACGCCTACGCCGAAATCAAAGCCGGCAATAGCGGTATGCTGATGCTGACTATGCAAATCAACGTTCTCAACCGAAAAGTTGTAGGCGCCGAAAAAGTAAAAACTCCCGCCGGCGAATTCGATTGCATGAAGATTTCCCACACGATGGAAACCAAAACGATGGTGAGAAAAACGCACACTATCGTGGAGTGGTACGCCAAAGGCATAGGCCTGGTGAAACAAGAGACCTACGACAAGAAGGGGGTGCTGGAAGGTTACGCGGTGCTGACGGAACTGTAGGGCGTTGCCACTAGCCTATCGCACAATCGACACCTCTCCGCTCAGCGTTTCGGTGGTAGTGCCCTGGCCTTCATCCTGGAAGGTGACCTGCACGTAATACACGTACACATCGGCGGGCAATTCCTTGTTTTTCTCCTTGCCGGTCCAGCCCTCATCAGCTGATTTGGACTGGTAAACCAATTTTCCCCAGCGGTTGAAAATTTTCATTTCAAAAGAAACGGGCGTGCACTCAAACAGCGGTTTGAATTCGTCGTTGATACCGTCGTCGTTGGGGGAAAAGACATTAGGCACATAAACCTTGCAGAGCTGGTCGGGCGGAGTAAGTTGGCCGTCGGCAGCTTGTGTCGTTGTAAGCGGGAAACTCATCATGACGCCGGTGAGCGCCAGTACAATTGTCAGGATACGCATGGGCTGTTTTTTTCTGGTGCGAATGTATGCCGCTATAACATATCCAACAAATTCAGATAAATAGAATTATGATATGAGGGTGTTTGCGAGGGAACGGTATGCTTCTGCATGCCACGCGTTATTTACCGGGCTTGCCGCGCCGGGCAAATTTTATCGCAGTTGCCAGCGTTTGATGAAACAAGCGGGTGACATCGGGCGACAGGTTGCCTCCGATGATAATTGACGTATAGACTACTGTAATTACTACAGAGCGTATTATGATATCCCATACCGGGGCATTCAAGCCGGGTATAAGGATTGCGACAAAATAGGTAACGACTCCAGCCAGCATGACCCACCCGATACGCATGGTGAAAGGGTGCAGCTTTTCTTTCCAATAAATTAATATCAACTTAAACAGGTTGTACAGTACCAGCGAGCTCATTGTGGCCAGCGCAGCTCCGTTAATTTGAAAGGGCGGTATCAGCAACAGATTGAAGACAACATTAAGGACGGCCAATGCCACGACAGCATAAAAATTGAACCGAAAATAAGGGGAATAACCGATTATGATATGATTAGCCCCCGTAACCAGGTCAAATAGCTTACCTATTCCCAAAATCAGAACTACGTATTTGCCTCCTGCATACCGCTCTCCGTTGGGCATAAGCTCAAATAAATCGTCAATAGAGCACCAGATGCCCAACAACAATAATGAGCCGATCAAAAACTGGTTAAGCGCGCTTTTCCTGTATATATCGAGAATATGATCGTAATTTTTTTCCTTCCAAGCTTTTGCAACGATCGGGGCACTGATACTCTAGATGGCCTTGCGCGGCACATCCAGAACATCCGCCATAAAAAAGGCAATGGCAAAGGTAGCTACATTGGTAAGGTCTATCATATTGCCCACCATTATGATATCGATTTGGCTGCTCAATACACTTCCCAGCCCGCCCAGTAGTCCAAAAGCAGTAAATACGGCAATCTCCCTTGCAACATGTTTTTGGGGCCAATAGAATCGCAGGCGCAAATGGCCCAGGTGATACAAATAAGCGATCAATCCTAATATAATAACTGAGTAGCAGACTAATACGCCCCACATCACGCCCGAAAAAGAAATAATGCCGGCCAGCATCAAAGCAGAAAGCCCCGCGATGAAAATTTTCTGAAACAGGCTGTTCAGAATTCCGGGAATAACAATGCGGTTGAAATTTGAGATAAAGCCAGTAAACAATAAGCTAACGCCTACCAAAGCCGTCA
>DAINSQ010000202.1:0-8381 GCA_036741235.1 Saprospiraceae bacterium | reverse complement strand
GAAAAAGCTGGGGCGACTGCCAGTCTGGCGCGGGCGGTGCTGGGCCTCACCGGCGAATCGCGGGCGCCGCTGGCCCTCAGTGTCATTGGCTTTGGGGTGGGTTTTCCCATTTTTTGCGATTCGGGGTTTGTGGTATTGTCGGGGCTGGCAGTGTCGCTGGCGGCGCAGTCGCCCGGGCGGCGGGTGTGGCTGGTGGTGAGCCTGGCTACGGGGTTATATGCGGTACACTGCCTCGTACCGCCGCACCCCGGAATTACGGCGGCAGCCGGTACGCTGGGCGCCGATATCGGCCGTACGATGCTGTTGGGCGCCGTGGCAGCCCTGCCTGCTGCTGCTGTGGGTTATCTGTGGGCGAAATGGCTGAACCGACGGGCTGGAATCCCGCCGGTAGAGGTGTTAGATTACCAACCACAGCAACAGCCTGAACGACTGCCTTCGCCGTTATTGTCGGCTTTGCCGGTGGTGGGGCCCGTGGCGCTCATCGCCATCAAATCGCTGGTTTTGCTGGAGCCTGCGCCGGTTGCCAGCGGATTGCTCAACGTCGTCAAAATAGCCGGCGACCCGGTAGTGGCACTGTTGATTGGGATATTGTTGTGCCTGCCTTTATTTCCAAAAATAGAAAAAACGGCCGTCAATCAGTTGCTCGAAGCCGCGCTGGTCAAGTCGGGCGGCATCTTGCTGATCACCGGCGCCGGCGGCGCCTTCGGCGAAGTGATCAAAGCGCTGAACCTCGGCGAAGTTTTCGGGCCGGCTTTTGCCGCCAGCGGTTTGGGCCTTCTAATACCTTTTGCCCTGGCGGCGGTGTTCAAAACGGCGCAGGGCAGCTCTACCGTGGCCGTCATTTCGGCGGCAAGCATCCTGGCGCCGCTACTGCCTTCGCTGGGTTTCGACGCCGAAAACAGCCGCATCTTCGCCTTATTGGCCATGGGCGCCGGCTCGATGGCGGTGTCGCATACTAATGATTCGTATTTTTGGGTGGTGTCGCGTTTTGGCCAGTTGGATACTAATACGGCACTGCGGTCGTATTCAGTTGCCAGCGCTTTGATGGGGCTGGCAGGATTGGCAGCCGTATGGGCAATGTGGGTTTGGAATCAATTTTAACAACAAATAATGAAGGATATGAATCTCAACCATTATAACCAGAAGCTGATTGCCATATTTGGCACCTTGGCCCTTATTGTTTTGGGCGGCGCTTTTATTGTCGGCGCTTTCAAAATTATTGCCGGCTCATTTGGTTTCAATAGCCGCGACAATACCTCGCTGCGGGTAGAAACAAGCGAAGAAGGAGGTAAAAAAGCGCCGACCCAAACCGCCAGCTTTTTGATGCCGACTCTCATCGACTCGGTCAACAAAATATACATCGTGCCGGTAAGTCAGCTCAACGAACCTTCCACCGATAAAGACGGGGAATTACTCGATGTTTACGGCAGTTCCGACAGTTATTACCGGAAATACAAATTCGCCGGCTCATACAACAACATCATCGTATTTGACGAAAAAAGCGGCGCCAAAACCGTCGTTTTTAAAGAAAAAATACACATCTCCCATTTTGAAAATCAATTCATCAACGGCAGTATCCAAATCCTGGCCATCAAAGGCGCGCGGCAGGATACCAACAAAGACGGCAAGCTCAACGCCTCCGACCTGGAGTCGTTTTTTGTGTACAACCTGTCTGACCAAACCCTGAAGGAATACGGCGAAAAGGATTTGGGGCTGTCTGATTATCAGCTTTTATTTCAATCAAATAAAATAGCGCTTTCCTTTATCAAAGACCTCAACCGGTCGGGCGAAATCGACTACAGCGAAGAACCCCAACTGCTCAAAGTCTTGAACCTCGATACCGGAGCGCTGGAAGATTTTGTAGATGCCAAAACGCTGGAGGAATTGAACCGGACGATCAATTAGCGGACAACAGGACGGCATGCTCCCAATATTTCCCCCTTTGGCATGCACAACATATCGGCGCTTTGTTCTATTTTCGGCGATCAGTAAGTTTCGGTAAGCATTTATGGCAAAAAAGCAAAAAACTGTATCACCGGCATCCAGGCCGGCCAAAGCGCCTATTCCGGCCATCGTCGAACAGTCGCCGGCGTGGTTGTTAAACAGCCGCCTGCACATTATTGCCTTGTTTTTCTTTGGCGCGTTGTTGTATGCCAACACCTTCCGGCACGATTATGCATTGGACGATGCCATTGTGATCACCGACAACATGTTCACTGCCAAGGGCGTTGCAGGTATTTCCGGCATCCTGAAATACGACACTTTTTATGGCTTTTTCAAAGAAGAAGGCAAGGCTACGCTGGTAGCCGGGGGCCGCTACCGCCCCCTGTCGCTGGTTACTTTTGCCATTGAATATCAGATTTTTGGAAAAAATCCTATGGTAGGCCATATCATCAACAGTCTGTGGTATGGACTCACTATTGTAGTATTGTACCTCTTGCTTTTGCAATTATTTGGCAACAGCCAAAAAGAAAAAAACCGCGCCTTTTTTATTGCTTTCACTACTGCTGCGTTATTTGCGGCCCATCCCTTGCACACCGAAGTAGTGGCCAACATCAAAGGTCGCGACGAAATCCTGGCGCTGCTGGGCAGCCTGGGCGCGCTGTATTTTTCGATGCGCGCTTTGCGCGAAAACAAGTCCTGGATGCAAGTAATAGCGGGTATTCTCTTTTTCCTTGGCTTGCTTTCCAAAGAAAACGCCATCACTTTCGTAGCTGTGGCGCCGCTCACTTTTTATTATTTCTCAAAAGCCAAACCGGGCCAAATTGCGCTTCAAACGCTTCCTTATGCCCTGGCTGCATTGGCGTTTTTGCTCATCCGCAACCCCATTGTGCCGATGACTTCCGTTGGCGATACGTCGATGGAACTGATGAACAACCCGTTTTTGAAAATTGAAGGCAACCAGTATGTCCCTTTTAACAGTGCCGAACGCCTGGCTACGGTGTTTTACACCCTGGGCAAATACCTGGTATTGCTTTTCATACCTCACCCGCTGACGCACGACTACTACCCCCGGCATATTGACGTGATGAGTTGGGGCGACTGGCAAGCTTTGCTGAGCCTGTCGGCATATCTCGCACTGGGCGTTTATGCCCTGCTGGGGCTTCGCCGCAAAGACCCCGTCAGCTACGGCATCTGGTTTTACCTGCTCACTTTGTCAATCGTTTCCAACCTGGTTTTTTCGGTGGGCACCAATATGGCCGAGCGCCTCGTGTTTATGCCCTCCGCAGGATTTTGCCTGGCACTGAGCGCCGGTATCTGGCAGTTATTTTCGAAAAAAGGAAAAGCCGACGCCTGGCGCCCGGCGCTGATCGCAATAGCAGTAATAGCCGGTTTATTCAGTATAGCAACCCTATTGCGCAATCCCGCCTGGAAAAACAATTACACGCTATTCACCACGGATGTGCAAACATCGCCCAAGAGCGCCAAATTGCGCAATGCTACGGCGGGAGAGCTTATCACGACCTTTGAAAAACTACCGAAAGAAGCCAGGGAAAGCAATAAAGGCATGCTCACCGAAGCGGTAGGGCACCTCAATGAAGCCCTCAAGATTCATCCCAATTACAAAAACGCTTATCTGTTGTTGGGAAATGCCTATATTTACCTCAACGAATTTGAGAAAGCGGTTGCTACTTATCAAAAAGCGCTGGAACTGGACCCCGACTACCGCGATGCGCAGTCCAATATTGCCGTAGCCTACCGCGAAGCGGGCAAATACCAGGGCGAACAACTCAACAACGTGCCCAAAGCACTGGAATACCTGGAAAAAGCGTATCAAATAAACCCCGGCGACTACGAAACCGTGCGGCTACTAGGCGTGGCTTCGGGCATTGCCGGCAACCACGCCCGCGCCGTTGAGCTATTTTCCAAGGGCGCCCAAATGCAACCCGATAACGCCGGCGCATGGCTCAACCTGGGTTTTGCCTACTACAACAGCGGCAATAGAGCCGAGGGCGATAAATACGTGGCCAAAGCCGAACAATTACAACCCGGCATTTCAAAACAAGGAGCCCAACCCCGGCAAAAATAGTGACGCTGCGTTTTTTGTGTTCACTCAAGATCAGTACAACCATGACACACCGCTACTTAAGAAGTTTGACCCAGTGGTTCTACGCCATCGCCCACCCCCGGCTATGCTACCTCTCGCCGCAATTGCTGCTGCTGGCAGTGGCGGCCCTGTGCATTGTTTGCACCAGTGAACACCAGGGCGACCAGTCGGGCAAAGGCGGCCCCGCTACGCCCGAAGATAGTTGGGTGGACTCTGTCTTTCAGGTCATGACCCCCGACGAGCGCCTCGGCCAACTTTTTATGATCAGGGCCCACTCTGATAAAGGCGAAGACCATATTGCCAAAGTAGAACAACTTATCAAAACCTATCACGTCGGCGGACTTTGTTTCTTCCAGGGTACGCCCGACAAACAGGTCGTACTTATCAATCGATACCAACAGCTGGCTTCCAGGGTTCCCCTCATGGTATCTATCGACGGCGAATGGGGGCTGGGCATGCGCATGAAAGCCACCACCATCAGTTTCCCGCGCCAACTCACTTTGGGCGCCATCCAGGATGATCAGCTGATCTACGACATGGGCAAGGAAATTGCCCGCCAGATGCGCCTCGTGGGCGTGCAAGTCAACTTCGCGCCCGTAGTAGACGTCAATAACAACGCCAACAACCCCGTAATCGGCAATCGCTCTTTCGGCGAAGACCGCGACAACGTGGCCCGCAAAGGTGTGATGTATATGCGCGGCATGCAGGAGCACCAGGTGATGGCCTGCGCCAAACACTTCCCAGGCCACGGCGATACCGATGTGGATTCGCATTACGACTTGCCCGTGATCAACCATTCCCGCGAGCGCCTCGACAGCATCGAATTGTACCCCTTCCGCGAGCTTATCAGCCAGGGCGTGGGCAGCGTTATGGTGGCCCACCTCAACGTACCCGCCCTCGACAACCGCGAAAACCGGCCTACAACGCTCTCTGAGCCAACTATCGCCGGGCTGCTCAAAGAAGAACTCGGCTATAATGGCCTGGTAATGACCGACGCCCTCGAAATGAAAGGGGTGGCCAAACACTTCGAAAACGGCGAAGTAGAAGCCGAAGCGCTCGTCGCCGGCGTAGATATGCTGCTGCTGCCCGGCGATGTGGCCAAGGCCATTCAAAGCATCAAAGCCTACGTGAAAGACGGACGGCTCGACCAGGAATATGTCGACTCGCGTGTGAAGAAAATCCTGCGCGCCAAATACCGCCTCGGGCTTACGTCTTTTGCACCGCTATCCACCGACGGATTATCCAAAAAACTCAATAGTTCTGAAGCTAAGGCACTGAAGCAAAAATTATACGAAAACGCGCTCACGCTGGTAAAAAATAAAGATAACCTGCTGCCCATCGAGACTACCGCCAGGCTTAAACTGGCATCGCTGGGCATCGGCGCCACCGAAAAAACGAAATTCCAGCAACGCCTCGATGATTTTGGCAAATTCAAGCACTTCCTGTCGACCAAAGACGTCACTTCTGAAGAAAAAGACAAGCTGGTCAAAGACCTCAGCGCTTATAACACGGTAGTGGTGAGCCTTCACGACATGAATATGATGGCCTCCAAAGACTTCGGCATTTCCAGCAGCGCCCGCGAACTGATTCGCGAACTGAGCCGCGAAACGCGGGTAATTCTGGTGGTCTTCGGCAGCCCCTACAGCCTGCGCTTTTTTGAAAACCTCGACTGGGTGCTGGAGGCCTACGAAGACGATGACCTGATGCACGATGTAGCCGCACAGGCGCTTTTTGGCGTTGTGGCTGTTCGGGGCATGTTGCCGGTGACGGCCTCGCCCAAATTCCCCTACAAAACCGGCATTACCACAAAAAAAACCTTCCGCCTGGGTTATTCGCTGCCCGAAAACGTAGGCCTTAGCGCCGATTCGCTCCGCAAAATCGATATGCTGGCACAATACGCCATTAATGAGAAGGCCATTCCGGGTTGTGTCGTGCTGGTAGCCAAATCGGGGCGTATCGTTTACGAAAAAGCCTTCGGCCACCATACCTACGAGCGCAAACGCGCAGTTAATACCGACGATGTGTACGATTTGGCCTCCGTGACCAAAATTGCGGCCACGACCCTGGCCGTCATGAAACTATACGACGACGGCGCCATCGATTTGTACCAGCCCATCAGTTGTTATTTGCCCGAACTCGAAGGCACCAACAAAGCCGGTATTAATTTATTGGAAATCCTGCTGCACCGCGCTGCGCTGCCGGGATGGATACCGTTTTACCGCAAAACGCTTACCAAGGCTACCAAAACAGACCCCGCCAAACCGCGCTACGACGACTACTACTGCGCCGACGCCTACGAAGAATTTGCCGTACCCGTGGCCCGTCATATGTACCTGCGCAACGACTACTCCGACAGTATCTGGCAGCAGGTCGTTCAATCAGAATTATTGCCGTCAAAGGCCTATAAATACAGCGATCTCGGTTTTTATTTGCTGGCGCGAATGGTAGAGCGACTTACCGGTCGCCCGCTCGACCAATATGTACAGGAAGAATTTTATACGCCGATGGAGCTATCAACGGCTACCTATAATCCCTGGAAGACAATGTCTTTGGAAAATATTGTCCCCACAGAAGAAGACCGCTATTTCCGCCACCAGCGCTTGCAGGGGTATGTACACGACATGGGCGCCGCTATGCTCGGCGGGGTGAGCGGCCATGCCGGGTTGTTTTCGAATGCCCATGACCTGGCCGTCATTATGCAAATGCTGTTACAGAAAGGATATTACAACGGACGCCAGTACCTGCGCCCCGAAACGGTAGAATATTTCACCTCGCGCCCCCCCGGCATAACGCGCCGGGGATTGGGTTTCGACATGTGCCACCCCGACCCCGAACGGGCGCGCAACTTCTCGCGCAAGGCATCAACTGATACGTTTGGACATGTGGGTTTTACAGGGGTATGCGCCTGGGCCGACCCTGCCAACGATATGGTATTCGTCTTTCTGGCCAACCGCACCTATCCCTCAATGCGCAATTACAAACTCAACAAACTGGGCATCCGCAAGCGACTACAGAGCGCCGCTTACGATGCCATGCCCCATACAGGACTGGCATCGCAAACGACGGCAACTGCGGCAAAACGCCTGGCGTCGGGCAAGTAAGGGCCTATGGCTGATCGTTCATCACAAAGCTCAGCGCGCCCGACGGGCATTTTTTTACCTGCTCAATGATGCGCTCCGTATCGGCGCCCTCGGGCTTGATCCAGGGGCGATCGGCGGGGTTGAACACCTCCGGCAGACCTGTTGCGGCCTTCCAGCATATTGTGCTATGAATGCACATATGTGGTTTCCACACGATGGTCACCTCGCCGTTGGTGTACTTTTTGGTAATTTCTTTCATGGTCAAATATTCATTGGTACTTCCATGAGCAGGATCTCGGCGTTGCTATCGGCTTTAATATCGATTGCATCCACATTCCAGATGCCGAAGCCGTCGCGGGCGTGCAGTTGTTGTCCGCCCACCGTCACATCGCCGTTGATCACAAACGCATAAACGCCGTTGCCGGGGCTTTTTATTTGATACTGCGCAGCAAAATCTTTGTCGAGGGTACCGAGGTGAAACCAGGCATTCTGGTGGATCCACACCCCTTCGTCGTCGGGGTTAGGCGACAGAATTTGTTGCAGCTTGTTTTTGCGGTCGGCCAGGTTGAGCGTAATCTGGTCGTAGCGGGGCGTTACGTTTCGTTTATTGGGAAAAACCCATATTTGGAGGAACTTGACCAACTTGTCGCGATTTTTATTGTATTCGCTGTGGGAGATACCCGTGCCGGCGCTCATCACCTGGATATCGCCGTTTTTGATCACAGTCACGTTGCCCATACTGTCTTTGTGCTCCAGGTCGCCATCAAGCGGAATGCTGATGATCTCCATGTTGTCGTGGGGGTGGGTACCAAAGCCCATACCGCCCTGTACCGTATCATCGTTGAGCACGCGCAATACGCCGAAGTGCATTCGCTCGGGGTTGTAATAGTTGGCGAAGCTAAAAGTATGGTAGCTATTCAGCCAGCCGTGATTGGCGTGGCCGCGGGTGTCGGCTTTGTGCAATACGCTGTTTGCCATGATGCTTGAATTAGTGTTAGGAATGTGATTGAACCCCAGTACGTCGAGGGGGCGGAGTTCGTCAATATTGTTGTGAATCACGCTGCCCATGGCGCCCGTTGTGGCGATGACGCCTGCGCCGAGCAGACTTTTTTTGATGAAATCTTTTCTGTCCATGATCAAAGTGGGTTTTATAATGCAAAAATGCAGGCTTGAAGCACGCAAAAACAATAATCTAGATTAAGAAATAAGGCTGAATATAGAGGATAACGCCGGGGGGGCGGGGAGGTTCATGA
>DAINSQ010000201.1:4915-8486 GCA_036741235.1 Saprospiraceae bacterium | reverse complement strand
CTGGCAGAGGTTGTCATCCAGCCCGAGTTTGCCTTCCCTGACCAGCAAAAGCGCGGCGGCGGCTGTAAACTGCTTGGCCACCGAGCCCGATTCGAATACCGTCGCGGGCGTATTGATCACGTTGCGCTCCAGGTCGGCCATGCCGTAGGCTTTTTCAACCAACAACTCCCCTCCCCTGCTCACGCGCAAGACGCCCCCGGGAGCGGCGGTCGACTGCCAGGCCGCAAAAATCCGGTCGATAGTGGAGAGGGTGTCCTGCCAGGGGGTTGGCTGTGCGACGACAACCGTAATGAGACCCTGAGCAATGAAAAACAATATCAATAGTCGTTTCATCTTCTTCTTTTGGGGTGAATATACAAAATCGAAATTTTTATTCCGTAATACATATTTTTTCGAATAGACCTATTGCCCGACTATCTTCACCGACACCGGCGCATACCCCTGAGCACTAAGCGTAGCAATATAAATGCCTGGCGCCAGACTACCCGGCGCCCACACCACATCGCCGGCGGGGGCGCCTTCGAGGATCGGGGTGTCTAATAAACGACGGCCCTGGCTGTCGCAGAACTGCAAGCGCGCATGCGCCACGCCCGGCGGCAAGCGGTATTCCAGCCGCAGTTGATCCTGAAAAGGGTTGGGATAAGCTCCTAACGTCGGCGTAGATACTTCTCCCGGGGGCGACGACTCCCCCACCACCGGCGCGCAGCCCGGCGCGTTGCAACCCCATTCGTCTAATTTAATTACCCATGAACGTTGAGTGGGATCAGTTGCAGAACCGTAACAGAAGTATCCGCCATCCGAGGTAGGAATAAAACCGTATATAACGTTTACTCCAATTTCATTGATATATAAAATGCGATCCCAGATAACGTCTCCCCCCGCGCTGATGCGCGTAAAGGTGGTAAAACGGCTGACGGTCTGAAAGCTATCCGTTTCTACCAGCACGCCTCTGTAGCCGCCCATCACGATGCTGCCGTCTTCTAATTCCAGTCCTTTGGTAAAAAAAGAATTATTCCATTCGTGGTTATACCGCTGCTGCCATAGCAGTGTGCCGCTGGAACTATAGCGGGCGGCAAAAGCGTCGCCGTGAAAGGAATTCGATACTCCCGCTGCCGTGCCCACCAAAATATCGCCGTTTTGGAGAGCGGTGATAAATTTGAATTCGGGCTGGTCGTAGTTGCCCCCGATAAACTTGCGCCACAACTCGTTGCCATCTGCGTCGGTTTTCAGCACCATGATCTGCCGGTACGTGCCCGTGCGGTTGCTGCCGCCTACGGCAAAGCCGCCATCGGTCGTTCGCGCAATGGATTCGCCCGATTGGAAGCCCGGGCCGCCGATAATGCGTTCCCACATCAAGTCCCCGTCTGTGTTGATTTTTATCAGCAGGCAGTCGCTGGAAGCGGTGTCTATCTCCCGGCTCTGGCCGCAAAACACGTAATTGCCGTCGGCGCTCATCGTGCCGTTTAAGGCGGAAATAAACCAAGGGGATTGTTTTATGATTTTTGCCCACAAAACCTCTCCTTCTTCATTAGCCTTAGCTGTAAATAAGACTTTCATGATAGTATCGCCTACCGGTATCTCAATTGCAGTTCCTGCCATGACAAACGTATGATCCGGTAAAGGGAATAAAGATTCTCTAGCTAAATAGGCCTCGTATCCAGGAAATGAAAAGCTGTGTTCACTTATTATTTCACCGTATTCATTCACTGAATTAAAAATCACTTCAGGTTCAGGATAAAATTGAGTTCCGGAAGTAAGGTAGCCATAGTAAGTCTGGGAAGCGCCAAGTAGACCACGGCCAAGTTCAGGCGGGGGTGGGTAAGAATGATTAAAGTAATCTTGAGATTTTGATGGTATAATTCTTAAAATAAATAAAAATACCATGAGAAAAATCAAACGGCTGTTCATAGCAATATATTTTTCTCCCTATCCGAGCTTGGCTCGGATAGGGAGAAATGTGAAGCTAATGTGATCAATCAAGCAGTACGATGGGTAGGTTATCGACAAGATTATCACTGTTGAAGACATGAAGAACATAATATCCTGGAACTATACCGCAAGGTGTAGGGCATCTAAAATCGGTATCTGAAATCGGCCCTAAATCACTAGCCATTATGGTACGCCCAAAAAGATCTCGCCATTCTACTCGATAGGATTTTTCGCTAATCTTAAGGTTGAGGTTAACATAATCACAAGACCTGGCAGGATTAGGATAAAAGGTAGAACTAGTTTTACTCCGGGAGGATGCTTCATTTTTTACAACACTAATTCCAGGATTATTAACAGGCGTATAGCCCAATCTTATGTTTTTTCGCGACTTATACGCTTGTTGAACAATATCATGCACATCCTGGCGGGGAATATTCGGGTCGATTATTTCTTTCTGGCCGATGTATTGTTCCGAATTCAGGTCGCCACTTTGTACCAATCCCATACTGCCACCGGCGCCGTAACGCTGTTCTAATACGACTTTGTCCGTATTCAAATGCGGAAGCGCAGAAAGTAATACATCTAATCGCTCCGCTGCCAGCGCGCCGCTATCGGCCAACACCAGCCTGCGCACCATATCGATTGCCAGTTGGTCTTGCAAGTATTCTAATTCCCTGATGCGTTGCGCTGTTTCGGCCGGGGGTAAACCCCAGGCGCCGGCCTGGCTGATTTCTTGCTCCCACTCGTTTATTTTTTCCTGCTCACAAGGCCATGATTCGCCTTCACAAGTGTTTTTGCCGCAGGTGTTATTAGTATTTTCGTCAAAAATTGTATTCGTATTAAAAATGTTAACTACTGGACTGTTCGTTGTAGGGGAGTGTTCGTAATTCGCATATCTAAAATAGGTAAATGGCGTTGTTACTCCTGCAACATTAATATGTACGGAATACTGCTGATCCCAGCGATTGGCGGTTGGTTGGAGGAAAAACCCCTGGTCTGGTAATATTGCATTCTTAAGCCCTATAGCGTAATAAATCGACGAACTTTGTGCCTGCCCATAGGTATTAAAATCATTGCACAACATCTGCAAGCGGCTGTTGTCGTTTTCAACTTGCATGCTATAAGAAGGGCCGGGTACGTTGCCGGCGCCAAAATCGTTACGCGCTATCAGGTTGGGGTATTCCTCCGCCGTGTTGTCGGTAATAATGCCGAATGCTTCTCCCGTGCCCAGCCAGTAAGATGTTTTCATACGTACACTATTTTTGATTTGGTAGTTTCGCCACCTGAAAGGAAAGTATTTGGCAAATATAAAAATTACGCCAAATAAAAGCAAATGTCATGTTATTGCCTCCATCACGTTTTTGTCAGCAATAATTTTCCGTTACTTTTAACAAAAATTTAATGACATATCATTGTATGATATATCATGTATTTTATACCTTTGCAGCATGTACCTGGAACAAACCATATTCTACCATATCGAACGCACGATCAAGCGCTACCGGCAGTTTGCGCAGGCGCGGCTCAACGAAGCGGGTTTCGACATCACAGTCGACCAGTGGCTGGTACTCAATACCATCCTCAAACACCCCGAATTCTCGCAGGCCGACATTGCCCAGCGCGTATTCAAAGACCAGGCCTC
>DAINSQ010000201.1:3700-4815 GCA_036741235.1 Saprospiraceae bacterium | reverse complement strand
TTCGACAAAGTCAACGACGCCAGCGCCCTGGCCGCCGAGGTCAACAAAGTCTTGCAGGACATCTCCAAAGACAAACACCTGCGCTTTCGCTTTGCACCCGGTTTTGCCCAGGAATTGCAGGCCCGGGCCGGCGAACCCGACGGCGCCGAGCCCGCACCATCCCCGGAGGAATTGGCCTGGCTGCAAAACAACAACTACGAATTTAAAGAAGTAAAAATTCTGCCCGGCAATATCGGTTATATCAAATTCGACGGCTTCCTGCCCCACGACGGCGCCAAAGCAGCCGCTACCGCCGCCCTCAATTTCGTGGCGAATACCAATGCCGTGATTTTCGATATGCGCGAAAACGGCGGCGGCGATCCCGTGTTGGTGGAGTGGATTATGGGCTATTTTTATGAAAAACCTACCCTGATCAACACGTTTTACAACCGCATTGAGGACAAAACCAGCGAGTCGTATACCGTTGCCGAGGTGAAAGGCCCCCGGCTGACCGGCGCCGATGTGTATATCCTGACGAGTTCCTATACTTTTTCCTGCGCCGAAGAATTCAGCTACGACTTCCAATGCCTCAAGCGCGGCAAAATTGTGGGTGAAGTGACCGGCGGGGGCGCCCACCCCACGCAACCTTTTGCCGTCAATGACAAATTTGTGCTGGGCATTCCGTTTATGCGGGCTATTAACCCGGTCACCAAGACCAACTGGGAAGGCGTAGGCATTCAACCCGATGTGCGCTGTTCAGCCGCCGAGGCACTGAAAACCGCCCACGTCCAGGCGCTCAAAGACCGGGCGGGCCGCAGCGATGACGCCGCCGCCAAAGCAGATGCGGAATGGGAAATAACCCGGCTGCCGCTGTTTTACGACAAGGTGGAGGTGAAGGCTGACTTACTCCAAAGCTACGCCGGCCAATACGAAGACCGCACGATCAGTTTCGAGAACGGCAAGTTGTTTTCCCAGCGCCCCAACGGTAGAAAATTTGAGCTAAAACCCATCAGCAATACTTTGTTTGAAATCGATGAAACCGCCCGCATCGAGTTTTTTGAAGGCGGAAAATATGTAATCACCCACTTTAAAGGCGAAGCGGATTTAAAACAGCTTCGCGCGAAATGACCCGACTG
>DAINSQ010000201.1:0-3600 GCA_036741235.1 Saprospiraceae bacterium | reverse complement strand
TGTAGGTTGTAGGTTGTAGGTTGTAGGTTGTAGGGTTGGGTTATCGATTCATATTTACAATAAACCTATAAACGCATAAACCTATAAACGAACAGAGACAACCGACAACTCAAAACCCACAACTTACAACCTCCCCCCTCCCGTTATTCACTGCCACTACAACAATTCCGGTTTTGAGGAAGGCCAGGCGACGCACCGGGCCTTCCACAACGGGGTGCGGCTGCGCCTTAAAGCCTCCCTTGCCGTCGCCCAGCAGCAGGCAGCCTTTTGAGGCGTCGTACCTGCCAAAGGAGGGCTGCACTTCATACCAATTGCCCGCAGCCAGGATGTCGACAAAGCCGTCGGCGTTGAAGTCGGCAACGCTGAAGGCAAATACGGGGGCCGCCTGGGCCGCCAGCGGCAGCGGTTGTAGCTCAAATTGATTATTGCCGTTGTTGACGGCTAAGGCCGATTGCAGGGTTACGGCGCGTTTGCGGACGGCTGCGCCGAGTTGTTTTTCGGAGAACAATTGATCAAAGGTCTGATTGGCAAACGGCGCGTAGTCGATGTATTTCTTTTTTACAGCGGTGAGTTGGGAGAATAACTCGTCTTTGGAGAAATAACTGTACTGGCGGTGCTGTTTGTAATAACTCAATAGCGGGTCGGAGGACTGGTTGCGGTCGTAATCGGCCACATACAATTGCAGGGGTTCAGCTTTACTTGCCTTGATCGCAGCATTGAGGCCCAGGTTGCCCAGCAGCAGGTCTTCGTCGCCGTCGTTGTCGATATCGGCGGCGCTTACGGTGTTCCACCAGCCTTCGGTATCGGGGATTTCGCGTTTTTTCCAGGCGCCGCCACTGGTTGTTATCAGGGTCACAGGCATCCATTCGCCGACGATGGCAAGGGTTTTTGAGGTTTGCAACCAACAGGCGCCGGTTACCATGCCCAACTGTTTCAAAAACGGCGCTACGCGGGCGCTTTGATCGGCGAATTTGCCGTTGCCCTGGTTTTCAAAATAAAAACTATTTGGCGAAAGCCCATAACTACCGGGAATCGAGCGCGCGCCGGCAAAGAGGTCGATATCGCCGTCGCCGTCCATGTCGGCGGCTAGGGTGCAGGCGCCGTTGGCGTAAACCTCCGGCAGGGCGCCGGTGGCTTTTTCCAGTTGTCCTTTGCCGTTGTTGAGGTAGAGGCGGTGCAACAGCGGGGCGCCCTCCCCTCCCCCATTGACCACGTAGAGGTCCAGGTCGCCGTCGCCGTCGGCATCCAGCCAGGCGGCGTCGACGTCTTCGAAGGCGCTGTCGGCCTCCAGGGCCGGCTGGGTCGTCCTTTGAAAGGTTTGACCGTTTTTTTGCAGGAACAAAACACCGGCCTGACCCGTCGCGCCGCCGATGTATACGTCCTGTAGCCCGTCGCCATCGGCGTCGCCGGCGGCCAGAGCGGGGCCTTGCGTGGATAGTTGGTGGGGGATGAGTTTTTCCCGGTCGAAGTCGTTGTAGTTGTTTTCCCGGTGCTCAAAATTCAAACCCGAAGCGGCTGTAATATTTTTAAAAACAGGCGATTGAGCCTGTGGCAAGGGTCGGTTGGCAACGGTTTGGGCGGGTTGTTTTTTGACAAGGTGCAAGCGGTCGGCTGCCAGTTGCGGCAGGCGCTGCCAGTTCCCGTCGGGCCAGCGCACCCAGGCCGAGTCGACCTGCGCGGCGCTTCCCAGGCCGATGGTTAATACCGGCTCTACTGCCGACTGAAAACCCCGGGTGGTGAAGAGTTCCTGTGTCATTTGCCGGCCTCCGGCGTATACCACCACCCTGCTGCCGATGGCCTGGCTGTTGGGACCGGCTTGCTGCAGTTGCAATCGCAGATAGTGATGGGCTTGCGCTTGTTCTCTGGCTTTGTTTTCCCATACTTCGGCCGTGGCGTTCAGGTTATTGACTACCAGGTCGAGGTCGCCGTCGTTGTCGAGGTCGGCGTAGGCGGCGCCGGTGGTACAGCCGGCTTTGTACATGCCCCAGGGTTGTGATTGGTTGCTGAAGGTCAGGTCGCCGTTGTTGCGGAAGAGGTAGTTGGCTACTTTGCCCTCCGGCATGCGCTTGGCCAGTTCGATGTTGGAGGCCTGGCGCTGGATTTCGATGCTGGAGGTAAACCGGAGGTAGTCCAGGTCGTTGGGCCGGCGCCAGATGCCGTTAGTGATAAAGAGGTCTTTCCAGCCGTCGTTGTCGAGGTCGCAAAAGAGGGCCGCCCAGCTCCAGTCGGTGGCGTCGACGCCGGCCAATTGGCCGATTTCGCTGAAAGTAGCGCCTGTAGCGCCCGATTTCCCCCTGTTGAGATGCAGCATATTGCGGGGAAACTGATAGTGGTAGCCGTATTCGTATTTAAAGCGATAGATATTGTAGGGGTCGGCGCCTACGGAGCTTTTCAGGATGACCTCGTCTTCGGGTTTCATATCGAGGGTGATGAGGTCGAGCAGCCCGTCGTTGTTGTAGTCGGCGATATCGCTGCCCATCGAGAAGGTGCTGGTATGGCCTATTGATCCGGTGATGTTTTCGGAAAAAGTGCCGTCGCCGTTGTTAAAATAGAGGTAATCATTTTCGTGAAAGTCGTTCGACACATAGATATCCGGCCAGCCGTTGTCGTCGAGGTCGCCGATGGCGATGCCGAGCCCGTAGCCGATTTTGCTGGAGTAGATGCCGGCCTGGGCGGTGACGTCGGTAAACCGCCCGCCGGCGCTGAGGTCGTTGCGGTAGAGGCGGTCGCCGGCAATGGGGTCGGGGCGCCGGCGAATGGCAGACCTGCCGTAGATATCGGTGCCATGCACGGAGTGGTTAAGCAGGTACATATCGAGGTCGCCGTCGCGGTCGTAGTCGAAAAAGGCGGCCTGGGTGGAGAAACCCTTGAAATCGAGGCCGTAGTCGGCTGCTTTTTCGGTAAAAGTCAGGTCGCCGTTGTTGATAAACAGTTGGTTGCGCCCCTCGAAGGTTTTGTATTGCCCTACCTGGCAAACGTAGATATCGAGCAAGCCGTCGCCGTTGACGTCGGCCATGGTCACGCCGGTTTTCCAACTACCGGCGCCGCCCACGCCTGCTTTGCCGGTGATATCTTCAAATTGCAGATTGCCCTTGTTGAGGTAAAGTTTGTTGGGCTTTTGATTGGCGGTAAAGTAGATGTCGGCCAACCCGTCGTTGTTGATATCGCCGGTAGCGACGCCGGCGCCGTTGTAGTAATACAGGTATTCGATGATGTTTTCGGTTTCCGTTTCCTGCAGGTTGTTGCTAAAATCTATGCCCGTAGAACTCGCAGGCAGGCATTCAAATAGCGGCGCTTGATCGCCCTTCAGGCAACCGCCAAGGCCGGTAATTATGCCTGCCAGCATTATTAGTTGTATCGATTTTGCAAAAAAAGCGTTCATACGGAGTTGTTCTTACAAGTTTGGAGCCACGGGGACTTTTGGACTTTGGGACTTTATGACTTTACGAACTCAGGAGCTTCTCGTATCTTTATAAGTTGTTCTTCGCACAGTCGCACAGTCGCACAGTCGCACAGTCGCACAGTCGCACAGTCCCACAGTCGCCTCCCCGCGCTCCGTAGCGATGTGGTTTTATACCCATCGCGAAGGAGCATTCCTGG
>DAINSQ010000200.1:0-8541 GCA_036741235.1 Saprospiraceae bacterium | reverse complement strand
ATCGGCAAGCGTCACACCGGGTTGGAGGTCGTCGAAGACGCATTGCTCCGGAAATACCTCCCACCAGGGGTTGGTTGGCACGGGAAAAGCATAATCCGCCGGCACAAAACGCCAACTGGTATTATTTGGAAAAGTATCAATCAAACCCAATATCAGTCTCCTTATCACAATAATATCGTGAACCGAAATTGTCTTTGAATTATTGACATCGGCGGCTATATACCGGTAGGGACTGTTAAAAGGCAAAACGCCCTGAATATGTTTGTGTAAAAAGATGATATCAGCAGTAGTGACGCCGTTTCTGTGGTCGCTATTTAGGTAGGGCGTCAAGGTCAAATCATCAGAAAATGGCAGGTCTGAGAAAAAATAGTCGCCGTTTTCTCCTGTGACCCGTACCATCTGGGTGTTATTTCGCTCTAAGATGACTTCCACGCCACTAACCGGTATCGCGTAGAGCATTTCAATTTGACCGCCGAGGGAGTGGTCGTAACCCGATTCGCAGCAAATATCGAACATATCACCCCGAACTTCAACAAAAACTTCATGGTAAGAATAGTTTCTGCCTCCCAAGGTTCCATCCGGTTGAACGGAATATGGATTAAGAGCGCTATCCCATGCATAGATTCGAAGGGGAATGTCGGCGTAACAATCTGAGCAGGTAAATATCATATTGGATTGCTCCGGATCGGGCACGTCTGTTCCATTCAAAATATCGGCGGTTCTATGAATGGAATACACTACCGGTAAAGTGCAATCGCTGCCGGCCTGTTGTACAAAATCACTGGCATAAACCAATGTTACGCCCGGGTCAACCGTGCCATCCCCGTTTACGTCGGTTTGGGGAAAATTGGGAAATAATTGCAGGATTAAATTACTGTACAAAACCGGCGCCGGCGCCTGGCAATCCACCACCTCAAACGACATCGTCTCCGCCGCTGTTTGCCCGCAGCTGTCCGTAACCTGCAAAACCAGCTCGTGCATGCCCACGGCAAAACTGCCGCTGAAGACGTAATCGGGATAAGCGCCGCTAAGGGAATTGGGCGCCGCCTGCCCGTCGACCAGGGCGACAAGCCCGGGCGCCGCTTGCCCACAATCGACCGACACACTAAAAGGAATGTCGGCAAACCCCAAGCACAGGCTGTCGCCGGTACTGCAGAAGGGTTCGAAGGCAGGTACCGAAATTTGCGGCGCGGTTGTTTTTTGCTGTAAATAGCGAAACGACAGTCCGGCGAACGCGGCTATTACAATCACTGCTATTGCCGTCTTCCGGCCGTTGTTGAGAGTAATCCACTTTTTCATGAGCTGTGAATTTTAGGGTAAAATTATAACGCGCTGCTGTTGACATCGCCGATTTTGATGGCTACAAAATCGGCAATGTAACTTCCTGGCGAGATGTTGTTGAAGGTGTGTACTTCGGGAAAAACTTCCTGCCAGGGATTAGCCGGATCTGGAAAAACGTATGTTTTGGGTACAAAGCGCCAACTGGTATTGTTATTGAAATCGCTATCGATATGCAAAATCAACCGGCGAAGCGCGATAATATCTTGTACGGTAACAGCCTTTGAACTATTGGCGTCAGCGGCGATAAGCTTATAGGGGTTGGCAATCAATTGCAAGCCAAGTATGTGTTTGTTGATCAATACCAGGTCAGCCGTCGTCACACCGTTAATCGGCATATTGTCATAATGGGGTGAAATCGTATAGCTATAGTCCGGGATAACGGCTGCTGCGAACTGGCCGTATTGATTGGTCAATTGAATCAGGTTGCTGCCGCCGCTCACGGTTACCTGAACGCTATCCAGTCGAAGCCCTTCTGCCGTTTCAATGACGCCTGCGAAGTTGGCCAAACCGACTTGATGAGGCGGCCACCACGAACCGCAATGAATGAACATATTTTGCAACAAAACATACGCCTGGGCATGAGCGTAATTGGGCCCTCCCAACGTGCTGTCGGGCTGAAGCGAATAGGGGTTATCGGCATTATCCCATGCGTAGAGGTCTACATATATATTTTCAGTATATGTATTAAAGCAGTGCAGCCAAACCTCCGACTGATCGGGGTCGGGCGCACCATTTTGCCAGGGCAGGCGCACCGAAAACCGCAGCGGCGACGTACAATCTCCGCCGGCTTGAACTACCAATTCTTCAGCGATCAGCCATTGGCCCGAATAATCCGGATTGCCGTCGCCGTCCACATCTTGCGGCGGATTTACCGGTGAAAATTCGATAGCAATTCCACTTGCCCAGACCACCTGCGGCGCCTGGCAATCCACCACCTCAAACGACATCGTCTCCGCCGCTGTTTGTCCGCAGCTGTCCGTAACCTGCAAAACCAGCTCGTGCATGCCCACGGCAAAACTGCCGCTGAAGACGTAATCGGGATAAGCGCCGCTAAGGGAATTGGGCGCCGCCTGCCCGTCGACCAGGGCGACAAGCCCGGGCGCCGCCTGCCCACAATCGACTGATACACTAAAAGGAATGTCGACAAACCCCAGGCACAGGCTGTCGCCAGTGCTGCAGAAGGGTTCAACCGGAGATACGGTAATATCCGGCGCAACAATCAATTCCTTTGTCAGGCGAAATGACAGTCCGATAGCGGCCAGAATAATGGTGGAAATGAGAAAATAACGATAGGCGCACCTGCCCTTGCGAGTAAGTTTTCTTTTCATGGGATTATGATTTTTTAACACGACAAAAACAAGGGGGGATGGAACAAATATATCAATTATTTTTCAGAATCAAATAATAATCAACGCTTTATTAAAATAAAAAAACGACGCTCAATGCATGCGATCCCCTCGCGGAGCGAGATTTTCCATCACGCCCGCCTCGAAAGCCAGGTACTCCTTCCAGCGGGACCAGGCCTTTTCCTCGCCGCAATACAAGATAGCCAGGTCGAGGAACATGCGGTAATGGCCCGCCTCGGCCACCATGAACTTGTAATAAAAATCGCGCAAAGCAACGTCACTGATATGGAGCGAAAGCAGCCGGAAGCGCTCGCAACTGCGAGCCTCGATAAGGGCGCAAGTCAGCAACTTTTCCAGCAGGCCTTCCTCGCGGGTTCCGCCTTTCTTTTGAAACTGGAGCAGCGCATTCACGTATTCATCCTTTCGTTGGCGGCCCAGTACAAGTTGGCGCTTATCGAGTTCGGCCAGCACCATGCGAAAATGGCCCCATTCTTCGGTGACCACCGGCGCCAGTTCGCGCACCAGCTCGGCGCGCTCGGGGTACTGTTGTATGAGCGAAATACACGACGTAGCGGCCTTTTGTTCGCAATAGGCGTGGTCGGTGAGGATCTCCTCCAGGTCGCGTTCAGCAAGGTTTACCCAGCGGGGGTCGGTGGGCAATTGCAGACCCAGGACGTGAAGCGGCGACTGATTTTGTTTCGTAGCGCTCATTGCGTTATTTCTCCAGACAATTGATTTGATTAATAAAAAAGTCGAGTTGATACACCTGATACTCCTCATAACCCGTGCTCCAGAAAACCAGAATCGTATCCACCTCACTGTTTTTCAACAAGCTCATCTGGCTGCGGTCGATAGGGTAATGTACCCGATAGGTCAGGATTTCGGTTTCGGTATCATAGCTGCCGCGGTCCATCTTGCCGGCGCGCAGGTTAATAAAATTACCGTCGAGTTGCTTGATCGTCAGCGTGCTGCCTTTTTCAATAAAACCATAAGCTTCGCGAGCGTTGGGGTAAGCAAAACTGAATTGCAGCGTCAGGAAGCGGTAGCCGCCCAGAGAAGTAAAAAAGCCCTCGCAGCGCAGGTACTCTTTGTCTTTGAGGAACATCCGCAGTCGCTCGTCGGTATGCGTAAACAGCAGTTGCTTTTGCACATCGCGGCGCCATTGCCCGCTGCTTTCGTCTTTGCCTTCATAGGCCAATCGGCAGACCGGGGCGGGGGGATTCACAATCAGGTCGAGATTGCGGTTAGCCAGGTTGGCTGTAGTATTATCGCTGAGGGGGATCAGATTTTCGAAAGGTTCTGCCGCCAGCAATTTCTGGGTTTTGCTGAGTTTGGCCTGTTGTTGCCTCGCCTCCTGGGTTGTCTTGAACTCCGTCAGGTAGTTGCCTTTTTCGGTGAGCTTGGCAGCCCTTGACACCTCCTGCGTAGCTCTGTTCATCTCCAGGCCCGTCTCACTCTCCACGCGGCGGGCGGCATCAAGGCGTATTTGCACCTGTCGCAATTCCTCCTCCTTGACATCGGGGTTGTTCCTGAGTGCGGCGTATTCTTTTTCGATAGCTTCGCGGGCCTTTGTCGCCTCTTTAGCGCGTTGTTCGGCAATGCCCGCGGCATCTTTGGCCAATTGCGAGCGGCGCACCGCAATTTTAAAAATATCCTCTTCCGTAACGGAAACGGGGCTTTCCAGCGGATTGACCGTGCCCGCGAAAATGGGATACTGATTGCCTTTTTTTTCTTTTTCGGGTTTGGATTTATCGTCTTCGGCAGCCGGCGCGCTCATATCGCCGAAATACTGCCAACTGCCGTCGGGATAAACGATGATCTTTTCCCCGCGTTCATTTTCGCGGAGCTCTTGCGCCGACAGGTTAAAGAACAGCAACATCAAGGCGGCACAAACACCGCAAACCCGGATAAATGCTTTAATTTGCATAAACGTTTGTTTTTGGGATGCGTTTTTCAAAAAGCAGACCTACAAATATAAAGCCAAATTGACGTCTAATTTATGAAAGGCATTAAAAAGAACGCCAAAAATAACAGGCTCATTGCCCTGGGCCTGGCCTGTTGTCTGGCAGCCATCACCCTGCTTTCCTCCTGCGGGCCCGGCGAAGGCGCCTCGGATATTCAATTCAAATCCATCCACATCAGCTATCCCGGAGCTTTTCGCGATTCGGCGCAGGTCGACAGCTTTCACGGCGTAGTAGTGCGCGACCCTTACCGCTGGATGGAGCAACAGCGCGACCGGCGGCTGGCCAAGTGGCTACAAGATCAACGTTCCATCACCGGTCAATATTTCAAACAAATCGACTACCGCGACGCCATTCGCAGCCGGCTCGGCAGCCTGTCGCAGTACGAACGCTACGGGCTGCCTGAGCGGCATGGCAATCAATATTTTGTATGGAAAAACCGCGGCAACCAGGAATACGACATCTTGTGTAAAAGCCCCGACATGTACGGCAAATTGCAGCCCCTGCTCGACCCCAACACCTGGAGTAAAGACGGCAGCCTGAGCCCTGCCGGCCATGCCTTTTCCCGCGACGGCTCACTGCTGGCCTACGGCCTATCGCGCCGCGGCGCCGCCGTTGCCGACATCCTGGTGATGGAAACCGCCACGGGCCGCCGGATGAGGGACACCGTCCGCGGCGTCAAAAACTCGAATATCGCCTGGTTTCGCGACGGATTTTTCTACAGCCGCTACCCCGTCAACGGCGCTTTTCGGCAGATCGCCGCGCCCGACCAATTTCACCAACTCTATTACCACAAAATCGGCGACAAGCAGTCAGCCGACGTACTCGTCTTCGCCGACCGCTCCTCGCCCCACCGCAATGTGCGCGCAGCCACTACACCCGATGAGCGCTACCTCGTTCTTTTTATCCAGGAATCGCAACACGGCAGCGCCGTATTATTCCGCGACCTTGAAACCGGCGACGGCGACTTCACGCCCGTCACCGAATCATTTGACTGCCACTACCGGCTCATCGGCAACAACGGCAACAAACTCCTGTTTCTGACCACGCGGCAGGCTCCCAACGGCCGCATTGTAGCCGTCAACACCGGCAGGCCTGGCGAGCGATACTGGGACGACATCATAGCCCACGACAACAACGCCGTATTACAACACGCCGCTATGGCCGACGGCCGCCTCGTGTGCGCCTATCTGCGCAACGAAGGCCCGCAGATCGTCGTTTACGACCTCAACGGCAAGATCCAACACCAGATTGAACTCGAAGACTACACCAGCATACTTGGCCTGGAGGCCCGTGCCGACGGCAAAGAAGTCTTCATCGCCCTGGGGCACTTCCTGCAGCCCACTCAGATAGCCTGGCTGAACCTCGACAACAACGAGCTATCGCCCTATTTTGCCCCAAAAATCGACTTCAAAGCCGGCAATTGCGAAATCAAAAAAGTAGCTTATCAGAGTTTTGACGGGCAAGCCATTCCCATGTGGATCATCCACAAAAAAGGGCTCGCCCTCGACGGCAAGCGCCCCGCCCTGTTGTTGGCCGACGGCGGCGACCGCAGCATGCTGCCCGAATACAACTCCTTGCTGCCGTTTGTCGTTGAAAACGACGGCGTCTGCGCCATTGCCCTGATACGCGGCGGCAGCGAAAACGGCGACAACTGGCGGCAGGCGGGCATACTGGGTAAAAAACAAAACGCCTTCGACGACCTCCAGTCTGCCGCCCAATACCTCATCGGCAACCTCTACACCTCCAAAGACAACCTGGCCATATTCGGCGAAGGCCACGGCGCCATGATCGCCGGCGGGGCAGTGGCGCAGCGCACCGACCTGTGCCGCGTTGCCGTTGCCGCCGACGGCCTCTACGACCTCATGCGCTATCAGCACTACTACAGCGGCTGGCTGTGGGCCGGCGAATTGGGTCGCAGCGAAGTATCGCGGCAATTCGACAACCTGCTCTCCTACTCTCCCCTCCACAACATCGTGCCCGGCAAATACCCCGCCGTACTCATAGTCGCCAACGAAAACGACGACATCACCATGCCCGCGCATGCCTTCAAACTGACAGCCACCCTGCAAGCCATGCAGCAAAACGACAACCCCGTATTGCTGCGGCTCGACGCCGGCGGCCCCTACCCCTTGGGCGCCCCCGCCGGCCGCCGCCTCAACCGACAGACCGACATAGCCGCCTTCATCTGGTACAACTTACAAGCCAACCTCAGCAACTACAGCCGATGACCCTACTCTTCAAAATAGGATTTTTGCCCGTCACCCTCTGGGACATTCTCGACATCCTCATCGTGGGGTTCCTGCTTTTCCAGCTCTACAAACTCCTGCGGGGCAGCAGGGCCTTCAACATCTTCGTCGGCTTATTCCTGTTGTACATCGCGTGGTGGCTGGTCAACCAGCTCGGCATGGACCTGCTATCGGCCGTACTCGACCAGTTTGTCAGCGTAGGCGTCATCGTACTCATCATCATCTTCCAGCCCGAAGTGCGGCGATTTCTGTTGTTATTGGGCAACAGCACGCTGCGGCAGCGCTCCCGTTTTTTCGAGCGCATACTCGACCGCAATTTCGAAGGCGCCGAATTGCGCAACAACCAGATCAGCGCTATCCGCCAGGCCCTGGGCCGCATGAGTCGCCGCAAAATCGGCGCCCTAATCGTCTTTGCGCGCCAGGCCAACCTCGAAGGCCTCATCAGCAGCGGCGTATCCCTTGACGCGCTGGTCAGCGAACAGCTCATTGTCAGCATTTTCCAAAAAGAAAGCCCCCTGCACGACGGCGCGCTCATCATAGGCAAAGGTAAACTGCAAATCGCCAGTTGCGTATTGCCGATATCCGACAACCCCGCCATCCCCGCCTCTGCCGGCCTGCGCCACCGCGCCGCCGCCGGCATCACCGAACGCGCCGACGTGGCGGCGTTTATCGTATCTGAAGAAAACGGCAAAATTTCTTTCGCCTACGACGGCCACCTCCAACAAGGCCTCTCCGAAGAACAACTGGACGAGCTGCTGGGAAAGTATTATTGAATATTGATTTTTTAATATTTAATTATCAGCACATTAAACATTAAATATATTCAACCTACAACCTACAAACCTACAACCTACAAACCTACAACCTACAACCTACAACCTCCTCACCGCATAAATCAGCTCATCCTCAAAGGCGTCGAATTTAAAAATCGTCTTTTCCAGGCGGGCCTCCAGGGTAAAGCCGGCCTTCTCCAGCACTTTTTGCGAAGCAATATTACTGCCATAAGGGCGGGCAAAGAGCCGGGTAATATCATAGGTTTGGAAAGCGAAATCGACCATTTGCCTAACGGCGCGAGTAACAATTCCGCGGCCCCAGAAAGGCTCGGCGAGCCAATAGCCCAGTTCGGCATTTTTGCAATAAATATCGGCCTGCGGGTGAACGCCGATCCCCCCCGACGCTTCGCCGTTGATATCGATAGCGAAAATATGGACAGGGTTATCCTTTGTAGCCATAGCGATAAAAGCCCGGCCATTTTCGCGGGTATAGGGATGGGGAAAGCCATTGGTCAGGTAGCGCGCGATATTGTAATTATCGGCAAATCGAACCAAACTTTCAAGGTCGTCGAGCGACCAGGGACGCAGGGTAAAATCCATGTTGCTGTTATTTTTACAAGGATAACCGCCGTTGCAGGGTGGAAAGTTCCTGTAGGAGGGGCGGTTCTCGGTTCTCTGTGTTCGTTCTATGTTGCAGGTTGTAAGTTGTAGGTTGGCTTTACACACTTTCACACCCCACACCCACACCCCAACCCAATCTCATGGTTTTATGCAGAGTCGCGCATCCAAAATGCACTCTCATGGAATCCGTAGACATCGTTGTCTGAATCACGGATTACACGGATTTTTCTGGATTGCACGGAGCGTTTCT
>DAINSQ010000199.1:7126-8544 GCA_036741235.1 Saprospiraceae bacterium | reverse complement strand
AGCCATCACCCGTCAAAATCCACCATCACCTTATCCGATGTGGGGTGCGACTGGCAGGTGAGGATATAGCCGGCTTCGAGTTCGTCGGGTTCGAGGGCGTAGTTGCGGTCCATGTCTACCCGGCCTTCGACGAGTTTGGCGCGGCAGGTGCTGCACACGCCGCCTTTGCAGGCGAAGGGCAGGTCGGCGCCGGCTTTGAGGGCCGCTTCCAGGATGGTTTCGCCGTTGGAGGCCAGCGGAAAATGGAGTTGGTTGCCGTCGAGTTTGACCGTAATTTGCGAAAGCACAGCAGTACCCGGCGCTTTTTCCGTTTTTCGCTTCACTTGTCCCTCTTCGCCGGCGCTGAACAACTCCACGTGAATGTTTTTGCGCGCTACGCCGAGTTCCTGAAGGGTATCCCTGATCTCGTTGGTCATCTCTATGGGCCCGCAGAGGAAAAATGCGGTTACGTCTTGAACGTCGAATAGTTTGGTGCAATATGCCCGGCATTTGTCGGCGCCGATGCGCCCGCTGAACAGGTCGCTGCCGGTGTATTCGCGGCTCATGATATAGTGAACGCTCAGGCGCTGGAGGTAGACATTTTTCAGTCCTTCGAGCTGCTCCCGGAAAATCACGGCATCGGTGCTGCGGTTGCCGTAAAACAGGGTAAACCGGCTGTGGGGTTCGGCTTTTAATACGGATTTGATCAAAGACATCACCGGGGTGATGCCGCTGCCCGCTGCAAATGCAACGTAGTGGCCCTTATGCGATGCGTCGAGCGGCGTAGTAAAGTTGCCCATAGGGGTCATCACGTCGAGGGCGTCGCCGGCTTTGAGCTGGTCGTTGGCATAGGTAGAAAACAAGCCGCCGGGCACTCGCTTCACGGCTACGCGCAATTCGCCGTCATAAGGGCTGCTGCAAATAGAATAAGAGCGGCGCACCTCCTGCCCGTCCATGTGTACGCGCAAGGTGAGGTATTGGCCGGGCAAAAAATCGTATTCTGCTTTTAATTCGGCAGGCACTGCGAAAGCCAGCGATACGCAATCGGCGGTCTCGCGGCGCGCGTCGGCTATCTGTAATTCGTGAAATTTCGGCATAGCGGTCGAGGTATTGAAACGCCAAATATACGAATGAACGTTTGTTCGTGCCTAATAACGCCGCAGTTTTACCATTTTTTTTAACCGCGGAGTTTCGCAGAGTATTGATATCTCTCTGCGCAACTCGGCGCTGAACTCCTTTAACTCTGCGGTAAAAAAAATATTGATTACGTTTTTCCTTAAGTTGACAACACAGTCGCACAGTCGAGTCGCACAGTCGCAAAAATCGCCCCCTCGCCCCCTCCTTTTTACCACGAAGGCTCAAAGGGCGCCAAGTACCACAAAGGCAAAGTCGCAAAAATCGCCCCCTCGCCCCCTCCTTTTTACCACGAAGGCTCAAAG
>DAINSQ010000199.1:0-7116 GCA_036741235.1 Saprospiraceae bacterium | reverse complement strand
ATCCTCCAATATCTCCCTCTCTCACTCTCTCCCAGTTCGCCCCCCCTCCATGTCTCCACTTCGCCTATATGCACAGTCGCAAAAATCGCCCCCTCGCCAAGTCGCCCCCTCCTTCATGCTATTCCGTTGCAGATTGCCCGGTCATCTTGCCCACCTTCAGCGAATCCAATTTGGCGGGCAGAGCGGCTTTATCCTGTTTTTTTTGCTGCAAAATGGAATCGTTGTATGTCGGTTTTACGACATTTTTGTTTTCCTTGGCTGCCTTTTCTTGTGGTTGCCGACAGGCCCCAAAACCAAGCAGTAACGCGCAAAAAACGCTGAGGATTAATAGCCGTAGACAAATTTCAAACTGTTTCATTCCGAAAAAATTGAATCATTCGAAAGATGTATTTGCGTATAGCGGCGTAATTAGTATATTTGCCGTCATTTGATAACGCGGGCAAATATAAGCCTAAAACTTTCAATCAGTCGCCATATCTTACAGCCCGCATCCCCTCAATCAAATGACATCCGCAACCATTCTGTTGAAGACGCAAAACGCAAGGCACAACTACCCAGTGCGATAACTATCGCAGCCCCGAACAACCGTTCGCAAGCTTTTGCGAAATTATAGTTTTGCACATTTGTTGGAGATATTTCCCTTCGATTTTGAAAAATTATGGAATAATTGAAAAGACCCATGGCGCTCAGATCGCTTAAAAGTCTTGATTATGAATATTTTAATTCACCCACACCCTTATTGTGACTTATGAAGAGAATTCTACCGTTACTGTTCGCATTTTCCCTTTATGCATTAAACGGCTGGTCGCAGCAACCGCCAGACGCATGCCCGCCCGGAGTTGACTTAACCAGTACTTGTGAAACCTCGTGCGTATTTTGCAATATCAACGGGTTCATAGGGTATAATGACATTACCGCCCTGGGAATGGCCCCCGATGGTTTCTGTGCGCCGCAGTTGCACAATACCCAATGGGTAGGTTTTGTAGCCGGTTCCAACGGCCTCACCATGCAGATCGACGTATACAACTGCAACCAGGGCAACGGCCTGCAGATAGGCGTGTATAGTACGCTCGACTGCGAAAGTTTTACGCTGGTGAGCGAATGTTATCCTGCTATCCCTCCAAATACGTTTGCCACGTTTAACGTAGCCACCCAGGCGGGCGGCATCTACTTTATTGTTGTAGACGGCAACGTGGGAGATATCTGCAACTTTTCCGTCAATATCCTTTCCGGTAGCGGCTCTGCGCCCCCGGTAACCGGCAACGCTATGATCCAGGCCCAGGGGCCGTTCTGCCCCGGCGGGACTTTCCCCTTTACTTCTACAACCGTCAACGGCGCCAGCGTTTACGACTGGACGGTCAACGGCCAGCCGGCGGGTTATACCCAAACAACGAATATTACGATACCTGCTACCGGCAGTAGCTTCCAGGTGTGCGTAACGCCTTCCAACCCCTGTTTCACGGGTAACCAGATTTGCCAAAACTTCCCGATCACCCAATTGCCGCTCAACAACCTGGGAACGGTCAAGATTTGCCAGGGACAAAGTTATACCGTGGGAAATATGACTTTTTCCCAAACGGGATTATACAACTTCATGGTGCCGCAGGCCAACGGCTGTCTGCGCCCCACCCGCCTGAACCTGATCGTCCAGCCGCCACAGTTTACCAACCTGGGTACTGTTACGATATGTTCTGATGAACTACCCTACCTCGTGGGCGGGCAACCGGCCTTCCCGGGGCCCAATACTTTCAACCTGTTTACAACTGCCGGCTGCGACAGTACGGTTACCGTCAATCTGATTGTCAATGACGTACAAGCTACGCTGGTTGACGAGGTGATTTGCCAGGGCAGCTCAATTACGGTCTCCGACAATTTCGGCCATAGCTATACTTTTAACCAGACCGGCCAATACCAGGTTACACTGACCACGCCGCAAGGTTGCGACAATTTCGTGTATGTCAACCTGCTGGTTGTACCGCCGCCGCCGCTGACAGTATTGTACAGAACCATATGTCAGGGCGACTACTTCCTGCTGGGCAACCAGGCCCTCACCCAACCGGGTATTTATAATGCCAACCTGGACTCCTACGCGGGCTGCGATAGTTTGGTCACCTTATACTTAAGCGTTTCCAACCCCGTCACCAACCTGTCGCAAACCATCTGTGCCGGGCAAAGCGTGACCATTGGCAATTCGACTTACAGCACTTCCGGCAACTTTACAAAAGTGCTGCAAAACGCTTCTTACCTGGGTTGCGACAGTACGGTCAATCTCAACCTGACCGTGCTGCCGCCCAATATCACCAACCTTACCCCCTCTATTTGCCAGGGCGAAAGTTATACGGTAGGTACCACCAGTTATACTAATCCGGGTACTTACCAACAGCATTTTATCGCTCAAAACGGCTGCGACAGTACGGTCAACCTCAACCTGACCGTGTTGCCCGTGCCTCAAACATCACTGTCAGAAACGCTTTGCTTCGGAGAGACCTACAGCGTCGGCGCAGAAACCTACGACGTCAGCGGCCTATATCGAGATACGCTTACCGCCCTCAACGGCTGCGATAGTATTATTACGCTCAACCTGACTATCCTGCCCGAGGTGGTTACCAACCTGACGGAATCTATTTGCGAAGACGAAACCTACAGCGTCGGTACCTCAACGTATAACACAACGGGTACATACACCAATATTCTGACTGCCGTTACCGGCTGCGACAGTACCGTCAACCTCAACCTCACCGTACTGCCGATACCGCAAACCTCCCTGAGCGCTACGATTTGCCAGGGCGCCAGCTACAGCGTTGGTAACTCCGATTATACCGCCAGCGGCGCCTATACCGATATACTCACTGCCGCCAACGGCTGCGATAGCCTGGTATTCCTGGCGCTTAACGTGATACCTCCTACAGAATATCCTGTTTCTGCTGCTATTTGCACCGGACAAACCTATACAGTAGGCACTTCCGGCTATACCGCCAGCGGTCTATACCGCGATACGCTATCAAACAGCATCGGTTGCGATAGTATCGTGGTGCTGACACTCACCGTAGCAGACATCCTGGAGGAGACCCTAGACGTCAGCATTTGCGAAAGCGAGTCCTTTACGGTAGGCAGCAGTACCTACAATCAAACCGGCAGCTACGACGAATTTTTTGTAACCGCCACCGGTTGCGATAGCGTGTTGCACCTCAACCTCACCGTATTTGACGAGCCGGAAACCAACCTCGCCATCAGTATCTGCGATGGGGAAAGTTTTGGGGTAGGAACATCAACGTATACTACCACCGGCAATTATGTCAATATACTAACTGCAGCAACCGGCTGCGACAGCGTTGTCAACCTGGCGCTGACCGTACTCGACGTGCCCGAAACGTCCCTGACAGAGTCGATCTGCGACGGCGAAAGCTACCAGGTGGGCAATTCCACTTACACGGCCAGCGGCGCCTATACCGACGTACTCACTGCCGCCAACGGCTGCGATAGTATCGTTACGCTGGCGCTGACGGTTCTCAACGTACCGCAAACAGCCCTTGTAGAATCGATCTGCGACGGCGAAAGCTATCAGGTAGGCAGTTCAACCTATTCAACGCCGGGTATTTATCAGGATGTCCTCGTAGCGGCTAATGGTTGTGATAGTATTATTGATCTCAACCTGACCGTACTCGACGTGCCGGAAACTACGCTTACCGAACTCATTTGCAACGGCGAGACGTATAGCCTGGGCACATCAGATTACACTACCTCGGGTACCTATCTGGCCACCTTTACCGCCGCCAACGGCTGCGACAGTATCGTCACGCTCAACCTGACCGTAGCGCCTACGCCTACTACCTTTATCGACGCCGCTATTTGTACCGGCGGCAGCTATACCGTAGGTACTTCGGTTTACAATACCGCCGGCATTTATACAAACGTACTGACTACAGCCCTCGGCTGCGACAGTACCGTAGTACTCGATCTGGAAGTGACTTCATTTTATGAAACCAACCTGAATATTGAAATCTGCGAAGGCGAAACCTATCAGGTGGGCAACTCGGTGTATTCAACAACCGGCGTCTACCAGGATATGTTTATCTCCCAGGATTTGTGCGACAGTATCGTCAATCTTAACCTGACCGTTTTCCCTGTGCCGGTCACGGATCTTGCTCCGTCCATTTGCGATGGCGAAAGTTATTCGGTTGGGACTTCAACTTATACTACCACGGGCACTTACCAAAACGTTCTCACCACCGTCAACGGCTGCGATAGCATCGTCAACCTGGCGCTGACCGTACTCAACGTGCCGGTGACCAACCTGACGCCGGCGATCTGCGACGGCGAAAGCTTCCAGGTGGGTACTTCCACGTATACAACTGCCGGGGTTTACCAAAACGTACTCGTAGCCGCCAACGGCTGCGATAGTATCGTCAATCTCAACCTGACCATCCTGAATAACCCGCAAACTACGCTGACGCCCGCTATTTGCCAGGGCGAATCGTATTCGGTGGGATCGTCGACCTATACCGCCTCCGGCGCTTATACCGATGTACTCACTGCCGCCAACGGCTGCGACAGTACGGTATTTCTCAACCTGACCGTCATTCCCACCGCTACTACTGCGCTCACACAGGCTATCTGCCAGGGCGAGAGCTTCCAGGTGGGATCTTCCACCTACAACACCAGTGGCGTATACCAGGACGTGCTGACGGCTGCAACAGGTTGCGACAGCATCGTGACGCTCAACCTTACGGTTAACCCGGTTTACAGTGTTACACTGACCGAAGCCATCTGCGAGGGCGATTCTTACCAGGTAGGCAACAACAGCTTCAGCGCCAACGGTACTTTTGTGACTACGCTCAATTCGATTAACGGTTGCGACAGTGTTGTAACGCTCAACCTGACTGTGTATCCTTGTGAACTGGCCTTCACGCTCAGTGGAACCGACGCGCTTTGTAATGGTTCTGCAGATGGTTCGTTCACTTTTGCGCTCACAAGAGGTACGCCGCCTTACAACTACAGCTGGCAATCGCTTTCCGGCGGGCCCAGCGGCACGGGCGTTATTGCCGGCAATAATATCAATACCCTGATCGGCAACCTGCCGGCGGGCAACTACCGCATTACAGTTACGGATAGCTACAATATCCAGGATATCATCAATTTCAGCGTGCAGCAACCTACTCCGGTGACGGCCTCGTTATCGGCATCCAATTTCAACGGTTTCGGTATTTCTTGCGCCGAGTCTACAGACGGTTCATTCACCGCCAACGCCGGTGGCGGTACGCCGCCCTACAATTACGCCTGGAACAACAACCAGAGCGGCATCACCATCTCGAATCTCGGTGCGGGCAATTACATAGTGACCATAACCGATCAGCACGGCTGTCAAACGCAGGCACAGGGCGTACTCAACGCCCCCGAATCGCTGAAGGTAACCGTGGAGACCTCCGATCCGCCCTGCTTCGGCGACGAGACGGGTTTTGCCAATATCTCGGAAGTTACCGGCGGCGTAGGCCCATACACCTATTCCATTGACGATTCGCCGTTCTCTACCGTGTCGGTACTCCCCAATCTCGGCGTGGGTATTTATGCCATTCAGGTACAGGACGACAACGGCTGTTTGTGGGAAGGCGATATCACCATCAACCAGCCGCAGGAGTTGATCGTCGACCTGGGCGATGACCAGCGCATCAAACTGGGCGAATCCATCCAGTTGCAGGCATTGACAAGCTACCCGGTAGACAGCTACATCTGGAAGCAAGACTCTACGCTGTCGTGCTTCGACTGCTTCAATCCTGTTGCTACGCCGGCTACCGCCAATACCTATACCGTTACGGTAATGGATGAAAACGGCTGTACGGCCATGGACCGCATCAATATCGTGGTGGAGAAGCCGCGCCTGGTGTACATACCCAATGCATTTTCGCCCGACGAAGACGGCGTAAACGACCAGTTTATGATTTTCGGCGGCAATGATGTGCGCAGTGTGAAGTCTTTCCTGGTCTTCAACCGCTGGGGCGAATCCATGTTCGAGTTGTACAACTTCCAGCCCAATAATCCGGCATTCGGCTGGGACGGCACGCACCGCGGAAGGCCGCTCAACGCAGGCGTTTATGTTTACTTCGCAGAAATCGAATTTATCGACGGCGAAGTGCTTTTATACAAAGGAGATGTGATTCTGATGAAGTAACAAAGCGACAGGGTACACCTCCAAAGCGTCATTTCGACTTCGTGTTGGAATGACGCTTTTTTTGTATCTTTGCGCTTTAAATCCATTCCCATGAGAACAATCCTCATCACCGGTATTTGCTGGTTGGTAGCGGCAGGCGCCATAGTTGGTCAAACGGGTAGTCGTTCAGAATCAGGTTACGCCATTTACTACGCTGATCACCTCGAAGGGCAGCCCACTTCGCTGGGCGAAATTTACCATAAAAACGAACTCACCTGCGCGCACCGCTCGTATGCCAAAGGTACGTTGTTGCGCGTTACGCGCTACGACAATCAGCAATCGGTGGTAGTGCGGGTAAACGACAATGAGCTGCACTGCGGCGATTGCGTCGTTATGTTGTCAAAGGCAGGCGCAGCGGCAATTGATCTGCTTAAAGTTGGAAAAACCAGGGTTTCAGTAGAATCGGTGGGTTATTCCAGCGTGAACCCGCAGAGCGCTTACAGCAGCCAGGCTAGAGGCAGCTACGGCAATGACTTGCAGGCCAAAGGCGGCAGCGCCGCATTGACGGCCAAGGGGGCCGGCGCCGCGCCGGCGGCAACAGTCGGCCAACCGCAACGCCTGCCCGCCGGGCTCGACGGCTATGTTATTCAATTAGCCTCCTATCAGGATATCTCCAACGCCGAACGCCAGATAGCCAATTATGTGCAAGAAGGGATTGAGCATCTGTATCTGAAAGAAGATTACAACAAAAACGGCGCACTGCTTTATCGCATCGTGCTGGGGCCCTTCCACGCCTTTTCTTCCGCCCAGAATTATCTCAACGACCTCAAGTCCAGGCATATTATTGACGGGGTGGTGGTTAAAATTAAGTGATTTGCTGATGTGCTAATTTGCTGATTTGCTGATTTGCTAATTTGCTGATTCGACCGAAGGGAGTCCCGTACCGACTGGAAGGAGGTCGGGATGCTGAT
>DAINSQ010000198.1:0-8565 GCA_036741235.1 Saprospiraceae bacterium | reverse complement strand
TAACCCCTCATAACCTTTCATAACCTTTCATAACCTTTCATAACCCCTCATAACCTTTCATAACCCCCAAAAACCATATATTTGGCAAAAAAAAACATGCCATATTACAAAGATCTCAAACCTGCTACGCCCATGGGGCGCCGCACCATAGAAAAACTATTGACGCTTAGGGGAGCGCTTGATGGGGCTATTCCGCAGCGTACGCTTGAAGAAACCCTATTGTTGGCCACCTGGAATATTCGCGAATTTGATTCGGGGAAATACGGATTGAGGACGCTTGAATCCTTCTATTATATTGCCGAGATCATAGCCCGGTTCGACCTGGTAGCCGTGCAGGAAGTTCGCGAAAATTTGCAGGCATTGGAGCTACTCAGGAAAATTCTGGGTTCGAACTGGGAGTGCTTTTTTACCGACGTCACCGAAGGCACACGGGGTAACGGCGAGCGAATGGCCTTTTTATTTGACAATCGCAAAATTCGTCCTGGCGGGCTGGCCAGCCAGATGGTGATTCCCCCCATGGAAATCAGGACCAAAAATGGGCCTGTCGTTTTTGAACCCTCCAGGCAACTGGTACGCACGCCGTTTATCGTTGGGTTTAAATCGGGATGGACCAATTTTACGCTTACCACTGTACATATTTACTATGGCGACGACTCCAAAGACAACCCTTTGCGGGTGGAGGAAATTAGCAAGGTGGCCCAGTTTTTGCGCAAAAAAAGCGATGATCCTTTCGAGTCGTCAAAAAATTTGATTTTGCTAGGCGACTTCAATATCTTCAGCCCGGAGGACGTCACCATGCAGGCCATTCTCAATGCGGGGTTTATCGTGCCTGAAGAATTGCAAAATCTTCCTTCCAATATTGCCCGCAACAAATTTTACGACCAGATTGCTTTCCGGGTGCGCCCCGACCGCTTTGGCACTACCGGCAGGGCCGGCGTTTTTGATTTTTTTGACCTCGTATTCCGTGAAGACGAAGAAAGTATTTACGCCCTCGAAATGGGCCCCGGCTACGAAGTCAATTCCAAAGGACAGCCGCGCACCGACAAGGAAAAGTCGCGTTATTACCGCGATTGGCGTACGCATCAGATGAGCGACCACCTGCCGATGTGGGTGGAATTGCGAATCGATTTTTCCGATGAATATTTGCAGCGCTTGTTGGAGCCGGAAACAGTATAGCAAATAGCGGCGCAACAACCCATTGCCCAAATCTGCTGTTATATCAAAAATTACTGTCGCGTATGCTCAGAATTACCGACGTCGTCAAGCATTTGTTATTTATCAATATATTGGTATTTATCGCCAGCAAACTGGTTGACGCCAATATGCTGGCCCTTCGCTATCCGGCGGCGCCCGATTTCCAGCCTTTGCAACTGGCTACTTATTTTTTCATGCATGCCAATCTAGGGCATATTTTTTTCAATATGTTTGCCCTGGTGATGTTTGGCAGCGCCCTGGAAACCTTGTGGGGGCCGCGCCGTTTTTTGTTTTTTTATTTTTTCAGCGCCATAGGCGCCGCGATAGTGCATTGGCTTTACAACTACTACGATTTTAGCCACATGCAGCAGCTAATCGACGCCTTTAAGGCCAATCCCGGATATGAAACCTACTGGGCATTTTTCGGTGATATTCCTAAAGGAAGCCTGACCGAAGAGGGCAAAAAACTGATCGAAGAGGTGGGCACGCTCATCCGGAAGCCTTCGCCCGACCTCGTGACCGGCGCCGCCCAGATGATGGAAAACTACCTGCAGGCCAAGATGAGTGTGCCTACGGTGGGCGCATCCGGCGCTATTTTCGGATTATTGTTAGCTTTCGGCATGTATTTTCCTCGTGCCGAACTAATGTTGATCTTTTTACCCATACCTATACAGGCCCGGTATTTCATTCCTGTGCTTATGCTGATCGAACTTTTCCTGGGCGTCAACCAGTTCTCCTGGGATAATATCGCGCACTTTGCACATTTGGGGGGGGCTATTTCGGGATTCTTGTTAATTTTGTATTGGCGAAAATTCGGCTCGCCAATGGGCTAACATTTGTATCACGCAAAGATCACTTCGACGAATGTTGCGTTCTATTTGGGAAGATATCAAAAGAGAGTATACTTACGGCAATATGGTGACCCGCATCGTATTGGTCAACGTGGCCGTTTTTATCGTGATCAGCCTGATATGGGTTATCCTGAGGCTGAGCAATAACTGGGCCGATCCGCCGCTTTATATGGGCTTGCGCAACTTTTTTGCGCTTTCTTCCAGCCCGCTTTATATCCTTACGCATCCGTGGACGATCATTACCCATATGTTCCTCCACGAAGATTTCTGGCACATTTTCGCTAACATGCTCTTGTTTTATTGGTTCGGACGTATTGTGGGCGATTTTATCGGCAATCACCGAATTTTGCCATTGTATCTATTGGGCGGATTGGTAGGCGGACTGGTCTTTTTTCTGTATGCCAACCTGCGTTTTTACAGCGATCCCAACCCTCATTACGCCTGGGGCGCATCGGCGGCAGTGATGGCTACGGTGGTGGCAGCCGGCGTTATTTCACCCGACTATATCATGCGGTTGATTCTCATCGGCGATGTGAAGCTGAAATATATTGTCGCAGTATTAATTTTTATCGATATCGTGGGCTTGGGCAGTAATATCAATACCGGAGGGCATTTTGCCCACCTGGGCGGCGTATTGATGGGCTGGATTTTTGTATGGCAATTGCGGCAAGGCAACGACCTGGCGGCGCCGGTCAATCGCATTTTATTTAAAATAACCGACTTTTTTCAGGCATTATCCAGAGGGCAAATCCGTCGCCCCGGGCCTAAAGTAGTATACCGCAACCCCAACCGTCAGGGCAGCGCTGCACAGCAGCAACCCCCCCCGGGCGGGCCTACCCATGTAGAAAAACGATCGCACCAGGAACGCCTGGACGCTATTCTCGACAAGATCAAAATGTCGGGTTACGACAGCCTTACCAAAGAAGAAAAAGACTTTCTTTTTAATGCCAGCAAACAATAAAGCATTTTGATTATCAATTTGATGCGTTGGGCGAATGTAGGCTTGGTGGCTATTACGCTACTCGCTTATGCCTCGCCCTATATTTCACCCCTAACGTTCTGGCCGTTGGCTATTCCAGGGTTGTTTTATCCCTGGTTTGTCATATTTAACCTGCTTTTTGCGGCCTATTGGTTGTGGAAAGGCAAGATGAACTTTCTCCTGTCGCTGGGCTGTATTTTAGTAGGGTTTTCCTACTTTCAGGGATTCTTCGGTTTTTCGCTTGGGGGGAATTCAACGGATACGGAAACCGATATTGTGGTGATGAGCTTTAACTGCCACGGATTCTGGCCCAAAGAAAAAGGCGCTAAACGCGCAACCCCTGATGCCATGGCTGAACTACTCGATACGTATCAACCCGATGTGTTGTGTTTGCAGGAATTTCCCTATCCTGAAGCTTCGGGGCCTTATATTGACTATCTGACCACCAAAGGCGGATTGCCCTACGTTTATCAACACGCCAAAGGGGCGCTTGCTGTTTTTTCCCGTTTTCCCATAAAAAAGAAATCGGCGCGTTATTTTACCAATAATGCCAACGGGTATTTATTCGCCGATCTGGATCTGGGCCGCAGCACTGTCAGGGTATACAATATTCATCTGCAAACCAATGCGGTATCTAGAATGGCCGATGAAATCGCCGCTGAAAAGCAATTCCAGGAAACAGAAACCTGGCTACGCATCAAAGGTATGATGGGCCGCTATGGCCGCTCTGCCCGCCGCCGCGCCGAGCAAGCGGAGGAAATCGCAATTCATGCCAACCAAAGCCCGCACCCCGCTATTCTCTGCGGCGATTTCAACGATGTGCCTACTTCCTATACCTATCGATTGTTGGCCGGCGCCAGGCAAGATGCTTTCCGATCAAAAGGCGCAGGGCCTGGCACTACCTTCACCGGCAGCATCCCGATGCTTCGTATTGATTATATCCTGGCCGATCCGGCTATGCGTATACGTTCCTTTAAACGCGCAGATACTGACTTTTCCGACCACTACCCGATCGTAAGCAGGATGGAAGCGAGGTAATAGAGGTCGCTACACCAACCCGTAAGGCCAGTCGAGAATACCGCCGCGAAGGTTGTATAGTTGCGTAAAGCCTTTTTTCGCCATCACCGAGCACGCGTTGGCGCTGCGGGCGCCGCTGCGGCAATACACGTAGTAAGATTTGGATGGGTCTAATTTCTGAAGGTTAATCCCAAAACTGGGGTCCATGAAATTGATCACCTTGGCGCCTTTGATTTTTCCAGCATGAGCCTCCGCCGGCGTGCGCACATCGAGAATTACCGCATTTTTGTCGTTTTCGATGGCTTTCCGGAAATCATCCGCGTTCAAATTTTTATAATCGCTGCTTGTTTTTTGAAATAATCCGAACATGTTTTTGGTCAATTTTTTGATTTAATGACACAAAATTATGACCATGGGAAGGATATTGTCAGTGATAGCGATCACTAAGGTGAAGAGGGTGGGAGTGCAGGGGGAATAAATTCCATTGCCCGTTCAGCGATAGCGGTAATGGACAGCGAGGGATTGACGCCTGGATTGGCGGAGATCATGGCGCCGTCGCAGACCAGCATATTTTCGTACCCAAAAACGCGGTTTTGGGCATCGATAACGCCTTCATCGGGGGTTTTGCCCATCACGGCGCCACCCAGGATATGCGCGGTAGAGGGAATGCCCATCAGCGGTTCGAGCAGGAAAACCGTGGGTTTGCCGTCGATGATGCGGCTGTAGCGCTGTGCCAGTTCGCCGGCTCGAGGGATAAAAGCACTGGGTGCGGCGCCTTTTTCTACCGTTGAGCTCATGCCGCCCAGCGCATTGCGGCGAAACCGCAGCGTGCTGTCAAGGTGCTGCATGAACAGCAGCGTTGCAGTACTTTTTGCCCAGTCTTTCACAAAAACCACCCGCAAATTGCGGACGGGATGCCGCAGCCAGTCGCCGGCAATTTTTAGCAGTCGCACCAGGGTATTACTGCCAAACACCTGCGGCGCCAGCAACAGCCGCCAGAAACCCGATCCGGCGGAATAGCGCACGGGCTCGAGGTGGCTATCGGCGTCGGTGTGCAATAGGGCGCCGATGGCAATGCCTTTCGAAAAATCTTTTTGATCATTGAGGCTGGTCACGGGAATGAGGCTTTCGTTATTGCTGCGGATGTCGTGGCCCACCTTGTCGGAAAGGCGGGGCAGCGAACTGCGTTTGAGTTGCAGCAACAGCTTCACGGTGCCCAATACGCCGCCGGCGAATATTACGCCTTTTGTCGTCACCGACTGCCTGCCCGCAAATAGCCGGGTAGAGGAGCGAAAATGCACCTGGTAGCCGCCGACGCCGTCGGCGCTGCCGAGGGGTGTTACATCTACCACCTCCTGTTCCGCCCTGATCTCCACGCCCAGTTGCTGGGCCAGGTGGAGATAGTTTTTATCGAGGGTATTTTTGGCATTGTGGCGGCAGCCCGTCATGCAGCCTCCGCAATAAATGCAGCCGGTGCGGTCGGGGCCCTTGCCGTTGAAATAGGGGTCGGCAACGCGCCGGCCGGGTTCGTCGAAATACACGGCCACCTTGGGCGCTTCAAAGTGATCGGCCATGCCGATTTCCTCGGCCAGTTTTTTTAATGCCAACTCTCCCTCGTGGAATACCGGCGGCGGCGCCGCGCCCAGCATGCGCAGGGCGGTTTCGTAATGCGGCGCCAGCTCCGACTGCCAGTCGGCAAGTCCGGCCCAACTGCCCGACTCGAAAAAGGCGGGTTTGGGTACCGGCAATGTGTTGGCATACACCAGCGAGCCGCCGCCTACGCCCGTGCCCGATAAAATGGTGACATGCCGGAAAAACGTCATTTTCATAATACCAAAAAATCTCAGTCCGGGCATCCATAGCCACCGCCTGAGGTTCCAGTTGGAGCGGGGAAAGTCTTCCGCGCGGAACCACTTTCCCTTTTCCAATACCAATACTTTGTACCCTTTTTCGGCCAGCCGCAGGGCGCTCACCGAACCCCCGAAGCCGCTGCCGATAATCACATAATCGTACTGATGAGTCATGTTACGGATTCAACTTGGCTAATACGATGCCTACTACGCTCGCCTGAATGACACCGTATACCCACCAGCTCAGTACCATCATTTCAGATACGTTGATGGCGCTGAAAGTGATCCACATGGTAGGCAATGCGGCAACAAGGCCGTATACGATACCCAATTCCAGACCCCTAAAGATAAAAGATCCTTTGAAAAGTCCCTTGAATCGCTCCCAAAACCACGACAAAGCGAGGCTCAAAATAAAGGGATGGATGTAGTACAACATTGTCCGCGAACCGTCGCCCCTGAATACGTCGGTGTTGTAGTATTCTTCCATCATGGAGGTGAAAATCCTCAGCGAAAGGAACAAGATGCCGACACTCACTACCAGGAGTATCGCGCCTGCGATTAAGCCGTTGATGATTACTTTTTGCATACGCTTGTTTTAGTTGGTTAAAAGTATAAACGGGAAAGTTAGCTACATTGGGAAATGGGGGGAATGATAAAAGTCAGTTGTCGGTTCTCTGTTGTAGGTTGTAAGTTGTAAGTTGTAGGTTGTAGGTTGTAAGTTGTAAGTTGTTCTTCGTTGTGGGTTGTCGGTTCTCTGGTGTAGGTTGTAAGTTGTAGGTTGTAAGTTGTAGGTTGTAGGTTGTAAGTTGTAGGTTTGTTCTTCGTTGTGGGTTGTCGGTTGTGGGTTCGTTTATAAGTTTATAGGTTTATACGGAGTCCCGTACTGACCGGAGGGAAGTCGGGAGGTTTATGAATAAGTGCCAGCAGTCGCAAAGTCGCACGGTCGCAAAGTCGCAAAGTGTGGTTTGCATATTGCAAAAAACCAGCTATTTTTGGGCCGCAAGCAAAATACGACAATTATGGCTAAACATACATCCTTACCGCGTGTGGCTTATTTCTGTATGGAATACGGCCTCGATACTGCTTTTAAAGCATATGCCGGCGGCCTGGGCATCCTGGCGGGCGACTACCTCAAGGGCGCTCACGACCACGAGTACCCCATCGTCGGTATCGGCATAAAATGGAAACAGGGTTATACCGACCAGCTCATCGGCGAAGACGGCGTGCCTTACGATACCTACCACAACTACAACTACGAGCACATGCTGGAAGACACAGGAGTGACGGTCAGCGTGGAAATTCGCCGCCGGGAGGTGCGTTGTAAAGTGTGGAAGATGACCTGTTTCGGCAATGCGCCCCTGTATTTGCTCGACACCGACATCCCCGGCCAACAGGAGGCCGACGGCTGGATCAGCGGACAGCTTTACGGCTGGTTTGGCGAAGAGCGCATCGCCCAGGAGATGGTGCTCGGCATCGCCGGCGTGCGCGCGCTGCGCGCGCTTGACATCGATGTCGACGTATACCACTTTAACGAAGGCCACGCCCTGTTTGCCGGCTTCGAGCTGATGCGCGAAAAAATGGAAAAAGGCGGCAGTACCTTCGAAGAGGCGTGGGCCGCTAGTCGCAATCAAATTGTATTTACTACCCATACCCCGGTTGTCCAGGGCAACGAATCGCACCCGATCGACCGCTTGCTGTATATGGGCGCCAACCTGGGCATGAGCGCCGCGCAACTCAAAAAACTGGGCGGCGATCCGTTTAATATGACGGTGGGCGCGCTGCGGCTCTCGCGCAAGTCAAACGCCGTAGCCCAGCTACACGGCGTCACCGCCAACGAGATGTGGAAAAAGGTGAAGGGCCGCTCCGAGATTGTGGCAATTACCAACGCCATCCACCGCCCTACCTGGGTAGACCCCGCCATGATCGAAACCGCCGAATCGGGCGGCGACCTCTGGCAAGCGCATATGCGCAATAAAAAGCAACTGGCAGAGTTTGTGCGCGCGCGCACCGGCGCCCAACTCAATGCGGAGAACCTGATTATCGGCTTTTCGCGCCGCGCTGTGCCCTATAAGCGCAGCGACCTCATCTTCAGCAAACCCGACATTATCGACCCGCTATTGCGCGAGCAGAAAGTCCAGATTGTCTTCTCCGGCCGCGCCCACCCGCTCGACGATACCGGCAAGGGCATTGCCGCCAACCTGGTGGCCATGGCCAGGCGTTATCCCAATTCGGTGGTTTTCCTCGAAAATTACGACATGACGATCGGCGCTCAGCTCACCCGCGGCTCCGATGTATGGCTCAATAACCCGCGCCGCCCCAAGGAGGCCAGCGGCACGTCGGGTATGAAGGCATCGATGAACGGCGTACTGAATATGAGTATCCTCGACGGCTGGTGGCCCGAGGCCTGCCAACACGGCGTCAACGGCTGGCAGTTCGGCGACGGCTTTGAACACACCGACGAGACGATCCACGATGCCCACGACCGCGACGCACTCTATAATTGCCTGCTCAATGAGGTACTCCCTACATACTACAACGACCGCCCGAAATGGACGGAGATGATGCGCCAAAGTATTCTCTCTACCAAGGACACTTTTGCTGTGAAACGTATGCTGGAGGAGTATTATTCGATGTTGTATTCAGGGTGACAAGGTGACAAGGTGACAGGGTGACA
>DAINSQ010000197.1:0-8567 GCA_036741235.1 Saprospiraceae bacterium | reverse complement strand
TTGCCGGGGTCGTTGTCGAGTAGATAAAGCAGGTTTTGCTGGGCGGTGAGCAACTCCGGGCTATAGACGTCCATCAGCGCTTGCCCTTTTTTCACCTGCTGAAAGCGGTATTTGACGTACAACTTTTCAATGCGCCCCGAGACCCGCGCCGAGACGGCCCCGATTTGCCGGGTGTCGTAGTCGACGCGGCCCACGGCTTCCAATTCGATGACTTCTGCGCTGCGCTGCATGGCGATAGCCGGTAAAGCGGCTTTGACAACCTGGTTGGCGGGTTTTACCAGGCTTTGCAGCGCCGCGCTGTCGACTTGCGTGGCGGCCGTGGGGGGGGCGTTATCCGGCTGCGGGTGGCAGGCGGTAAGGGAGATTATTATCATCAAGCTAATGCGCCTCATACAGTGATTTTTTAACCCACAGAGTAAAACGGAGTGACGCAGAGTAAAAAAAACGCTGTGGTAAAGAAAAAAGCATTCTCATCGTATTTCCAACACTTCCTCCAATTGCGTCTGCAACAAGAGCAGTTTCTGTAACTGGTCGTAATAATTCATCTGCGTTTCATTGAGCGCCTCCCAGGCGTCAAACAGCATAAACAACTCGCCGGTATTTTGCTCGTAGGCCAGTTGCTGCGTTTGCAGATTGCGGCGCAGCGCCGGCAGTATCTGTTTTTCGGTTAATTCGATTTGACGCCGGACGAAAGACCATTCGCTTTGCATGGCGTAGGCCATACTCGCGGCCTCGTTGATACGGGTCAGTTTTTCCTGATGCAGGGCCAGGTTGCGCCATTTCAGGCTTTCCATGTTGGCCTTGTTCATGCCCGACGACCAGGGCGCCAGCGGCAGGCGCACCATGCCCATCAGCGTATATTGCCAGGGCTGTTGGCCGAAGGCAAACATGTGGTCGTAGCGTATACCGAATTCGGGCAGCAATTGCCGCTGCTCGGCGGTTATTTTCAACTGGTTGACCAATACTTCCCGGTCGACCGCCCTGATATCGCTGCGGTTGGCAACGAGCAGCGTGCTGTCGAATACCAGGTTGCTATAGTCTTTTTGCGTATAAAAAGTATCAATCTCCAACGGCGCCCCTGGCGCACGGTTCATAAGGGAATTCAGCGCAATGCGTTTTTGCGCCATATCCGCTTCGAGCATAAGTCGCTCGGAAGCGAGTTGCGATAAAGCCGCTTTGGCTTTGTAATACGCGTTGATTTTCTCCAGCCCATTGCGATAGCGCAATTCCGCCGATTCGATCATAAACTGCAGCAACTGTTCGCTATCGCCGAGCACCCGTTGTTTTTTTTGCAAAACAACCCATTCGCTGTAATTGCGTTTGGCCGACGACCACAGGCGGTTGAGCGCTGCTTTTTTGTTTTCTCGATCCACGCCCGACATGGCCGACATATAGGCAGCCTGGGCATCCTGTTTTTTCCGGTTGGGGAAAAATTGCTGGGCCGAAATCATAAACGAACCCATGCCTTCCCCGTGAATGCCCTCCGCTTTCCAACGTCGGGGGTTATAGGGCGTCATAAAAAATCCGGCGCCGGCTTCCGGAGCCATCCACGCGCGAGCCCCCGCAGCCGCTTCGTCCTGCGAGCGAATTGCAGCGTCATACATGGCCGGCATGGGGTGCCGCAAGGCGATTTCGTCGAAAATGGCCTCCAAAGGCATGGGCTGCAAACGGGCTATTGTCGGAAAAAAGGCCGCGATAAAGATGATTATCAATGATTTATACATATGCATTAGTTTATAGGTTTATGGGTTTAAAAAATTCTCTCCCTCTCATTCGGCGTCTACAATCTCCATCCTTCCCTTTCGCCGGAGCTCCCACTCCTTCATCATCTCAAACACCACGGGCGTAACCAGCAGCACATAAATCGTAGAAGAAATTGTGCCGCCGATCAGGGGAATTGTAATAGGTTGCATCACATCGCTACCGGCGCCGGTGGCCCACAGAATTGGAACCAGGCCAAACAGCGAAACCGACACGGTCATCAATTTGGGGCGCAAGCGTTTGGCGGCGCCTTCAATGACATACTGCCGCAAGTCGTTTTTGGTGATAGTCTGGCTTGAATTGCCTTTTAATTCAACCAGCTTGCCCATCGCCTCGTTGAGGTAGATGGTCATGAGCATGGCGGTTTCGATGGCCATACCAAACAGGGCGATAAAACCGACGGCAACGGCGACCGATAAATTGACGCCGTAGGCGTACACCATCGCCACGCCGCCCACCAGCGCCGTAGGTACGGTGATCATAGTGATCATGGCCTCCTTGACGGAATGGTAGGTCATGTATAATACCAGAAAAATAATGGCAATGACAATAGGTACAATCATCTGCAGGGTGCGGTTTGCGCGCAGTTGGTTTTCCCATTGCCCGCTCCAGTCGAGGAAATAACCTTTGGGCAATTTGTCTATGCTTTGCCTTATTCGATTCTGGGCTTCCTGTACGGCACTGCCCAGGTCTCGGCCGCGTACGTTAAACAAAACGGCGCCGCGCAACATGGCGTTTTCCGAGTTGATCATCGGCGGACCCTCGCTGAGCCTTATGTCGGCGACGGCCTCCAGGGGGATGGGGCCGTAGTCTATGGTCTGCACCTGTAATTGTCGCAGGGCCTGGAGGCTGTTGCGGTAATCTTGCGCATACCGCAAATTGATGCCAAACCGGCGGCGGCCCTCGATGGTGGCGGTGAGGGTCATACCGCCCAGTGCGCTTTCTATAACGGTATTTACGTCGTCGACGCTTAGGCCGTAGCGGCCCAGTTCCTCGCGTTTGAGGTCTATATCGATGTATTTGCCGCCGGTGATGGGCTCCACGTACAGGTCGCTGACGCCGGGCACCCCTTCGAGGGCTTTTTTGAGCGATTGCGCCAGCAAGTTGATACTGTCGGAGCGCTGGCCGTAAACTTTGATGCCCACATCGGTGCGAATACCGGTAGAGAGCATATTAATGCGGTTGATGATGGGCTGGGTCCAGCCGTTGGTGACGCCCGGAAATTGCAGCAGTCCATTGAGTTCGTTGATAACGCTGTCTTTGTCAACGCCGGGCCGCCATTCATGCCGGGGTTTGAGCAGGATGATGGTTTCGATCATGCTGATGGGGGCATTGTCGGTGGCTGTGCTTGCCCTGCCGGCTTTGCCCAATACGTAGCTCACCTCGGGCACGGAGCTGATGAGCTTGTCTTGTACCTGCAAAATCCGTTTGATCTCGCTGTTGGATACATCGGGCAGGGTTACCGGCATAAAAAGCAGCGACCCTTCGTCGAGAGGGGGCATAAACTCGGTACCCAATTTTGACAACATGGCAAAACCGGCAGCCAAAGCGGCGATCATCAAAGCCAGCGTTGTTTTGCGCCAGCGCAGACACCAGCCCAGTATCGGGGTGTAGATGCGCTCTAATACCCGGTTGAGCGGGTTTTCTTCTTCGGGGCGCAGCTTGCCTTTTAATAATAAAGTAATCAAAACCGGGGTAAGCGTAATGGCAATGACGGCGTCGACAAGCAGGATAAAGGTTTTGGTCCAGGCCAGCGGGTGGAATAACTTGCCTTCCATGCCGGTAAGTAAAAATACCGGCAGGAATGACGCGATAACCACAATGGTGGAGTAAAACACCCCGGGCCCCACCTGTCGCGACGAACGAGCGATAAGTTGCAGGCGTTCTCCCGCGCTTAATTTTTCGCCGGGTGTCAACTGCATACGCTCCGAGAGGTGTCGGTAGGCGTTTTCCACCATCACAATACCGTCGTCGACGACTACCCCGATAGCCAGGGCGATGCCCGTAAGCGACATGATATTGGACGAGATGCCGAAAGCTTCCAGCAAGATAAAGCCGATGGCTACCGAAATAGGCAATTGGATGAGAATAATCAAGGCGCTGCGCCAGTGGAAGAGAAAAAGCAACACCACAATAGACACCGCGACCATCTCTTCAATCAGGGTGTTTTTTACCGAAGCGATGGCTTCTTCGATCAGGATGCTGCGGTCGTATGCCGTTTTGAAACGAACGCCCTGGGGCAGGCCTTTTTCGATTTCCTGCAATTTTGCCTTGACGGCCTGGATCACCTGGTCCGCATTTTCGCCGTAGCGCATCACCACGATACCGCCGACTACCTCGCCCTCGCCGTTTTCGTCAAAGATGCCGAGCCGCTGTTCGCCGCCCATCTGTATGGTAGCCACATCGCGCAGCCTGACGGGCAATCCGTCGACGGTGGCTACCGCCATTTCTTCGAGGTCGCTTTTATTTTCAATATATCCCAAACCTCGAATAACATAAGCAATATCCGACATTTCAAATTTGCGGCCGCCCACATCGTTGTTGTTGGTCCGAACGGCCTGCATCACCTGCATCAGCGACAGGCGGTAGAATTGCAGTTTGAGCGGGTCTACAACAATCTGGTATTGTTTTTCAAAACCGCCGAAAGAAGCTACTTCGGCCACACCCGGCGTAGTTTGCAGGGCGAATTTGACGTACCAGTCTTGTAAAGCGCGCTGCTCGGCCAGGTCTATATCCGGCGCGTCGAGGGTATACCAATATATATGCCCCACGCCGGTGCCGTCGGGGCCCAGTGTGGGCATCACTCCGGCGGGCAGCAGGCGCTGCGCAAAGCTGAGCCGTTCGGTCACGCGGGTGCGCGCCCAGTAAATATCGACGTTGTCTTCAAAGATGATATAAACGAAACTCATGCCGAACATCGAAGCGCCGCGAATATTTTTGACCTTGGGTATACCTTGCAGATTGGATACCAGCGGGTAAGTCACCTGGTCTTCTATGATCTGCGGGCTGCGGCCCATCCACTCGGTAAATACGATGACCTGGTTTTCCGACAGGTCGGGGATGGCATCGATAGGGTTGCGCTGCACCGACAGCACGCCCCAGCCGAAGAGCCCTGCGGCAAACATGATGACGATCAGCCGGTTTTGCAATGACCAGTTAATTAACCATTGTACCATACGATCAGCGATTTAGGATGTCGGTAACGGTTCCGCAGGCGAGCATCTCGTCGCCGAAATATGGGTTGCGAATGGAATCGGAGTCGCTCAGCCAGGCTGCGCCGCGGTTGTCGAAGGCCATGGGGCAGTATTCGCGATAGAGGCTGCTGCGGTAGCCGAAATCCTTGACAAGTTGAAAAACGGCGAGTGACAACGGCTCCAGGATGATGCGTTGGCCTGCCAAATCCTTTGTGGCTGCCAATTTATCTATATGCTTGCGCAAATCCATAGCTGTCTTGTCGTATGCCGCCTTTTGCGGAAAGCTAAGATAGGATTTATCCACGCCCTTTAACTCAACCTGTATTTGTTGGGCGATAGCCGGCACGCCGGCGGGTTGGGCTACTACGAGCGCGTCTTTGATGTGCAGGTATTGCCCCACGACTGCGTCGATATGCCGCCTGATATAGGGGTCTACCCGCTCAAAAACAGGGCGGACCGTCTGGACTTCCTTTTTCACCGGAGCAGCGGGCGCCTGTGCCGGCGGCGACTGGTGCGCATGGCCGGTTGCGGTATTGTCGCCACAGCTCGCCAAAGCCATAGCGCCAATCAACAAACTTATCATTCTCATTATTTCACTGCATTAGTTGAGCAATCTTTCTTGAAATCGCAATCCAAAAAAGACCTACAACCTGAATATACAGTTCAAAAGAAACAAAGCCGGAGCTCGTCCTGGCGGGCTAAGACCGCCATCGGGCGGCGGAGCGTGGTCAATGACAGGAATAATATGGTTCAAGACCGGCAGCGGCGGCAATGAAGCGATAAAATCTGCCTTGTCGGGAAGCGATACGCCGGAGGCGCCGATCCAGTGAGAGGTAGCGGCTTTTACAAACAACTGCTCGTCGTCGCAACAATCATTGGGCGTGTCGTGGTGCCAATCGGGGCAGGAGCAATGTATGCCGAAGTGCAATCCTAGAAAACGTATGGCTTCTTCTTCTCCACAGGCGTGAATATCCACCCTGATGCCCGTTTGCGAAACGAACAAAAGGCCGGCGAGGAGTCCTATGGATAGGTTTTTTAACATACGCGCAATTGCCAGGACACAAATATGCTAATTTTTCTTGGGAAGTGCAAGCGCCCCATACAACACCCCCGGATGCTCCTCAAAGTCAATCTCGGCCTCGAAGCGCAGGCCTATCTTTTCCAATACGCGGATTGAGCCCGTATTGGCTTTCATGGCGCGGCCCACGATGCGCCGTAAGCCCAGCGTTTCAAATCCATATCGAAGGCAAGCCGCAGCGCTTTCAGTGGCGTAGCCCTTGCCCCAGTGCTTTTGCATAAAGCGAAAACCTATGTCTACTTCATCAAGCGAAGCAATGTATTTTAGTCCGCACCAGCCCAGATATTCACCTGTGTTTTTTTCCAGCACGGTCCAGCGGCCCATGCCGTAGCGCTCGTATTGATCGTATTGTAAAATGAATTCCAGCGCAGCCCGCTCGCTTTCAAACGGCGGATCGCCGGTGTATTTGATGACCTCTGGGTCGTTGTTGAGCTCGAAAAGGTGAGGCGCATCCTCCGGCGCGAATGGGCGGAGTGTGAGACGGGCTGTTTGAATCAGGTAATTCATGGATAATGACTCAGGATTTACTAGTTTCTCACCCTCCCACACTCCCACACTCTCACACTCTCTAATCCACTGCGCTGAGCGCCTGGTTTTTGGCGCGTTTGCGTTCAAAGTCCTTGAGCAGGATCTTGCGCAAGCGGATGCTATTTGGCGTTACTTCTACGTATTCGTCTTCCTGGATATATTCCAGCGCCTCTTCGAGGGAGAAGCGGCGGGGCGGAATCAGGCGCACCTTGTCGTCAGAGCCGGAGGCGCGCATATTAGTCAGCTTTTTGGTTTTGGTGAGGTTCACGGCCAGGTCGCCGGGGCGGCTGTTTTCACCCACTACCTGTCCTTCATAGATCTGCTCGCCGGGGCCCACGAAGAAAATGCCGCGGTCTTGCAGGTTGTTGATAGAGTAGGGGATGGCCTCGCCGGTTTCCATACTGATCAAAGAGCCGTTGATGCGGCCGGGGATATCGCCTTTGTGGGGCTGGAATTCTTTGAAGCGGTGCGTCATGATGGCTTCGCCGGCCGTAGCGGTGAGCAGTTGGCTGCGCAGACCCATGATGCCGCGGGAGGGTATTTCAAATTCGAGGTGTACGCGGTCGCTTTTGGGCGTCATGGAAAGCATGATGCCCTTGCGTCGGGTGACCATATCGATGGCTGTGCCGGCGTTGGCCTCGGGCAGGTCGATTTTGAGTTCTTCGACGGGTTCGTGCAATTCGCCGTCGATGCGTTTGGTGATAACCTGGGGCTGGCCGATCTGGAGTTCGTAGCCTTCGCGGCGCATGGTTTCGATGAGCACCGAGAGGTGGAGTACCCCGCGGCCAAATACTTTGTGGGTATCGGGCGAATCGGTATTCTCAACGCGCAGGGCCAGATTTTTCTCTAACTCGCGCTCGAGGCGATCTTTGACGTGACGAGAGGTGACAAATTTGCCTTCCTGGCCGAAAAACGGCGAGTCGTTGATGGTGAAGACCATGCTGATCGTCGGCTCGTCAATGGCGATAGTGGGCAGCGCTTCGGGGTTTTCGGGGTCGGCGATGGTGTCGCCGATTTCGAAGCCGTCGACGCCTACGATGGCGCATATTTCGCCGGCCAACACTTTGTCGGTTTCTTTTTTCTCAAAACCTTCAAAAACATACAACCCCCTGATTTTGCTGCGCTCGATGCGGCCGTCTTTTTTTACGAGCGATACCTGCTGCCCATTGAGCAATTGCCCTCGGTTGACCCTGCCGATGGCAATACGGCCAATGTATGGCGAGTGGTCGAGCGAGGTGACGAGCATCTGGGGCGTGCCTTCGCTAACTACCGGCGGCGGTATGTGTTCGATGATGGCGTCCAGCAACGGCGTAATATCGGGAGAAGGCTGCTGCCAGTCGTGGCTCATCCAGCCGTTTTTAGCCGAGCCAAAGAGGGTGGGGAAGTCGAGCTGTTCTTCTGTGGCGTCGAGGCTGAACATGAGGTCGAAGACGGCCTCCTGGGCTTCCATCGGCGTACAGTTGGGTTTGTCGACTTTGTTGACCACTACAATGGGCTTTAACCCCAGCTGAATGGCTTTTTGCAATACAAAGCGGGTTTGGGGCATGGGGCCTTCAAAGGCATCGACGAGCAAAAGTACGCCGTCGGCCATGTTGAGTACGCGCTCTACTTCGCCGCCGAAGTCGCTGTGACCCGGCGTATCGATGATGTTGATTTTTACGTCTTTATACGTAATGGCCACGTTTTTGGCCAGGATGGTGATGCCGCGTTCGCGCTCTAGGTCGTTGTTGTCGAGCATGAGTTCACCTGGCTTTTCGTGGTCTTTGAACAAGCGCCCGGCCAGCAGCATTTTGTCTACCAAGGTGGTTTTGCCGTGGTCTACGTGGGCGATAATCGCAATGTTTCTGATGTTCTGCATGATAGCTTCTGAAATTGAAGCCGCAAAGGTACGCTTTTTTTTGGTTGTAAGTTGTAGGTTGTAAGTTATGAGTATGTTTTTTTACTTACAACATAGAACCTACAACCTACAACCTACAACCTACAACCTACAACCTACAACCTACAAC
>DAINSQ010000196.1:6393-8629 GCA_036741235.1 Saprospiraceae bacterium | reverse complement strand
CGATTAGCTTTGCTATTTCAAGATCTTACGAAAAATATTCCATGGATGCCAAAAAATTAGCCAGCCGCGGGCAGATTTTTACTTCGGATAAAGACCGCAATATTTTGTCGTCGCTTAAAATGAATAACCTTATCGAAACCGATTTTAAAACAGTAGGTCCGGAGAATACACTGGGTGATCTGGTAGAAGCTATCGCCGCATCAAAAAGGAATATTTTTCCGGTAGTTAAAGAAAATCAATTAATCGGCATCATTTTATTGGACAATATCCGAGAGATTATTTTTAAAAATGAATTATACGAAAAAGTATGGGTGAAAGATCTGATGACAAGGCCTCCCGGCATCATTGACATCAACGAAAGCATGGAAGCGGCTATGAAAAAATTCGACGATACCGGCGCATGGAATTTGCCGGTGGTACACGATGGAAAATATGTAGGGTTTATTTCTAAGTCGAATGTGTTTTCTTATTACAGGACGCAGTTGAAGACGAATATTATAGAGTAGGGAATGTGATTTATTTTACCACAGTAAAACGGAGTTTCACAGAGTCAAGATAACGCTCTGTGTCACTCCGTTTTACTCCGTTTTACTCTGTGGTAAAAAAAAACCCGTGAACAGTATCCTCCCATCCCTTGTTTCATACAAAAATTTTCCTCAAACATATGCGCTTCCTCCTCCTCCTCCTCCCCCTTACCTTCACCTTCTGTCAACATGAAAGCGACCCCTTAATCGAGCCCACTCCGCCGGTAGATACGCCCCTGTATATCTCCTGCCTGGCCCTGGGCGATTCGTACACCATTGGTCATGGCGTGCCTGCAGATGAACGCTTCCCGACGCAGTTGATCGACAGCCTGTTGCCGCACCAAATCATGGGAAGTGCGCGCGTCATTGCCAAAACCGGCTGGACTACCGCCGACCTCGACGTTGCCATCGCCGCTGCCCAACCGCCGGTAGGTAACAGCTTTGATATCGTCACGTTACTCATCGGCGTCAACAACCAATACCGCGGGTATCCGCTGGATGAATACGAGACACAGTTTGCCGACTTGCTCGAGCAAGCCGTCATTTACGCAGGTAGCCGGCCCGAACGAGTATTCGTACTGTCAATTCCCGACTACGCCTATACCCCCTTCGGACAAAATTTCAACCCTGCCCGCATCAGCGAGCAAATTGACGAATTTAATGCCGCCAATAAATCTATTTCGCTGGAGCGCGGCGTGCATTATATCGATATTACCCCCATTTCCCGCGAAGGCCTGCAAGACCCCGCGCTCGTCGCTTCCGACCAGCTACACCCCTCCGGCAAGATGTATGCCCGGTGGGTATCGCTGCTAAAAGCGGCGGTGGTGGCGGAGTTAAGAAGGTAAAGATTGGGTGTGAAAGTGTGAATGATTAATCTTCATCGTTTTTCCTAACGACAATATTGGTAGCGTGAAAATGGCCGGTCCATGGAAAACCCATCCAGAGTCGGATATTCCCAAACTGAGGCGCCAATCCATTCGGACTTATGGTATGGTTAGCTTCTCCTGATGCTTCAGCTCCGGATAGCGTGATTTTTGCCGTTGATACAGAACTTCCGATATTGAGCGTAACCTGTACAATAAAAGGTTTATCTCTTGGAAAGACGCCAAAGGTAGTAGCGTCATTATCGTTTATTCTGACCTTGTTATTCTCGAGAAAATCGATGTGCAGAAAATTAGCGTATTGATTAACGGCTTGATTATGCGGCTCAAATTGAATCGTGACTACTTTGCTTTCTGAAGGGATGTGCATAGTGGCCGTGAATACATACTCACCCACCCCGCCAAACTGCTTGAGGGTACCTTGTAAACCCGATACGGAAGTCGCATTTTCGGATCGGGTTACTTTTACCCAATTACCGGGAAGCTCTGGAGAAAGATTGACTACAATTACACTGCCGGCAGGCCCATCTTTTTGTACAGTTCCTACTTTTTGTGTCGATAGGGGCGGCTGCCCGACCGTATTACCTTCAAAGTTTGCGTGGAAATAGGTCTCCGAAGCGCAACCCGAATATAGCAGCACCAACGTGGCAAGCAAAAGATACCAGGTACCGCTCCGTCTTTGGAAAATTGATCTGATCATGGTATTCAATTTTTGAAATTAGTTTTTATATTTATTCTCAAAATTGAATAACATTACAACGCACCCTCATAAACATTCATAAACCCTCATAAACCCTCATAAACCCTCATAAACCCTCATAAACCCTCATA
>DAINSQ010000196.1:0-6293 GCA_036741235.1 Saprospiraceae bacterium | reverse complement strand
ATAAACCCTCATAAACCCTCATAAACCCTCATAAACCCTCATAAACCCTCATAAATCCTCATCGACCCTCCCTTGCTATTCCCACAAAAAATCAGGATATTGCCCCCTCAAACAATAGCAGGCAATGACCTACGACAATTTTACCGTCAAAGCGCAAGAAGCTATCATTAAAGCCCAGCAGATTGCTGCGGGCCTCGATCAACAACAGGTAGATACCACCCACCTGATCAGAGGTATACTCGAGATAGACGAAAACGTAACTTCGTTTCTGCTTCAGAAAATGAACGTAGACGCCAAGGCGCTACGCCACCTGCTTGATGAAGCTATACGCATATACCCGCGCGTGCAGGGCGTTGAAAAGCAATACTTGACCACCGAGGCCAATCGGGCGCTAAGCCGCGCCAAATCGATGCTCAAGGAGTTTGGCGATGAATATATTTCCATCGAACTCATGTTGTTGGGGATCTTGCTGGGCGACGACAAAGGCGCGCGGCTTTTCAAAGAAAGCGGCGCTACCCCCGAGTCGCTCAAAGAAGCCATTCTCGAATTGCGCAAAGGCCGCAAGGTTACCGAGCAAAGCGCAGAGGAAACCTATAATGCCCTTGCCAAATTCGGCATCAACCTCAACGAACGCGCCGAATCGGGCAAACTCGATCCCATCATCGGGCGCGACGAGGAAATCCGCCGCGTGCTCCATATCCTGGCCCGGCGTACCAAAAATAACCCCGTGCTGGTAGGCGAACCCGGCGTAGGCAAAACGGCCATCGTGGAAGGCATCGCCTGGCGTATCGTAAAGGGCGACGTACCCGATAACCTGGCCTCCAAAAAGATTTATGTGCTGGATATCGCCGGGCTTGTCGCCGGCGCAAAATACAAAGGCGAATTTGAAGAACGGCTCAAAAGCGTGATCAAGGAAGTTACCGATTCGGGCGGCGAGATTATTCTGTTTATTGATGAAATCCACACGCTTATCGGCGCCGGCGGCGGACAAGGCGCCATCGACGCCGCCAATATCCTCAAACCCGCCCTGGCCCGCGGCGAGCTGCATGCCATTGGCGCTACTACGCTCGACGAATACCAAAAGTATTTCGAAAAAGACAAAGCCCTGGTGCGCCGCTTCCAGACCGTAACGATCGAAGAACCCGGCGTGGAAGATACGATCTCTATCCTGCGGGGCTTGCAAGAGCGCTACGAAGTATATCACAAAATAGAGATTCTCGACGAAGCGCTTATCGCAGCAGCCGAACTCTCCCACCGCTATATCGCCGACCGGTTTCTGCCCGACAAGGCCATCGACCTCATTGATGAGGCCGCCGCCAAACTCCGCCTCGAACTCGACTCGGTGCCGGAGGAAGTGGATGCCTGGGAGCGCCGCGTGCGCCAACTCGAGATAGAACGCGAAGCCATCAAGCGCGAGCGCGACGAGAAAAAGCTGCAAACTATCTCCGAGCAAATCGCCAATGCCCGCGAAAAACGCGACTCACTGCGCGCTACCTGGCAAAATGAAAAAGAAATCGTCGACACCATCACCGGTATCAAAAAGCGCATCGACGAACTAGATAACGAAGCCGAAAAAGCCGAGCGCAATAGCGATTACGAAACTGTTGCTAAAATCCGCTACGGCGAATTGCAATACCAACAGTCGCTCCTCAAAGCCGCTGAAGAAAAACTGGGTCAACTCCCTGAAGACAACCGGCTCACCAACCAGCAGGTCACGGCCAATGATATCGCCGAGGTAGTGGGCCGCTGGACCGGCATACCCGTGTCGCGTATGCTGCAAAGCGAAAAAGATAAGCTGTTGTTGCTTGAAGACGAACTGCACAAGCGCCTCATCGGCCAGGATGAAGCCGTGCGCGCCGTTGCCAATGCCGTGCGCCGCAGCAGAGCCGGCCTTCAGGATGCCGACCGCCCCATCGGGTCGTTTATCTTCCTGGGCCCCACCGGCGTAGGCAAAACAGAGTTGGCAAAAGCCCTCGCCGAAGTGCTCTTCAATGACGAAAAAGCCATTACCCGCATCGATATGAGCGAATACCAGGAGCGCCACAATGTGTCGCGACTCGTCGGCGCTCCTCCGGGTTATGTGGGTTACGAAGAAGGCGGACAACTTACCGAGGCCGTACGCCGCAAACCCTATTCAATCATCCTGCTCGACGAAATCGAAAAAGCGCACCCCGATACCTTCAATATCCTGTTGCAATTGCTTGACGACGGGCGTCTTACCGACAGCCGGGGCCGCACCGCCAGTTTTAAAAATACGATTATCATCATGACCTCCAATATGGGGGCCGAAACCATCCTCGAAAACTTTGAAGACCTCGACGCGCTGGGCGAAAAACACCGCATCGAGATCATCGGTACTACAAAAACCGAGGTATTTAAGCTGCTAAAAGAAAACTTGCGCCCCGAATTCCTCAACCGTATCGACGAACAGGTGATGTTCCTGCCGCTGAGCAAAGCGGAAATCAAGCAAGTACTCAGTCTGTTGCTCAAAAAAGTCGACAAACAGTTGGGCCGCCAGGGGCTGGTATTGCGTGCCAGCGAAAAAGCGCTCGATTGGCTGGCCGACAAAGGCTACGACCCGCAATTCGGCGCCCGGCCTATGAAACGCGCCCTGCAAAAAGAACTGGTTGACGAACTGTCGAAGCACGTTCTCAGCGGCGCCTTTACCGCCGGCGACACGATCTATGTGGATGTAAAAAACAATGCGCTCGATTTCAGCAAAACGCCCTATGCAGGCGCAGTCCACATTCCGGAAGCGGCAGCCGACGAAGCTGAAAAGACTGCGCCTCAAGTAGTGGCGGAAGAAGAAAAAAAGCAGGCCGACAAGGCTGCTCAGCGCAAAAAACAGCTCGAAGAGCTGGAAAAAGCTACCAAAGACGTAATGGATGCCGTGAAGGATGTGAAAAAAGATAAAGAATAAGCGCTTGACTCCTATGCCCAAGTTGCCTATCTTTGGATAAATCTGCCTGATCATGCGCCCTTTTGTCCTCGCCGCCGCTATCCTTGCCATGGCTCCCGCTTCCAACATGCTGGAAGACGGCCTGGTGGCTTATTATTCCTTTAACCGCTGCGATGCCCGCGATGATACCGGCAAAGGCTCTGACGGAATCATGTACGGAGATATACAGTGCTGGTGCGGCATCGAAGATGACGGCTTACTGCTAGACGGCGTAAACGATTTTATTGAATTTGAGGGCGTTGTCAATCGGTATTTTGGGGTAACCGATTTCACAATAAGCTTCTATTTCAAAGCTGAAAAACAATCTCCTTTTGCCCAAAGTATGTTGTCCAAACGCGAACTTTGCGACGAATACCACCAACTCGACATCCTGCTCGACCAAAAGGAGCTGGTAGTAGATACCAGGCTGTATGAAAACCCTGCCAAATACTACGATGATATTTCCCCCGAGCTCGACAGTACCCGCTGGATGCATTTTGCGCTGACGCGCGAAGGGTTTGAAGCCAAAACCTATATCAACGGTGTTCCTCAGAAAAGAGGTTTTCGCTGTAGCGGCGTCGATATGAGCAACGAAGCGCTCCTTTCGTTTTCCAATAGCCCCTGCCTTCGAGGTGGTCGCGCCGAGCGCTTCAAAGGGGTAATCGACGAATTGCGGGTGTACGACTACGCCCTCTCCGAGGAAGCTGTTTGGGAGTTATACTCTCGCTACCCTGTTGAAAATGCGCTACAGGACTGTTATGCCTATCATTTTTCCCCGGATGATGTTTCCAGATGGGGAGAGTAGGCGCCTTTCTGCCTGAACCCAATTGCAAAACCACCGGGGGCTAATCCCGGCTTCAACATTCATAAACATTTCAACATGTTCGGAGATCTTTTTTCGCAAGCGCAAGAACAACAAAAAGCCATGCACAAAAAGCTGGCGACAATTGTCGTGGAGGCCGAAGCAGGCGATGGCGCCGTAAAAGTAAGCGCCAATGCCGCCCGTGAAATCCTCAATATTAAGTTTGATAAAACCCTGCTCGACTGGGATGATACAGAGCAGGTTGAAGACCTCGTCACGGTGGCCGTCAACCGCGCCCTGGCGCTCGCTGCTGAAAAGGAACAGGCGGAAAGCCAGAAAATGATCCAGGATATGATACCTCCCGGTCTTGAAGGGCTCTTTGGGAAGTAATCAAAAAATAAACTTGCCAAAATTTCACCTCTGGTAACCATGCGAAGTATAATTTTGCACCGGCAAAAAATGAATACCCCGCTTTCTGCGTTGTAAAGCAGTGGCTGCGGTTAAGTTGGAAAAGAATGTATAGCATTGGCTATGAATGTTCTACAAAACGCCATGCTACTCCGTCTAATGCCGAGGCAATAAATTGTATTTCAAATCTTGTTTTCATGCGCATATTCTGCATCCTGGCTTTTTTAGTTATCTTGATTTCGTATCGCCTTCAGGCTCAAACGAATATAGGCCTTGTAGCTTATTATTCATTTAACGTAGGTCCACAGGACGACACTGGCAACTCCGCTAATACCGGCGTTGAAATCGGCGATCCGGCTTATGTATGCGGAGTCAGCGGACAGGCGCTGCGACTCGATGGCGGCGACGACGCTCTGGTGGTACTCGGTAGCGACAATATCAACAAAGAATTTGATACTGAAGATATTACCATCAGCTTCTACTTCAAACCCGTAGGCGTAAACGGCACGCAATACCTGATGTCGAAGCGCAGCCCGGATTGCGGCGATGAAAATATCTTCTACATCCGCTACGTACCTCAAACCCGCACGATCAACGCTGCGATGATCCAGGACCCGCTCAAGGGGGTATCGCTTGTGCACACTATCGACAATACATCCTGTTGGCAGCATGTGGCCCTGGTGCGCGAAAACCTGCGGGTTAAGTTGTATGTGAACGGCTTATTTGCAGGCGATCTCGGCACGGCTTCCCGGGTGGATGTACTCAACAACGGCAATTTTACCATTGGCAGCAGCAATTGCATAGGAGGCAATGAAGTGCCCTTTGACGGCCTCATCGACGAACTGCGCATATACAACCGCGCACTCAAGGAAAGCGAGGTAGAAGGGCTACAACTTTCTCCCGATATGATCGATAACCGCGATACGCTGATCTTCCTCGGCAGCCCCATCCAAATCCGGCTCAATACTACTTGCGCTACTTTGTTCAGTTGGATGCCCGCCGCCGACGTCAATCCGTCCAATTCGCCGGAGCCGGTCATCACCCCGTCGCAAGCCGGTACGTATACCTATACTTTGCGCATGGCCGACAATGTGTCGACCTGTGTGGCGAGCGACTCGCTGCGCGTAACAGTGATCGACCCGGCAACACTTGTTTGTAATGAGATATTCCTGCCTCGAGCTTTTACGCCCAACGGCGACAACCTGAATGACGAATTCGGCATCAGCAATCCCTTTGCACTGCAGGAACTGTTGTCTTTTGAAATTTTTGACCGCTGGGGCAACCGCGTCTTTTATACGACCGATCCCTTTGCCAAATGGGACGGCACTTACAATGGCGAGCTTATTAATCCAGGGGTATTGCTCTATCGCATTAATCATATCTGCAACGGCGTGGAACTACTGGCTACAGGTAGCGTTACGCTGATGAAATGACGGATATACAGCCTCATGCCGCCTAACTCTATTGCATTTTCCGTCTTGCCTTTTGATGCGCTTACGCTAAGGCAACTATACGATATCATGGCGTTGCGCCAGGAAGTCTTCGTTGTGGAACAAAACTGCCCATATCTTGACGCCGATGGCAAAGACATCCCTTCCTGGCATTTACTGGGCATCGACGGTGACGGCCTGTTAGTCGCTTACGCGCGACTGTTGCCGCCGGGTGTCTCCTATGAAGGATATGCTTCTATCGGCAGGGTTGTGACATCGCCGGCACGGCGCGGGCAAAGCCTGGGCAAACAACTGGTGGCAGAAGCGCTCGCCGCCTGCCGGCAGTTATTTGCAGATACGCCTGTTCAAATAGGCGCGCAATATTATCTCCTGACATTCTACCAGAATTTCGGCTTTACAGTAATAGGCGATACTTACCTCGAAGACGGTATTCCGCATATCCATATGGTGTATAAAAGCGATAAGGAGTTATTTTAATCGTATTTGACCCAACCAGGGAATTACAGGGCAAACTTTGCCCGCAACTTTCCAGCTTCTCCGGGCGTTATCTTCTCACAATAGCAACCTGTCCGGCGTAGTCACCTCTGCCCGTATATGCAAAGCGGCCAAATCCGGCAATCGAATAATCAAAAAGCATCTGCGCCGATAAAAACACATTACAATTAATTTTATTTAATATCTTTAGTCAAAATAA